>JARGOD010000020.1:6264-20753 GCA_029210205.1 Verrucomicrobiales bacterium | reverse complement strand
CAATGAAGAAGGCAAAGTTAACACTCATGATGGAGTCGAGTGGACTCGGATTTTCTTCGCTCGTTCCTGATTCCGAATTCACTGTTTACGGCTCCATTTCGCCTTCCGCACACGAATGGGGAGAAAACAGAATCACGTGGAAAGACTCCCCCGATTTCACGAGCAACTCACCTGACACAAACTCATTCCTCCGTCTCGCCGACTTCAAGATCGCAAAGGGAAGCGCCAATTCCCTGATTGAGATCGATTCAGAGGAACTCTCCCGCTTCCTTCTCACCAGTGAAGAAAACCTCATTACCTTTCTACTCGTTCGCGAAACGGGCGAGTTTGATAAACAAGGTCTCGTTCACGCCTTTGCCTCGAAGGAACATCCCGCCGGCCCGGCACCAACCCTCTGGTTCCAACCCGCTCCCCGCCCATGAATCATCTCACGACGCTGCTTGTTCTTTTTTCTACGTTGATTTCGGTGAGAGGAGCTGATGACCTCGAGGCGATTAAGTTCTTCGAGACGAACGTTCGTCCTCTTCTCGCGGCTGAGTGCTACGAATGTCATGGAGCGGATAAGGAGAAAGCCGGGCTCCGCCTCGACCACCGCGATTTCATGCTCGAAGGCGGCGAGACCGGACCAGCGCTCGTACCTCATGAGCCAAAAGCTTCACTTCTCGTCGAAGCAATTCGACGAGGCGATCCGGATTTTTCAATGCCACCAAAGAAGGCCCTGACCGAACAGCAAGTTGCGATATTGGAGCAGTGGATCACGATGGGAGCCCCCTGGCCTGACGAAAAAGTGACCGAGGTCGAACGGGATGAACATGGTTTCACCGCAGAGGATCGGGAGTGGTGGGCGATTCAGCCCGTTGCTGAAGTCACCCCGCCGGCTGCCAATGAAGGTTGGGTCAAAAATGAGATCGACAATTTCATCAGCCGGAAACTGAAAGAGAACCACCTTGAACCTTCTCGCGAAGCCGATCCCCGTGAGCTGGTACGCCGGCTCTATTTCGACCTCCACGGGCTACCGCCTTCCGTCGAGCAGAGCAACGAGTTCGTGAAAGCTTTCAACGCCAACCCGGATGGAGCCATCGCCGATGTTGTCGATGAGCTGCTGGAGAGCCCCCACTATGGCGAACGCTGGGGACAGCACTGGCTCGACGTGGTGCGCTATGCCGAAAGTGACGGCTATCGTGCCGACGAATTCCGACCCGGTACATGGCGTTACCGGGACTATGTGATTGAGTCTTTTAACGAAAACAAACCTTATAGCGAATTCGTCCGCGAACAGCTCGCGGCTGACGAACTCGATCGTGACGACCCGGAGACGCTCATCGCGACCGCTTTTCTCCGCCTCGGCATTTATGAGTGGAACCAGCGCAATGCTGAGATGCAGTGGGACCTCATTCTCACTGAAATGACGAATGTCACCAGCGAAGCCTTCCTTGGACTCGGGATGGGATGCGCTCAGTGCCACGATCACAAATTCGATCCCATTCTTCAAAAGGACTACTTCGCACTTCAGGCATTTTTGAATTCCACCTGGTGGCCGGAGTCAGAGCCTCTCGCCACTCCACGGGAAAAGGCTGAGTTTGAAAGGAAGGAAGAAGAGTGGAGGAAAGCAGCAGCGCCTGTTCTCGAAAAACTCAACGCGATCACTTCTGATCGAAAGAAACGCAATGTAGATTTCGTCGTCGGTCAGTTTCCTGAAAAGGTGCAACAATTCTATCGCAAGCCCGCTGCGAAGCGCTCCGCCTACGAAGAGCAGATCGCCCAACTCGTGCAGAGACAGGTTGATCACGGTGAAGGACGCCTTGATTTCGAAAAGGATTTTGGCAAAGACGAAGTAAAGTTAGAGCAATACAAAACGCTTAAAGCTGAGTTAGCCACTTTCGATCACCTGAAACCGTCCCCTCTCCCTGCTGCGTTCATCACCACGGATGTTGGTATTGATCCCGGAGAAACTTTTTTCAAAAGTCGGGGAGAGAGAGTCTCGGTCGAACCGGCATTTCTCACTTTGATGGATTCGAAAAACCCTGACATCACACCAACCTCAAGGACAACAGGGCGACGCACTGCTCTCGCAGACTGGATTGCCAGCGAATCGAATCCTTTCTCTACCCGAGTCATCGTGAACCGGATTTGGCAGCGGCATTTCGGAAAAGGCCTTGTCTCAACTCCGAATGACTTCGGCCGTCTTGGAGATCCTCCAAGTCATTCCGAGCTTCTCGACTGGCTCACCAACAAATTCCTCGAAGGAGGCTGGAAACTCAAACCCCTGCATCGCCTCATCACGACCAGCGCTACTTATCGACAGACCGCGAGGCGCGAGCCAATGACTGATGAGGCCATCACCGATCCGGAGAACAGGTTACTTTGGCGATTTCCTCCTCACCGACTCGACGCGGAACAGATTCGGGATGCAAAGCTCGCGATATCCGGAGAGTTGGATCGCAAAACTGGTGGACCCTCCGTTGATGGCAGCGCGCCACGCCGCTCCATCTACGTGAAGAAGCGCCGAAATACAAAAGACCCCATGATCGGCGGATTTGATTCCCCATCCGGATTCAGTTCCGCTCCAACGAGGATCACAACGACGACACCGAATCAATCGCTGATGATCGTCAATGGGGAGTGGACGATGAAACGAGCCAGTTCATTTGCCAAGCGCCTTATCGCGGGGCGCAGTAAAGTCGAAGCAGCGATGATTCACGATGCCTACCAGTCTGTTTTCGGCCGGGCTCCTGACAAGAACGAACTCAGCAACGCGATCTCCTTTATCGAGAACCAAAGAAAATTGCTCGTCGAATCAGTTCCTGAACCCGAATACAAGTTTCCGAATGAGAATGGTCTTCGGCCCATAGACCAAAACTTCAGCAAAGTCAGCGCCGTTACGCTGGACGATAAATCGCTCTGGCTGCAACCCGGAAGCCGGTTTGAAAAACTGGAAATCAAAAATGCAGATTGGCCGCAAGAGTCGTTCACGATCGAAGCGATCGCCCATCTTGACAGGATTCATAGCGACGCCTCGGTCAACACGCTTGCCTCACGATGGAACGGATCGCAGGAGAAAACCGGTTGGACCTTCGGAGTCACGAGTGAAAAATCGCGCTACGCTCCACGAAACTTCATCATGCAACTGATCGGAGACGACTTTCAGTACAATCGAGTTTATGAAGTAGTCGCATCCGATCTTCGCTTTCCCCTTAACACGCCGGTGTATTTTGCGGCTTCCGTCTCAGCTCACCCCTGCGAGAATGACGGCACTGCAGGGAAAGTGACTTTTTATCTAAAAGACCTTTCCGATCCGAGTTCGGCCCTGCAAACTTCGACTGTTTCCCATGGAATCGTCGGGGGACTGAAAGCAGCAGATCAGGTGAAGGCACTGCTCGGCGGCCGGGACCAAAA
Organism: Verrucomicrobiales bacterium; assembly: GCA_029210205.1. GTDB lineage: Bacteria > Verrucomicrobiota > Verrucomicrobiia > Verrucomicrobiales > DEV007 > Arctic95D-9. The sequence goes on along the minus strand of JARGOD010000020.1, from coordinate 17,357 downwards.
AGGCCATCTCTGGGATGGGCAGCTTGCCCGCTTCACGGTAAGCCCCGGTGCCCTCACAGAAGAACAGCTCCTCATATCCGAAGAGCCTTCCACTGAGCGGATTCTTGATTTCAAATTCTCCGGTGAGAACGGCGAGGCGCCCATGCCCGACACCAAGTGGGTTCGGGAAGAGGCACCGGCAGCTTCAAAGGCAAACTCGTCGCTTCACAGTGCGATGACCGATTTTTGTCACGCGCTCCTTAGCTCGAATGAATTTTTGTATCTGCATTGATGCTCTCATTTCTTCGGCCGACCAGCGCTTACACTGGAGATCAGGAAGAAGAGCCCACTGAAAATTAATTACTGAATCTACTCCCCATGCCTCCCTGCAATCGAATCGAACAACCTCAAGACCGCCGCGATTTCCTGAAGACCGCAGGGGCCGGATTCGGTGCTGTCGCGCTCTCCGCAATGACCGGGCAGAGTCTTATCGGAGCGAACCAGCCTCCGAACCCTGTCGCAGCGAAAATCCCGCACCGCTTCGGTCGCGCGAAAAGCGTGATCTGGCTTTTCATGGAAGGAGGTCCGAGTCATCTCGACCTCTTCGATCCGAAACCACTTCTCAACAAGTTGGCAGGCCAATCTCTTCCCGATAGTTTCGAGAAGCCCGTGACAGCGATGGGAGAAGTAAACTCCCCCCTTCTCGCTTCCCAACGCGAGTGGGCACAGCATGGCGAGAGTGGTCTCTGGATATCAGACTGGCTCCCGCAGCATTCAAAGATCGCGGATGAAATGTGTGTCATTCGATCCTGTGTCTCGGACGGGATCAACCACGCAGGCGGGGTTTGCCAAATGAACACAGGCTCGGTCTTCGGCGGAAGACCTTCACTCGGATCCTGGATATCCTATGGACTCGGTACCGAAAATAAAAGCCTCCCCGGCTTTGTCGTTATTAAAGATTCCAACTCGATGGTCGTGAACGGTGCGCGGACCTGGGGTTCCGGTTTTATTCCAGCGGTTCATCAGGGCATCCTTTTTGAAAATGGAGCCGAGCCGATCAAAGACCTCAACAATCCTCCAGGAATTACCAACGCGAGACAGCGAGGTAAACTTGATTTCCTTAATCAGATCAATGAGTCGCACTACGACTCCCGTGAATCCAACACCGATCTCGAGGCAAGAATCCGCAGCTACGAACTGGCCTTTCGCATGCAGTCGGAAGCTCCCGAAGCGATTGATCTTGAGAGCGAGCCAGAGCATATCAAGGAACTCTATGGCCTGAATGAAAAAGACACCCAGGTTTACGGTCGTCAATGTCTCATGGCGAGACGTCTCGTCGAACGGGGCGTTCGCTTTGTGCAACTCTACCATGGAGCGGGCAGCAAGTGGGACAGCCACTCGAAAATGGAGGCAAACCACAGCCGCCTCTGTCGCAACGTCGATGTCCCCATTGTGGGATTGATCCAGGATTTAAAACAGCGCGGCCTCCTCGACGAGACACTTATTATCTGGGGTGGAGAGTTCGGCCGTACCCCGATGAGCGAAAAGGGCGACGGGCGCGACCACAACCCAACCGGCTTCACGATGTGGATGGCCGGCGGCGGCACCAAAGGAGGTCAGACTATCGGCGCAACTGACGAACTCGGACTCTTCGCGACCGAAGACAAAATGCACGTCCACGACATTCACTCGACGATCATGGCAATGCTCGGACTTGATCACACCGAGACAATTTACATGCACAAAGGCCGGCCGGAACGAGTTGACTTAAACGAGGGTCACGTGAACGACGAAATATTCGCTCAGTGAATCACTCGCTCACCGTCGTAGTTCCTGCCACTTCGCGTATCGCAACCTGGGAAGGATCGAACCAGTTTCGCAGGTTGGCCGGAGGAAAGACGCGAGCCTGAATCTGTCCGGTGTATCGCACTTCACGCTCCTCAAAGCCCTCGTCACTTATTGTGAAAAATTTGAAGTCTGCACCGCCGTCATTGTTGAGACGGAATCCGGCAATGGAATTCAAATCGGTGTTCACGCCGAACTTTTCGATTTCGATTACGGAAAAGAACATTGCCTGCCCGCTCTGATCGGAAGGAGCGTGACCCGTGTTCCAGGAATAGGAGCGGAACGTTAGTCTATTACCTCCTGGAATCGGTCTTCCTGTCGCATCGAGCGGGCGCAGGTCAAAGCTACTGTTTCCATAGCGCTCCATCACGACGAGAAAATCTCTATTTGTGAGCGGTGAAAACATGACATCAAAGTCGTGATCTGTATCCAGGCTGGACTTCGATCCACCCGAGTAGTCGATGTAGTCCCGTAGGTTCGTGGATTGAAGAGTCGCCTCGACTTCCTTCGCAAACGTACTGTTCTTATGTCCGCCAGAGTGAGCATTTGAATTTCCATTACTATTTCCCTGAAATCGATCTCCCAAGTCAGCGACCACTTGTCCGTCACGCTTAACAGTGACATCGCTGTCGTTCGCGGTACTTGAGATATTCAAGTTCTGCACGGTGACACTAAGCACGTTCACATTGTCGGCGACGATCGTTTCACCTTCGTGTTCAATCGTGATGCTTTGAAGTTCAATACGATCATTGGATCGATCCACCACCTCATTGCTTCTCGCTCCGTCAAATCCGGGATTATCGAGGTTATCAAAGTCGTAGGACTCGTTTTGCTCAATCCTCTGACCGTTCGATTTCAATACGACTTGTTTAATCTGAACATCATTAACTCCATTTCCAATTTCGACGTTGTCGCCCGGTTGTTCTGCAGGATCCTCCAATTCTACATCGAGCGCAAAGGGTCCAACAAACGCCGTGCCGTTAATGACCTGACCTGTCGCCTCATCCCAAGTCGGCGGATCACCTCCAGTAGTGTAATATACCTGAGTGCCCGGAGGGTATCGACCATCCAGTTCGAGCGAGACCATATACTCGCCCGGGTTTGATTCCGTCATCGAAATCAAAGGTGGCGAAAGGGGAAGCTTTTCCGCAGTGATCGTCAGGGTCGAAAGATTTGAAGAACCGACCCACTGCTCGCGCGAGGACTTAGCGAAAGCCTGAAGTTTCAACTCCTGCCCTCCGTTCCACATCTCGGGATTAAGCGCGACGAGATCCTGCTGATAGCCTTGATCATAGGTCCCTACCAGAGTGCCGCTCCCGGGGAGGCTTGGGTCTTCCCCGTTCGCTCCGTAATAAGTATTGAACAAACCGGTTTGGCGCAGAAAATCTGGAATCTCGTCCAAATTGGTAACGCGAAGATCCGCGTAGCCACCGTCGTTTACGAGATCAAAATAGTTCACGGATCTAGACTCCGCTTCAAGCTTCAGGCGGAGCTTAAGTGGAGTTCCGGTGAAGGTTCCGCTCGTTACTGTGCTTGCTTCGTATTTGGTAGAATCAGTCGGGATCGCATAAGCAAGGATTTGTTCTCCAGGATCGACAACGAAGTCGATCTCATCAAACTTTGCCCAGGTTCCACCGGGACGTTTGAAATAGATCAAACTGGAGCCCGATGCATTTGGATTCGTCAATCCTACCGCAAGTTGGAAATCCGCGATCGGATAAGCTCCGGGAGTTTTCGTAAAGGAAGGCGGCGCCAATCTCTGCAGACCACCTGGAGGGTTTGGATTCGTCGGGACACCAGGCGGTGTGGTGTTCGTGATCACTTCGGTAACTGGAATCACTGATGGACCAACCGGAGCAGCAGGAGGCGCCTCAGTGTAGTCCCAAACCCAGTTCCCCTCTGATGCGTATTTCATCGAAGAACTGCGCCCCGCTTCCTCCGTCGATCTCTCTTGCGAGTTCGATTCAGCAATGCTGTGATCAATTCCAAAACTGGTAATGCCTGCGACGGGTTCATTCGTAATTTCAAACCGCTGCGAACTTGCGTTCCAGATCGCGCGGGATTGACTGGATGATTTTCTCTTATCCGAGATCCAATTCGGGGTGAGTCGCTCATCGAGCATTGACCCGGTCAATCCCACGAAAGTATCTGCCTTATCGAGTGAAACCGAACGGCCTACATCCTGAATCACCTCATCGACCGTCGAAGTAGGACCAAGAGTACCTCCATTAGAAAGATAGACTTTGACGGCTGAGTTCATCACCGCGACATCGCTGAGCAATTTAACTTCTTCCGTACCTCGCTTTATTCCCCCCACTCTCGGAAGGGCAAACGCGGCGATAGTGCCAACCAAAGCTACCACCATCGTCACCTCAAAGAGGGAAAGTGCAGCCTGCCTTGACCTGTCTCTGTTGGTTCTCATTATTATAAAAGTTACTGCCTTTATAATAAAATGCAAACCAATCGATCATTTGTCAAAACGCGGAACGAGCCCATTCGAGGGCTTTATCGAAACTGCAATTCCCAAGAAAATGGTTCAACCGGGGTGAGAGATTCTCCGAGTGCTCCTCATGAAACGCCATGATCTGCTCTGAAACTTCCTGCAACTGCGCCAATTGCTTCGAGGGATCCGATTCGCGAAGCTCAGCATCAGCAATGACGGCAAGCCTTCGCTCGAGCATTACGATAAGAGCATTCATTTCCACCTTCGAAATTTTGTCTGCTGCCATAATCAAATCAACAGGGTTAGATCAGTGAGTCAACCCTGTCTAATCAACGTTCTTTGAGGGCATTAAAACGCATTCGGTGAAACGGTTTCATTAGATACTGAAGGACCGTTCGGCGTCCGGTAAGGACATCTACCTCGACGACCATCCCGGGAATGATCGGAAAGACTTCGCCATCCTTCATGAGTCGACCTTCCGGATTTCGCACTTTGATCATGTAATAGTGCTGCTTGTCCAATTCGTCGATAATTGTGTCGGCACTGATGTGTTCCACCGTTCCTTTGAGGCCACCATAGATGGAAAAATCGTAGGCGGAGAACTTGAGCGTCGCTTCCTGCCCGGGGCTTAGAAATGCGATATCCTTCGGACGAACCTTTGCCTCGACAAGGAGCGTGCCATTTGTCGGCACGATATCTGCAATGGGCTCACCGGGCTGAACGACACCGCCAATGGTGTTCATGTAGAGCTCATTCACGGTTCCTGATACTGGTGAACGAACGAGAGTTCGGCGAACTCGATCCTGTCTCCCCTGCAGTACTTCGGAAAGTTCTTCAAACTGAGCTTTCACCTCATTGTATTGCTCCATCGCCTCCTGCTGTCGACTTCCGACAAGTTCGTTAAGCTTACCTTCCAGCTCGTTCACTTCCCGTTCGAGACGTAGCTGCTCGACTCGCGAGACAATGCCTTTCTGAACTAACGGAATCGTCATCGTGAGTTCATCCGAAGCCAATCGCAAGCTTCTCTGGATAATCGATGATTGAGCAGTCACCTCCTCCTCGCGCTTGCGATATAGTGCATGCTCACGAGCGACCAGGTCGGGACGTTCTCCCACTAATTCCTCAGGAAAATCTATCGAGAGTTTTCCATTCGCCTCTGTTGCGAGTCGAAAAAGCGAAGCCTCAAGTGCCTGGCTTTTGGCCAGATTCTCACGATAGCTCGAAGCACTGAGTGTGTCATCAATACGCAAAAGGATGTCGTCCTTTTTTACGTGAGTTCCTTCATTTACAAGTATCTCTGCGACGATTCCCCCTTCAAGATTCTGAATCGTTTGAACAGACGAGGAGGGAATAACTTTTCCAGCGCCCTTAGTCACTTCATCGATTTCAGCTTTTGCAGCCCAGAAGACAAAACCAACGATGACACCAATCACAGCGAGAAGAAGCAGATTCGCTCCTACAACGCGATCTCCTTTCACCGCTGCTCTCGCATTGTTCACGTAGTCCAGATCTTCTTTCAAGACAGGAGAACGGGACTGATATGGATTCTCGGCGGCAGCACTCATGGACAACGGTTAGTCAGGGTCAGGAAGGCAATCCGATTTCCTCGATGATCTCGGATGAGGGTTGGGTAGGCCGCGGTTGTGTCGGACCTCCAGATGAACTGGCTGGCGGTGACTGGGGGGCGATCACCTGAGATCGGGGCCCATCAGCCACGATGCGCCCATCTTCGATAACGATAATACGCTCGACGAGCGATAGCACCGATCGCTTATGAGTTGCCACAATAAGAGTTCTCAACGTATCCGCCTCCAGATAGTCATCGAGTTTTGACAAAAATCGCTTCTCCGTACCCATGTCCATTGAACTCGTTGGTTCGTCGAACACAAGGAGTTCAGGTTTCTCTACGAGAGCTCTTGCCGCGGCCACCGACTGACGCTGACCTCCGGAAAGAGACCGTCCCCCTTCGGAAACAGGCTGATCAATCCCGCGGGGGAGTGAGCGGATAAATCCTGCCAAACCGACACAGTCTAGCGCCTCAAGCATTTCGTCATCAGTGGTCCATGGACAACCAGCTTTCAAATTACTGCGTAAAGTTCCGTACAATAACGTTGGGTCCTGCGGAAGATACCCAACATGCTGCCTCAACTCTGCCGGATCAAATTGTCTCAGATCAATGCCGGATACGCTGATAGCGCCATCGACTGGTTGCTCAAACTGCATGAGGAGACGAAGGAGGGAACTCTTCCCTGAACCAATTTTACCGAGGATGGCGACACGTTCGCCCGGGGTGATGCGAAGATTGATTTCGTCCAGGACCGGTGCGCTCTCCGGATCATACCCGAACTTCAATTTTTCGATACTGATGTCAGGACTGAAATTAGCCACAGACAAATAGCGAGCGCCGCGCTCGTCACGCTCTACTGGCATATCCATAATCTGATTCAAACCCAGAAGTGAACGACGCGACTGCTGAAGACGGGTAAGGAGCGAGGCAACCATAGCCATTGGACCCATCGCTCTTCCCGCAAGAATGACACAGGCTATCATCGCACCCATAGTCATTTCCTCGTTCGTGACGCTAAAGAACGCTGCAATGATAATGGCCGTCGAGACAAGATGCTGGATCAACGAAGTCAGATTCATTGCGAGGTGTGAGAATCCACGAGACTTTACCTCAGCCTTTGCGGAGACTTGCATGGCGTCCTCCATACGAGCCTGCATCTCTGATTCGGACCGTGTCGCTTTGATGGTTTCGAGCGCCTGGATGCCCTCAACGAAGAGAGCTTGGCGCTGATTTGAAGAGTGATAAGTGTCCGCAACGGCACGGCTGATCGGAATCTGCATAGCAACTCCAATAATGAAAGCGAGCGCTAAACCGACGAGAAGCGGAATTGCAACGAAACCTCCTCCCAGCAGGTATATCACGCCGACAAATACGAAGACGAAGGGGAGATCAGCTAGCGCAGCGATCGTTGCACTAGTGAAAAACTCGCGGAGAGATTCATAAGATCTTGCCTGACTGGCCAACGCACCAGACGAGGTCGGACGTTCGCTGAACTTCATGCCGAGAACCCGACTGTAGATTTCACTGCCTAGAATCAGATCAATACGATGACCGGCCCGATCGACAAAAAACGTTCGCAGAGTTTTCAGCGTGAACTCAAAAAGGTAAGCAACGACCACTCCAATCGCGAGAATGTAGAGGGTATCGATCGCTTCGTTTGGAACGACGCGATCATAAACGTTCATCACAAAAAGTGACGAGGCGATCGCGAGAATATTGATGAATACCGTTGCCAGGCAGACCCGAGCGTAGAAGCTTCGAAAGCGCCAGAGTGTTCCCCAGAACCAGTTTTTCTTCAGTGTCTTGGCATTGAAATCTGAACGTCGCTCAAACTCATAGGAGGGCTTCACGAAGATGGCGATCCCCGTGTAAACCGCTTCAAGTTCTTTCCGCGAGACCACCTGGGTTCCTCCGCCGCTGCTGAGCACAATCACTTCCGCTTCTTTCTTGGATGGAAACGAGGTCAGGATAACAGCTTCATCATTTTCCAGAATAAGAAGGACTGGCAAAGTCGCCGTGTTGATTCTTCCCAGAGATCGAGTCACGAGCTTTGACTGAAAGCCACAGCGTTTCGCCGCAAGCGTGAAGAGGTCTGGAGTCAGACGCCCTCCCACGACGGAAAGCCCTTGAATCACCCCAGCAGTATTGACCGCTCGAGAGTGAAGTTTTCCAAAAAAGACCAGGGCCTCCAGCAATGGATCGTCGACTTGATGCATTACCTTAAAATTATCACAATTATGGTTAATATCAATTAGTAATTCGCTCCAGCAGGACTTTTAGCTCATTTAATGATCCGACTGTCCGAGAGGTTCCAAAGCCTCCCGTGTTTTTAAATCGAATCGAGCCCCGCGAGTCTGCATCGAATCTGGTCCACAACCGTTTCCCAATCCCTCATCTTCGGCTGGCGAAACAGTTCCAACTTTGGATACCATGGCGACATTTGCCCTTCCCGGCCCCAGCGCCAGTCCGCAGGCTCATGTAAGAGCACCCAAGCGGACTGGTCCATTGCTCCAATGAGGTTTGGGACCGAAGTATCTGTCGTGATTATCAAGTCCAGCGCTTCGATCGCTGTTGCGGTCGATGCGAAATCGGTGAGATGAGAAGATAGATCGACAGGTCGGATCGATGATTCCAACTGCTCTACTTCACTCGCCGGCGTTCCCTTTTGCAAACTGTGAAACTGGCAGTGCCCGAGTTCCAGAACAGGTCTTAATTTCTCCAGCGAGAGGGATCGATAAGTATTAAGTGAGTTGGCCGGAGTTCCAGACCAGACCAGTCCCACTTGCAGTGCGTGTCGATCCTTTCGGCGCTCCGTTTCGATTCTGCGCAGTACATTGTCATCCCGATCGAACCCAATCCCGACCGGTTCCGGAATTGAGTTTAATTCCGTCCCGAAAATTCCGGGCAGACTGAAGAGTTCACACCACTTGTGGGCCTTCCCGACTCGTTGACCACGTTCGATGACTTTCACATTCGATGGCAAGTTTTTGGTGAGAGAAATCAGAGGAGATTGAAGTTCCAGAGTCACCTGCGAGACTCGATTGGCTACCTCACCGAGATACCGCCAGACCTGGAGTGCGTCCCCGAGTCCTTGATTCCCGAAGAGATAGAGAGTTTCGCCACCTGAAAGCGTCTCTCCATTCCATTGACAGGTCCTTTGGGCAACAATCTCGCTTTTAAAAGAGATAGCCTCGAGCCTTGCTTCATAGTCGGCCCATCCAGATTTGTAATCGCCAATTGCGAGGTAGGAGAGCCCGCGATTCAACCGGCTTGAAGGTCTGCCAGGTTCCAATTCCAGCGCACGATCAAAACACGGTATCGCTTTCTCATCACAGCCCAGTGAGCGATAGCAGTTTCCCAAATTATTCCAACCAGATGGATCTTTCCCGCGATGGTTCAGGTATTCGGCATAAGCATGTCCTGCGCGAAGGAATTGGCCACTCGCCTGCCACTCGTATGCTTGAGCGAACAGCTCATCGATGGAAAGAGTCAGCGTCATCAACGGGGAAGTCCTGAGGACTCGGATTTCGTTTCAGGATTCAAATATCGCAGTTGATTCATCCGGGGAGCCGCCTGTTCCTCGATCAATCTAGAAAGCGTTTCAGGAAGCGGCTTTTTCACATCCACTGCACCGAAAGAATTGGAGAGACTACCCGGGGTGAGCTGCATGAAAGCTTCAATACGCCTAAGAGTTGAATTTTTTCGTTCCGCCGAAAAATCTTCGTATCGGACGAGCTCTACCGAGTCAGGGCAGGTTTGATTAGCTTGAGCCGTTTGCCGAATAGAATCCGACCATGCCATTGCCAGATCGGCCGCCTCGCCTTCATCCGAGATGCGACGACTACTTGCGACGTCACGAGGATCACGAACAACGACCAAAATTTTTGCACCGATTGAGTCCGCTATCTCGCTCAGCAGTGGAACTTCACCAGTATCATCAGTCAAAAGGTGAACCTTCTTTACCCCATTCAACTGCCGCTGCAGCTTTGACATGATCATCTCACTCAGGAGAGGGATTGCCATATCTCGGACACCTTGCTCGCCTTCACCCAGAAAGTCGCCGCAGAGGTTTTCTATATTCTCGATGAGGTGGCTCAGTGGTTCTTGTTGGAGTGACTTCACCTCAGACGAGCTCAACAGAATTTCACTGACGTACCGGACGCTCTCAATGTCGGCACCCGTTAGAATAATTGCCGACGGGGCAGAATTGCGACTGATTTCGGGAAGATCTACGATGACCGTCTCGCGAACTGCCGCTTCATTCTGTCCAACATGGATGGAATCAGGGAGTGCCCCTAGCGCCGGGAAAGGAATACTACCCAAAGTTCCCGTGTAAACACTGTCGTGACAAAGCGCACTCTGACGAACGACCGGCCATACCACGTCCCTGAGAAAAAGTTGATCAAAGGTTCTTGTTGGTGCGAGCTTGGAATCGAAAGATTTCAGAAGTTCTTCAAGCGGGGGCAAAACACCGCTCACCCCGCCCCACATTCCCGCTAGAATCACCTCGGTGTGCGATGCGTAGTCACGCATGAGGTGGAACCATTTATCCGAAGCGAGCCACTCATCGACGGCGACTCTCTCCTTCACATTCACTACCGAATCGCAGTCCCGGACGAGAAACCGATCTATCGAAGGATCATTGACTACTTCGAAACGCCAGAGGAGACCTTCGTAGAAGGAAGCGGGACGCTCTCGCATCACCACTTCAGCGCCTCGACGCTGCAATAACCGTAAGATTTCATCAGGCACTGAGTCATCGCAGTAAAAGCGGCAGACCCAGCCAGGGTAGATATCGAATGCTGCAGTCACATTTCGGATCGCGCCCCGAAGATAACGCGGGTTTTCGCCCCAGAGAGAAAATGAGATAACGTTCTTCAGCTCTTTTTCAGCCGAAGACGTTCGTCGGGGTTTCGGCACTTGAACAATGGCCACTTTCTTCGCTGCTTCGCGATCTTTCAATTCGAGAGAGAGGCGTCCGAATCGATCAGCATTCACTGAATCACCAATTCCGGCAAATGTGTGCGCCAATGCATCACACACATTCACTTTCCCGGGAGCGAGTCGATGAGCCTCCAGAAGGCAGTTAATTGCTTCGACCGGCCTCTTGAGGATGCGCAAGATAACCCCCGAATTCTCAATGAGTTCCACGTCACCCGGACACCGCTCAAGGGTTGACTGGATAAGATCGTAAGACTCCGCAAATTGCCCCGCACTGTAGAGGTAAAGCGAGAGCAACTTCACGGAATCTATTCCGAA
>JARGOD010000020.1:0-6164 GCA_029210205.1 Verrucomicrobiales bacterium | reverse complement strand
GAATCATTCACATCCAGAGTTTCTCCCGAGTCTGTGATAATCTCGAGCGAGTCGTCTCCATCCCTCAACTCTTCATAACCGAAAGTCGCGTCAGCTAGCGTCCCTTTGGATCCGTCGGCATAGTTCACTCCCGCTTCACCGTGAACATGAACATCACCTCCTGCGGTGTAGTAGGAATTTTCGTCTGAGACGAGTTCGAGACTTTCGATGCCTGCTTCCGTCAAAGTCATCATTTCTCCGTCGCCGACTTCTCCGTCGCCGTCTCTATCCTGCCACAGCTTGAAGCTGTCGAACTCATCGTCGTTAGCATCGAGAATTAGATCCTCGTTGCTGTCAAAGTGTCGAAGTCCTTCGAGGTCAGTCGCGCCGATTTCATCAGAATATCGTGCAAAGGCAATTTCACTCAGGCCATCAATAGTATCGTTTCCGTTCTCATCGTAGACGAGAACCGCGTCATCTTCATCGGCCCACGCGACCTTCTCATCTTGCCCGTCGTCGTCAGCATCAAACTCAATTCCGTTTTCAATGTCGTTGAATTCGACTCCGTCACCGTCCATGTCGATCACGACCGGAAGAAGGCCGGCTGCCGCCGCTTCCCGAATCGCATTCAGTAGATCAGCAATCTCTCCCGCATCAATGTCAGCGTAGGAGTCTGCGACCACGACGAGGGGCTGATTATTCCCATCCTCTGAAGCGGCCTGCTGAAGGCGCGCGACACCGTCAGGTTCTGCTGCCTCCTGAATCGCTACAAAGACCAAAATGATGCCTGCATCCTTAGCGGCAGTAGCCGCGGGAAGAAGGTCAGAATCCCCAATAATCTGTGTGTCAGGGTCCGCATCGGTCAGGATAACCATGACCTGTGGCACCTCAGCACGAGGGTCCCCCGCTAATCTTTTGGCAGCTACCGAATTGACGATCTGAGTTGTTCCAAAGCGGATGGCTTCTCCAATTTCAGTCCAACCTCTATATTCTCGATCGTAGTTGGCAGCGGCAGTTGCGAACTGAGCCTCGTCGCTACTCAGTGCGATCTTATTTTCCTGCTCGTTATTTCCACTCCAACTAAACAAGGCCGCGTTAAAGGCAAGATCCCCTGTCGCAAACGTCATTTGATTTGCCGCACCTGAGATAAGGGCCTGTGACTGATCGAAATCAGAATTATTCACACTTCCCGACTCGTCATTGCCAAACCAAACGTCAGCGGCACTATACTTCAAGTTAATCGTCGCGAGCGAGATAGCACCATTGTTATCCTCCACACTGTAAGTAATACTGCTAGGCTGACTGTCGATGCCTGATTCCGGAGTGAACCTTACATTCCCACCTGGTAGAACTTCCCACAATCCTTCTCCTGTAATCGAGAGAGTCGTCTGCTGCCCTGACTGACTTTGATCGAGATCAATCGTCGTAGGATCAACAGTGCCATCAATATCAGTGTCGTTGGAAATCACGTCGATCGTGACCGGATCAATGTCCGTGGTGCTGACAACGTTATCGTCGTTTGCCACCGGGGCATCGTTGACGCCAGTGACTGTGATTGTGACATTCGCGGTGTCGGTTTCACCGTCACCATCCTCCATGGTGTAGCTGAATGTCACTTCCTCAAATGCTCCCTGCGCAAGACTATCAAAGTCTGACCCGGGATCAAAGGTAACGTCTGCACCTCCGTTTGTGATTGAAACGCTTCCCTTGCCAGCGGGTGGGCCGGTTACTCCTGTCACAGTCAGCGTATCGCTTGTGTCAGGGTCATCATCATTTCCGAGAACATCGATTACTTTCGAAGTGTCTTCATCTGTTGTGTCAAAATCGTCGGTCGCAGTCGGTCCATCATTGGTTCCCGTCACCGTCACCGTGATGTCCGCCGTATCCGTCCCCCCATTTCCGTCACTGATCACGTAGCTGAAGGTCACTTCCTCAGACTCTCCGTCGGCCAGCGAATCAAAATCGTCGCCGGGCTCGAAACGGACACGTGTTCCGGAATTCCGAATCGAGGCGGTTCCCTTGCCGGGGTCCGGTTGATTAATGCTAATCACGGTCAAGTTATCTCCGGTGTCTGGATCATCATCATTCGTGAGCACTTGGATAACTCGATTCGAGTTCTGCGTGGTCGTTGCAAAGTCAGGATCCGCAACAGGACCATCGTTCGTTCCATTGACCGTAACTTCAACCATCGCGGAATCCGACGCGCCCTCATCATCGGCGACAACATAGTTAAAGGTCACCACACGGAAGTCTCCTACGGCGAGGTCATCGAAATCCGATCCCGGATCGAAAGTCACGTCAGCGCCACCATTCGTGATGCTGACAGTTCCCTGATTGGGAGACGGAGTGGTCACACTCGTCACCGTCAAAGTATCGGTCGAATCTGGATCCTGGTCATTGTTGGTCACATCGATCACCACGGAGTTGTTTTCATCTGTTGAGGTCTGATCATTCACTGCCCCGGGACGATCGTTAGTCCCGTTCACAGTGATTAGGATCGTGGCTGTATCAGTCGCACCGGAATCATCGGCAATCGTGTAGTCGACACTCACAATTTCCTCTTCGCCTTCTCCAAGGTAATTGTAATCCGTTCCGGGATTGAAAGTCACTGTGGTGCCTCCACCCGTGATGGCTGTATTTCCCAACGCCGGAGTATCCACGCTGATCACCGTGAGCGTGTCACTCGTATCCGAATCGGTATCGTTGTTGAGAACCGAAATGACCACAGCTGAATCTTCATCCGTCTCACCATCGTCATCATTCGCTTCAGGATTGTCGTTCACCCCGTTCACAGTAACCAAAACCGTAGCGGTGTCGGTGCCTCCATTTCCATCACTGATGTCATAGGTGAAGCTGACGATCTCAGAATCCGAGCCAGAGAGATAATCGAAGTCGGTTCCAGGATCGAAGGTTACCGTGGTGCCACCCCCGCTGATTGAAGGGGTTCCCCGACCACTGGAAGTCGGTGACACATTGGTAATCGTCAGGGTATCGGAGGTGTCGGGGTCGTCATCATTATCGAGAACATCGATGACAATGCTAGCGTTCTCTGTCGTGTCATCCTCGTCGTCGTCGGCGTCCGGTCCGTCATTGAGGCCTTCAACCGTGACGGTGACATCAGCCGTGCTGGTCGCTCCGTAGGAGTCGGTCACTTCATATTGAAAGGTAACCTCCTCAGATTCTCCCACCGCAAGGTCCTGAAAGTCACTTCCGGGATCAAAGGTGATACGAGTACCACCATTGGTAATAGAAGCCGTTCCATTTCCAGGTCCGGGTGAAGTAACATCGGTCAGGGTCAGCGTATCCCCGTTGTCCACGTCCGAGTCATTCGCGAGAACGTCAATGATAACTGCCGTCTCTTCGTCCGTCGTCTCGAAATCATCCACGAGGTCAGGATTGTCGTTCACTCCCGTAACCGTCACACGCACTGTAGCATTGTCGTTTCCTCCGCTTCCATCGCTGACGTCGTAATCGAAGACCACGATCTCCGTTTCGCCCTGGGCAAGATCCTGGAAATCATTCCCTGGATTGAATGTCACATCACCTCCGCTGCTTGTGACAGAAGTGCTTCCCTGTCCGCCCGGTGGCTGGGAAACGGCCGTCACTGTCAGGGTATCGTTCGTGTCCAAATCGGTATCATTCGTAAGAACATCAATCGCAATCGATGTGTCCTCATCCGTATTGCCAATGTCATCAGCTGCCGTCGGATCGTCGTTGAGACCATTAATGGTCACCGTGACAGTTTCCGTGCGGGTCTCCCCGCTGCCGGCCGCTTCCGCGACATAGGTAAACGTGGTGGTTGCACTCTCACCCACTCCGAGACTCTCGAAGTTCGAACCTGGAGTAAAGGTCAGGTCTGTCCCGTTGTTCACGACCGTCCCATCGTTGGCATCCGCGGGCTGGTTGACCGAATTGATGCTGAGCGTATCGCCCGCATCGACATCGCTGTCGTTGTTGAGCACGTCGATCGTAACCGGGCTGCCTTCGAAGGTAGAGCCGAAGTCCGGGTCCGTTTCCATCGCATCGTCGACACCGTTGATCGTGACGGTCGCTGTCGCCGTACTCGTCGCACCATTCCCATCGCTGATCACATAAGTGAAACTGTCCGTGACCGAGCTTCCAGCCGCCAACGAATCAAACTGATCGTTCGGGTTGTAGTCCACAGTTCCGTTTCCGTTGACCGTGACGAGCGCACCACTTGCCAGGGTGATTGTTCCTCCTGAGGTCACTCCGTTGATCTCAGTCACAGTCAGAGCATCTCCATCCGGATCACTGTCGGCTGCGACAGAATCGTCTACTCCTAACAAGTCGATATTCACTACGGAATCCTGATTCGTCGATTCAATGTCATTCACCGCGACAGGGCCATCGTTGACTCCGTTCACCGTCACAGTTACCGTTTCGACCTCACCGGTTGTGAGAGTGTATTCAAAAGTGATCACTTCGGATTCACCCACACCGAGGTCTTCGAACTCAGAGTTCGGATCAAACGTGACCGTGGTACCATCCGTTGAAGCGGACCCTTTGCTCGGAGTGGAAACTGAAGCAATCGTCAATGTCTCCCCGGCATCGGGGTCTGTGTCATTATCGAGAACCGAAAGAGTAATTGGTGTCTCCTCGTCGGTCACTCCAATATCAGGTTCTGTATCAGTGGCGTCCTCGACCCCATTAATCGTCACCGTTGCGGTCGCAGTGCTGGTGCCGCCATTCCCGTCGCTGATCACATAAGTGAAACTGTCCGTGGCAGAATCCCCCTGATCAAGAGAGTCGAATTGTCCGTTGGGATCATAATCCACCGTCCCGTTCCCGTTCACTTGAAGGAGAGCACCACTGGCGAGAGTGATCACACCCCCGGCTGTGATTCCGTTGATTTGAGTAACGATCAATGCGTCATTGTCAGGGTCACTGTCAGCAGCAACTGAGTCATCCGCCCCGAGCAGGTCGATATTGACTACCGTATCCTGATCGGTCGTTTCGGCATCGTTGACTGCGGTGGGAGCGTCATTGAGGCCATTCACTGTCACCGTGACTGTCTCGGTCGCTGTCTCATTACTGCCTGCTGCAATGGTGGTGTAAGTGAAAGTGGTCGTTGCACTCTCATTAGCACCCAGAGAGTCAAAATTCGATCCTGGCGTGAACGTCAGGTCGCCTCCATTGTTCGTGACCACGCCATCATTTGAGTCTGAAGGCTGCGTCACCGATGTGATCGTCAATGAGTCGTTCTGATCAGCATCATCATCATTGGCAAGAACATCGATCGTAATCGCGGTGTCTTCATCCGTGATTCCGCGATCCGGAGCGGTGACCGTAGCATCGTTCACTCCATTGATTGTAATCGTCAGAGTGGCAGTGGCCGTACCTCCATTGCCGTCATTCGCGGTATATTCGAACGTCTCCAGAACGTTCTCCCCGTCCCCAAGCGCTTGCACCGTCGCATTGCTATTGTCGAGTTGGTAAATGTATTCGCCGTCACTATCAATCGTGATGACTCCGTAGGTTCCGCTCACTTGAGATCCAACATCACCACTGGCTCCATCGACTTCACTGACGGTCAGCGTATCTCCGTCAGGATCGAGATCGTTGTCGAGAACGTTGCCATTCGTACTGTTGGGAAAGGCATCTTCCGAAATACTGTCGGCATCATCGAAGACTCCAAAATCTACTCCTGGGGTTCCGGGAGGATTTTCAGGAGGCGCATCATTCACTCCGTTGATCGTGATCGTCAAGGTTGCCGCAGCAGAGCCACCGTTCCCGTCATCTGCAGTGTAGGTGAAACTATCAATCTGGGTCTCTCCTACACCAAGGGCCTGGATGATCGAATCTGTGCTGTCGAGATCGTAGCTGTAGGTGCCGTCGGCTGCGAGCGTGAGATCTCCAAACGTTCCCGTTACCGCGTTGGCCACGTTGCCGGCGACTCCATTGACTTCACTCACTGTCAGGGTGTCACCTGTGTCCGGATCCGAGTCATTCGCGAGCACATCTCCCGTGATTGGAGCAGCATCCTCGTCGATTTCGTCCACGTCATCAAAAACTCCCACGCTGCTATCGGCAGGGTTTGAAGGAGGCGCATCATTCACTCCCGTGACCGTGATGTTGAGCTCAGCGGTATCGGTTCCGCCGTTTCCATCACTCACCGTGTAGGTAAAGATATCGTTGACGGTATCTCCCACCGGGAGAGCATCCGT
>JARGOD010000019.1 GCA_029210205.1 Verrucomicrobiales bacterium | reverse complement strand
AGGTCGAGGTCTGGATGCGACTGGTAAAGCATCGCCTCGAAAAAGCCGAATTGCCCGCCTCGATCCAGCAAAGTGTTTCCGACGAAGGCAATCCGGTCTCCTTTCTTCAACACGAGCGGTAGTTTCGTCGTCATTGGCTCACCCACTTCCGGAGTCGGCGCGTTCTCCGCGTAAATTCCATATGCCGCGAGCGCGGGGTCCTCTGGAGGGGCCGGCTTATCAAGGGTGCGATGCTTCGCATCCTTCTTTTCGTCTACGATACCAGGGGCGTGCTGAGCCTGAATCACCGTAACGATAGAAAGCAGGCAAATGATCAAAATTCGCATGTAAGGGGTATCTCATGCAGCGGCGACGAGGTCAATTCCGGGCAGCAGCGCGAAAGAGCCAAAATTCCCATGTGAGATCGAGAATCGTCACATCTGACACCGCCTCTGCTTGACCCCTTTCCATCCCCCGCCATGTTTCCCCGTGATCGAGAGCCTCGAACTGGAACTGACGCCAAAACGCAAAGCGATGCTTGCTTCCTTTGCCCTGGCGACCGTGCTCCTGATTCCTGCGCATCAGTTCATCTTGGGAGCAATCTTCGCAGCGGTTTCAATCTGGCTCATCGCGACCGACCCTGAACTGAAACTCCGCCGCCGCATGGGAATTCTCATGGGTTGCGTCATCCTCCTTGGGGCGATTGACATCAACCCCTCGCTTTCGAATCAAAACTTCGTTGCCCTGACGATTCCGTTCACGCTCGTTATCGTCGTCCCCGCGATCATTCAGCACTTCGGTGATCGCGGCATCATTCGCTACCGGTTCTGGCCGGTACACTGGCGGAAGCAGGATGTCATTTACACAATCCTCTCGATCCCTCTCGCCTGGGTCATCCTGAAATCCTATGAGTGGGGCAACCTTGAGTTCTTTAATAACGAGCTCTTTAAACAGTGGTATATGCCACCCGAAGCTGATGCGGGGGAAATCCGACGACTCTTTATCGGGATCAATCTAGTCGGGATCTGGGATGAGCTGTTCTTTGTGAACACTTGTTTCGCGCTCTTCCGCAGCCTCTTCCAATTTCGCGTTGCCAACGCGATGCAAGCCGTGATTTACACCGCGGTCCTCTTCGACATGGCCTTCGTCGGCTGCGGAATTTTCATTGTCTTCATCTTTGCCTGGACCCAGGGCTCCATGTTCGAAAAATCCGAAAGCCTTCTCTGGGTGCTCATCGTCCATTTGATTGTCGACTACTTTCTTGTCGCGTTCATTGTCCAGGCCTACTACCCGGACTACGGGCTGGACTTTCTCTGGCGAAAAGGATTCTGAGACGGGTAATCCCTCCGTGACGGAGCATCTCATATACCTTGCTGAGAGACGCCAATGCGGCCTTGTTCAACATAATCGCCTCATGTGTATTGCACTATCCCATGAACTTTCGCCTTCTCTTGTTGACTACCCTATGCTTTCTCCTTTTTGGAGGAAGAGCACTGTCCGATCACTGGCCCGAATTTAGAGGTGCAACCGGACAGGGACATGCCGGGAAGTCTGAAGTTCCTTTAACGTGGTCCTCGACAAACAATGTTCGTTGGAAAGTCCCGGTCGACGGAAAGGCCTGGTCCTCGCCAATCGTCGCTGATGGGACGATCTTCATATCCACTGCTATCGTTTCGAACGATCAATTGTCTCTCGAGGCTCATGCCTACTCGCTGAATGACGGTTCGCAGGTGTGGAAGCGAACAATCTTCACGAAGCCTGACGAATACATGCACAAGAAGAACAGCCATGCCTCACCGACACCGCTGTTCGAGAATGGAATTCTCTACTATCACTTTGGGCATCACGGCACCGCTGCGATCGACGCAAAGACGGGAGATACTCTTTGGAAGCAAACCTCTCTGACCTACAAACCTGTCCACGGAACGGGCGGTTCCCCTGCTCTCTGGGAAGATCGCCTTATCTTTTCCTGTGATGGAGGGAATGACCCGTTTGTCGCCGCCCTCGATAAATCGTCGGGCAAGATCCTCTGGAAGACCTTTCGAGAAATTGACGTCAAGAGACCCTTTTCTTTCTCGACTCCTCTTCTAATTGAAATTGATGAAAAACCTCAAGCGATCATTCCCGGTTCAGGCGCGGTCTTTTCTTATGACCCGGAAACCGGCAAAGAGATTTGGAGAAGTCGATACGGAGAAGGATTTTCAGTGGTTCCACGACCTCTCTTTCACAACAATAAGATCTATGTGTGCTCTGGGTTTGGCGTTGCACATCTCTACTCGATAAGAGCGGACGGTGAAGGCGATGTTACCGATTCGCATATCGAGTGGAAAGTTGAGCGGCAGATCCCAAAAGAAAGTTCCCCGATCATTGTCGACGACCTACTCTATATCAACGATGATAAAGGAATTCTGTCCTGCCTCGATCCCGAGACCGGTAAAGATTTTTATCGCGTACGCCTTGATGGACGTGGCGGCTATTCCTCTTCGCCCGTTTATGCGGGCGGTCATCTTTTTTTCCACAATGGAGACGGAGTCACGACAGTCGTAAAACCCGGCAGGGAATTTGAAGAGGTAGCCGTGAATGAAATCAATGAATTTGGACTCTCTTCTTTCGCGGTCGTTTCCGATGGCTTTGTTATCCGTACTGAAGAGAACTTAATACGTCTGGGGAAATAGAGTTTCCTATTGATCCATATACTTCTGAAGATCTTCCTTCAATTGTGTCCTCGCCCTGAACAGCAGACTCTTCACTGCAGGAACTGACATTGAAAGCACCCTCCCAATTTCTTCATAGGGAAGTTCTTCGTATCTCCTCAGAACAACCGCCATCCGCTGCTTTTCAGGCAGCCCCTGGATAGCGTCATCCACCGCTCGTTCCAATTCCAGATGAAGCACCTCCGCGTCCGGCGTTGCCGTCTGAGTGTCTTCGACGACGAGATGGCTTTCCTCCTCACGCTCTTCCACCGAAACGGTGGGCTTTCTCTTACGGCGGCGAACTTCATTGAAAACAAGATTCCGCGTGATCGTAAACATCCAGGTCGTAAACTTCGCCTGAGGCTCATAGCGCCCCGCGGACTTCCAGATTCGAACAAATACCTGTTGAGCAAGATCTTCGGCCTCAGATGCACTTCCAAGCATCTTGGCAATGGTTCCGATTACCGCCCCCTGATGGATCTCAACAAGGGATTCAAATGCTCCCATGTCGCCCTCACGGACCTTAAGCATTAGGGCCACATTTCTCTCATTCTCCATTCGCTTTTCCTCCCCGGTTTCGTCATCTGGAGAAATCGGGGCTGGGGGAATCATTTCGATGACTAAAAACTGACGAAAATCCGAGGCGGACACGTGCAATAACAGCTAAATTGAACCCCTTCAAGCGTGGAATGTTTTCGCTTTTCGTTGAAAACTCTAGACCTGCATCGATTACATTCCATTGAGCACCATGGATTCTGCCTCCCGTTTACGTATTCGCCGCCGCTGGCAGCCGATGCGCCGTCTTGCCTTATCGCTGACGGCACTTGGCGTTACCAGCGAAATGGTCGCCATCACAGGTATGGTTCTCGGTATTTTGGGAGGGTTTTCGTTCCTGTTCACCGGTGAATCAACGAACCCCTCTCTCTTCTGGGGGATAGGCATGATCTGCTGCATCCTCCGAATATTCTGTATTCGCATGGACTCCCTCCTTCACCATCATCACTCAAGAGTGACGATGGAAGAAGTGTTTGTAACTGAGCTTCCCGAACGAGTCTCAGATGCAGTAACTCTCATCGGATTCGGATTTGCATTCAACTCAAACTCATGGCTCGGGCTCGCAACGGCGCTGGCGGCCATTTTTTCAGCCTACGTGCGTTCCGTCGGAGTGATGAAGGGGGCAGGAAAGAAGTCAGCTGGTTCGGGACCAATGACCCGGGTTCACCGGCTCTTGCTTCTTTCAATTACCGCGGCACTCATGATGGTCGATTTTCCAAAAGAACACCTCAGCACACCGATTCCACAAATAGCCCTTTGGGTTATTCTCTTCGGATGCGCCGCGACTATTCTCATCCGATGGCTCAAACTCCAGGAATATGCGGATTCTTAAAGTTAATTAAGAAAACCTAACGACTGAGTGGACAGCTCTTCATTCTCTCGCTAACCTCACCATGATGCGCCACTTCACCGCCGTATTAGCGATTGCACTCTTTCTTGCCGCGACCCCTACCCCGACTTCATTTGCGACGGAGTATTTCACGCGAGTCGTTATTGATCCCGGTCATGGCGGTATTGATCCCGGGTCCAGCGCCTTTGGACTCGTTGAAAAAGAGCTGGCCCTCGATTTGGCTTTTCGTCTAGAGAAGATTCTACAATCAAAAGGATACAAAACGGACCTGACTCGCCGAACCGATGTCTACATCGAGCTCGTCGACCGCGCCGCTTTAGCCAACGCAGAGCCCAACACGGTCTTCGTGAGCCTGCACTTTAATGCCCACTCGGATCGAAGTATCAGTGGCACTGAAACGCTTTACTGGCCCGGCAGCGACACAGCAAGAGAGCTTGCCAGTTATATTCAGAGCGAACTTGGACGGCGACTCGTGACACGAAACAGAGGATTCAAACCGGATCGCCTGAAAGTTCTCGAAGTGACACAAGCGACCGCTGTATTAGTCGAATGCGGATTTATTTCAAACCGCTGGGAGAGCCAACGATGCGGAGCAGAATGGTTTCGACAGATTGTCGCCGAGGAAATCGCGCAGGGAATCATAAGGTATCGGGAAGGGTAATTCCTTTTCGCTCATCCAATTTTTCATTGTTTCTTTAATTTCTGTGTTTGCCAACACAGCTCATTGTGATAGAATCACCATAATGCTGTGGGCAACCATAGTTTCTTATAAGCTGCGTCTTGACTATGAGTGATCCAATTGCAAACCGCACCCTAGAACTAGCTTGCACCGTAGGCGCAGCTGATGATGCTATTGAAGCAATCGAGGACGGCGCAGATGTAAACTACCAGGGTGGAGCTCCACTCTTCCTTGCGATCATGAATCGCAATCGCGGCCTGATTCATCTCCTCCTCGACCATGGAGCCGTCGCTGACAGTTTCATCGCGAAGAAGAAACTCGCTCTCGTGAATGATCGCGACGATCTCATCGAAGAACTCATCGCCTGCGCTCCTCATAATCCACGCGATGTGAAGCCAGATCAAATTGCGGAGATTGATACAGCGATTCGAAATGAAGGCGTCGGTTATCTCGTTGCTGAGATCGACTGGGACAAGGCGACCCGCTTCCGTGATTCGCTTGATGCGATCGGAGCTGGCGGAAGTCATCGCTGCGTCGCTGAGCTCCTCCAGTGGGTTCGAAGTGAAAATGGCGCTGACCGTGATGCGCTAGGCAATTTCCTCGTCAGTCACGAGAACACGATCACAGAGTATCGCGAACGCTATCTCACGACCGGAGAAGATCTCATTGCGCTTGCCAATGAGTATGTAACCGAGGCTGACGGCAACGACGAAGGGTGATCTTTCGACTTTTCTGAAAGGTCATTCAACATAGCCCCGTAATTCGGGGATGCTCACCTTCGTTAGTTTTCGCCGAATCTCTCTGAGCCTCTTTTCAGGCTTCATCGTCACCCTCGCAACGATCATCGTTGCGGACCGCCTTGTTTCCTCTGCGGCGGATCATAGGCACACGGCAGTTCTTAGCGAAGTCCCGCATCACGAAGTCGCCGTTGTCCTTGGTTGCGCTGAATATCTTAGAAACGGTCGGCTGAATCTATTTTTTCAATATCGCGTCAATGCCGCAGCCGAACTCTACCACGCCGGGAAGTGCGATCTATTCATCGTGAGCGGTGACCATGGGCGTAAGGAATACAACGAGCCGGCGGCGATGAGAAAAGCGCTCGTGAAACGGGGAGTTCCCAATGAAATCATAGTAAGCGACTTTGCCGGCTTCCGCACCTTAGACTCGGTGGTAAGAGCAAAGGAAGTCTTCTCATGCCAGAAATTCATCGTCGTTTCACAGGAGTTTCACAACGAGCGCGCCATCTTCATCGGACAAAATCGTGGAACAGCAATCACTGGCTATAATGCCAAAGACGTGCCGAAAAGATACACCTGGAAAACCATAGTCCGTGAGAAGCTGGCGCGCACGAGAACAGCCCTTGACCTCTTCATAACCCAGACGGAACCGAAGTTCACGGGGCCTCGAGAGACAATGCCAAAGCCTCTTTAAGCAGTGGCGTCTATCACTTATTCTTCCTCAGGAAGGTCGGAACATCCAAATCCTCTCCATCCACAATAGTCGGGTCAGTCTTCGCAAAACGCCCTTTTGACTTTACCGGCTCAAGCTGAAGAAGTTCCTGCTGCTGCTTCACATCATCAGGAATTTCATCATCTTCCTCAAGATTCTCGGGCGGAGTCGCTGGCGGCTTCGTCGGGGGCATGACCGGACCACGACTGTCTCCGTCACCAGGTGAGCGAGTCTTGATTCGGCCCGTGTTCCCGCTGCCAACAACTCGAGTAAGCGTAATTTTCTGAGAGCTTTCAGTCACTGCCTCGACATGACCAGCATCATCCTCTTCGGCTGGATCGAGATCGGCCGGCTGAATTGGAGCAATCGAGCCGGTGTCAGCCACTTGCGAATCTTCAATCGCCCGGGCAATCGGATTTCGCCCATCGGAAACTTCAGCGGGTTCTTCATCTGACTCGAAGACAGGAGCATAAGCGGGCTCCTCTTCGTCGTCATCGTCGAGAGGCTCGAAAACCAGAGTCTCATCCTCTTCAACCGTGTCATCACCCAAACCCTCTCCAATCGGAGCAGTCATGTCTTCAAAATCATCAACAGATTCGACCGCAGCCGGCAAGTCGACTTGCTCCATTGCAGGTGCAGACGCTTTCTTCGTAATTTCCTCAGGTTCTGGCTTAGATTCAGGCAACTTTATTGTCGCAACCGGAGCCACTGCCTCATCTGCCGACATTCCTAAACTCACCGGAGACGATATCGTCTCCGCCTCTCCCTCATCGCCAACAGAGGAAACCGCGGGACCAGGGACCGAACTAATGATTGTCACCGCGAGCGCGCTCCCAAGACGCTTGTCAGTCCCGGTGCCAAAAAGGATTTGTGTCTCGCTGCCAACATGCTTGGAAACTTCTTCCATCACCATCTGAACCTCAAAGAGAGTCATATTATCCCCACCCGAGACTTGAACGAGAACTGCTTTCGCCTCACTCAACAATTTACCACGGTCGAGAAGAGGACATTTCATGGCCTGCTCCACCGCCTCATGAGATCGGTTGTCTCCCTTGGAAACGCCGTAACCAAACAGGCAGCGGGAGTTGCGTGACTCAAGTGCGGCCAGAAGATCGTCCATTCCGATGTGAATGATGCCCGGACGGAAGACAATGTTCATCGTCGCACGAATGCTCTGACTGATAATTTTGTCAGCCGCCGCAAAAGCTTGAGTAACTCCATCTTTCGGGACGATCAACTCACCCATCCGGTCGTTATCAAAAGTAATCACGGCGTCCGCGTAGCGACCGATCGTGCCAAGGGACTTTTCCGCCTGATCCATGCGCCGTTGCCCCTCAAAAGAGAAAGGCAAAGTCGCAAAGACAACGAGAAAGACACCCTCCTCCTTTGCAATCCGGCAGATTTCAGGAGCGGCACCGGAACCGGTTCCTCCTCCAAGACCAACGCAGACGAATACCATCCCGGCGCCACGCACGGCTTCACGGATTCCATCGACAGCTTCTAAAGCTGCCTGCTTCCCCAATGCAGGATCACCACCTGTCCCCATCCCTTTCAGCAATGTCGAACCAAGCTGAATCTTCTCGCTGGATACAGAATTTTTTAGAGCTCTTACATCTGTGTTAACAGCAAGAAGCTCTGCGACGTCACTGCCCTCGAGGGCCATCCGATCAAGGATATTTGCGCCAGCTCCTCCGACTCCAATTACCTTCACTCCAAGGTCGGAGTCCAGCTGGAGCTCGCCGTGAACAGATTCATCGTATTCAATCATGGGGATCTACACCTTCCTTAACGCACCAATATTGTCAAACAAATAGAGATATTCATTAGGGCTATCGTTTCCCCCCTAGAATCTTTTCAAATCGTTGACCCAACTTGGACAAAGCACCTTTTTTAGGCCGCTGCTCGTCGAGCAGCTGCGCGTATCGAATCAGCCCCACAGGAGTTGCGTATTGCGGGTTTTCAAACAGCGCAGCCGGTCCCGACATCGCAGCAGAATCTGATTCCTGAACCGGAACGCCAAAAATATCAGACGTCACATCGCCAATGCCCTTCATCAGACTGGAACCACCAGTCAGAAAAATTCCCTTCCCCAGTTTATCGAGAACCCCCTGCTTTCGAAGAGGTTCTGAAATCACGGTCAGTAACTCAGTGGCCCTCGCATTCATAATTTGGTTCAACAATTCCTGTTCAACCGTCTTTCCACTTTCCCCTTCAATAGAAATTTCGCCGTGCGCAATATTCTTCAGGGAAGCACTTCCGTGAGCGACCTTCAGCTTTTCTGCCCTCGAAAGCGGAATCTTGAGAACCAGCGCGATATCATTGGTAATATGATCGCCCCCAATCGCGACACACCCGCTCGCCACTACCGCGCCATCCACAAAGCAGACGTAGTCAGTCGTTCCGCCGCCAATATCAAGAAGAAGCGCACCTTCATTCTTTGCCTCGCGATTTAGAACTACCTGTGCTGCTGCAACAGGGGAAAAGACAATATCCTCAACTTCCAGAGGCACCTCGCGCACACATTTAATCGCGTTCTGAATCCTCGTCTTGGTACCATGAATGATGTGGTAATCAGCCTCGATCTTCTGGCCAACCATCCCCAATGGATTGAGCACTTTTTCCTGACCGTCCACGTAGTAATGCTGGATGATCGAGTGAACGTACCCATTTTCTTTCGGAATAGGAACGTCGCGGGCGATCTTCTTAACCTCTTCAAGATCCTCCGGCGTGATTTCCATCTGCTCATCTGCAACTCGAATTGTGCCCCGATTGTTTAGACTCTCAATGTGGGAACCGGTAACAGCGAGAAAGACGGTATTAATCTCGACGTCACTTCTCTCCTCTGCTCTGGACAATGCGTCGTGAAGACATGTTTGAACAGTCTCGGAATCAACGACCTCACCTTTACGAACTCCGGCGGATGGATGTTGGCCCACTCCTAAAATCTTAATGGCCCCATCGCTACGTACCTCACCGACAACCAAACACACTTTGGATGTGCCAATCTCCAGACCGACATAAATATTAGAGGAAGACATTAAAAGTTAGGAACCCCTGACAGTTTAGCCGCCATTCAAAATAGAGCGCAAGTGATTTTCTTCGTCAGCAACAGGAGCATCGCCGCCCGAATAGTCAGTCATTCCAACCGGTGTCGCGACCGCAGAGATCCGTTCAGGATCAATTGGACCGGCAAAGGTCGCCGGGATATTTTCACTGGCTGAGACATCCACCGTCGCGAGGTGTTGCCCCATTTTTTCGGCTTGTTTGAGGACCAACTGGAGATCAAGCAACCCCCGATCGAGCTCATAGAGTGAAAAAACAGTCTGCAGACCACTCCGGTAACGACACTGAAGCGACCACTCATTCCGAACCCTTACCAGGTGCACATCCATTGATCCGTCTTCTGACAAAGCAGGAGACCTGAGGACGAGATCAATCGCGCCCAACATTCCCTTGTCACTCATTTGAAGGCCCTCGATTGGCTCCGCCATCGCAAAATTTTCGATGATAGGAAGCGCCTCGATCTCCTCGGTAAGATCGAGGCAACGGAAAAGGTAGCCCGCATCGTCGACAAGAAATCCACGTTCCATATCACCGGGCCGAACCCCAAGAGGCGGACAGGAAATCCAGGCAACAGGTGTGCGCTCTTTCACGTTGATGTTTAAGCGATCCGGCATTTCACGTGAAACGACGACTTCTTGAACCACCGGAATTTTTGAGATGCGCTCTCTAATATTCTCCAGATCAAGCTCGAGAAGCTTCATCCCTACGGAAACGTTCGAAATTTCTGACAGGTTAGCCTGAGTCAAAATTCCGTCGCTCTTAAAGTCCAATCGCTTCAGAACAAACTCTTCATTCTCAAAAAAGATCTCATTGTGCGCCCATTGAGCTCCATAGGGAATGCTGACCGACAAACAGGCTATCGCCAAGCCACGGACCGCCCAGGCTCTGGCTCGACTATGGCCCGTTTTCTTTACGATGTGCGTCGAGGCGCCTGTATCAGCCTCGAGCATAATCCACTCGGTTTCGTCAACGCCGCGGTGGCGACGCCGAAAGGCCCCGCCCCAATGATTTTTTCGCTGATTTGAAATCCCCCGTTTCTTTCGCATTAACCGAAATTAAACGAAAGTTTAATAATTTTCAAACAGAGAGTTGCGTAATCGACGTGCGCTGCTGCAGCAGCTTTTGGAAGTAAACTGCTCTCGGTCATCCCGGGAATAGTGTTTACTTCGAGAACAAATGGCTTCGAATCTTCCTCCCTCAGGAGGACATCGACACGTGAGTAGACCTCGACCCCAAGAGAACGATGAGCTTTCAATGCTTCATTCTGGACTAGTGTTGTGATCTCTTCAGGCAAATCAGCAGGACAGAAGTAATCAGTCCCCCCGCTGCCCGTCATCCATGGATACTTATTGGATATGTCGTAAAAGCCGGAGCGGGGCTGAATGTGAACAATGGGAAAAACCTCATCGCCCAGCACGCCCACGGTCAGCTCTTTGCCCACAATCAATTGCTCGACAAGAACATCGGGACTGTATTTAGCAGCGTCAGAAATTGCTGCGTTCCACTCTTCCACGCTGTGGACAAGGTGAACTCCGACACTGGATCCCTCACGCGGAGGTTTGACTACGCAGGGAATCCCCACCTCACCAGGTTCAGCTCCGCCGCCATCGACCATGATAGTCTCGGAAACCGGCGTGCTGACTCCAGCCTTCAGAAAGCACTCCTTACTCAGTATCTTATCAAAAGCGACGCGGGAACTTGCCTCACGAGCCCCGGTATAAGGCACGCCCTTTTCCTCCATCAGCGACTGCAGCGTCCCATCTTCGCCGAAGGTTCCATGAATCACATTGAAGCCAATGTCCGTTCCAACAGGCAAATCAAAGTCTTCTCCAGTGACATCTACCAGAACAACTTCTCCAACCTGATCTTCCAGCGCACCTACAACTCCCTTCGCCGAGGCAAGGGAGACTTCTCTTTCGGAACCCGGACCTCCGGCTAACACGGCCACTTTCAATTCACTCAACTCTTTCATAAACTCATTTTCGTCGCCCCATTCAACAGGGTTAACTCTCCGGCTTTGCTGGCGCGCTTTTTAAAAACCCGCTAGCAGACCCATCAACCTGCTCATCGGCGATAGCACGTGCCATCTTGACCATATCTTCGTCACTGACGCCTGATTCCCATTCACCGCACCAGCCTGCCCAAGTCACCCGCGGCCATGAAGCTATCTGGTTCGCTCCGGGAACGGGAGCATGGCGCCTGCACTCTCCTCCTTCAGCATCGGTTCTCAACTCCCCCTGAAAATCCAAATATCGACAGGTACGGCAGGATACTTCATCCATCCCGAGGGCGGGACGTCTTTCTTCGGACATCAGTGCCGCTTCCTCCAAACGCACGGACTGAGGATCCGATGCTGAGACCGTCGACTTTGACTCCGCGCCGGAGATATCATCATCGTTCGTTTTAGATTCATCAACTCCCTGCCCTTTCTCTGCGGCTTCCGCCGGCTCCGGATCTGGCTCGGGCATTTTGGCTGAAAAGGGATTACTCATCTGAATCAAACTGGATCGTTTTGCCCGATAACTTGCACTTCTGTTTCTAATTCAATTCCACGCTTATCGAATGCCTTTTTCTTAATTTCAGAAATCAAGTCTAGCACATCGCGGGCGGTCGCCTCGCTTTCATTAACGATGAAATTCCCGTGGACACTACTAACTGTTGCCCCTCCTACCCCTGATTTCTTCAACCCAAGCTCGTCGACCAACTGACCAGCCCCGATCCCTTCCGGGTTTTTGAAAATACACCCCGCGCTGGCTGCAACAGGCTGTGAAGAGCGCCGCTTATCCTTCGAGGCACTCATCCGCTCTGCAATTTCATGATCCAGTGCAGGCGTCCCCTTAAAAACAGCCGAAACTGCAACGTTGTGAGCAAGTTCAGGGACGTTTCGATAGTGATGCCTTATCTCTTCGAGCGGCTTTTCGAAAACCATGCCCTCAGCATCTATCATCCTGACGCTGACAACTTGATCAAAGGTTTCCCACCCCATCGCACCGGCATTCATCCTGAGGCTGCCACCTACGGCACCGGGAATTCCTTCCATCCACTCAAAATTTCCGAGGCCAGCTGACTGCGCAGCCGCCGCGAGTGCTTTAAACTTCACCCCCGCCCCTGCACGAACCGTGTTGCCTTCTGCGTGAATCTCCGCAAATTCACCTCGAACAGGATTCACCACAACGCCCGGAATTCCTCCATCACGGACCAGCAGATTCGAACCACGCCCGACGACTCGGAGGGGAATCCCGGAGTCGGCGCAGTAACGAACAATCCGGCCAAGCCCCGGCACGGTAGTCGGCTCGATCCAGAACTGTGCCGGGCCGCCCACTTTCATCGTCGTGTGCTTTCGCATTGGCTCGTAGAGGCGGATCACGCCATCTTCTTCCGCAAGGACCGATTTGAGCTGGTCCAGTTCTGAAAGATCTTTCGCGAGGCGAGTGCCAACCTCATGAATATTACCTGCCCCAAGAGTCATAACCCAGTCGCCCGCCTTGAGTCCTTTTCCGACTGGAAGATGGAGTGACGGAAGGTCGGGATAACTCTGCGCTTTCCCCACTTCCCCGAGTTCGTTGACTGCTTCGACAATCGTCTCTCCTGTGATGCCGGGAATTGGCTGCTCGCTTGCGGGGTAAATGTCAGTAACCCAAAGCTCATCGACACCATCAAAACACTTCCCGAATTCGTCGCGAAGGAGTTGGGTTCTCGAAAAACGGTGAGGCTGGAAAAGACAGATGAGACGCCCTGCATGTTGGCTGCGCGCGGTTTGAATCGTCGCCGCAATTTCGGTCGGATGGTGACCGTAGTCATCCACGATCGTGACAAAATCCTCGTGCCGCTTCAGCTCGAAACGGCGTTTCGCTCCACGGAAGGATCCGAGCGCTTCATCAACCAGATCAAAGGAAACACCTGCTTCATCCGCCAGTGCGATGACCGCCAGCGCATTGAGGACATTGTGCCGCCCCGGGATCCCAAGACGAACGCGACCGTATTCCTCACCTCTCCGGTATACCGTAAATTCCGTCCCTGCGCCTTTCGGCGTGAGGTCCCCTGCTGAGAAGTCGAGTTCCTTCCGCCATCCGTAGCTGACGGCATTGGGACGATCTCCACAAACCTCTTCGGCATGGCGATCATCGCCGCAGTAGAAAATCTTGCCGGCCGTCTGATCACAGAACTGTCCGAAGACGCCACGAATCTGATCAATCCCGTCCTTATAAAAATCGAGATGCTCCTCTTCTACGTTCAGCAAAATGGCATGCTCAGAATGAAAATTGGTAAGCGTGCCATCACTTTCATCGCCTTCCGCGACAAAGAACTCTCCTTTGTCATCCCAATTAGCGTTTGTTCCAAGAATCGGGATCTCAGCCCCGACATAGTGAGAAGGAGCCTTTGCACCGACTTTGAGAACGTGAGCAGCGAGCGCTGATGTCGTCGTCTTGCCGTGAGTTCCCGCGACAACAACACCCTTTTTACTTTGCATGATCGAAGCAAGCGCCTCGGCACGACGCAAGAGCGGCGTGCCGTTCTTAATCGCCGCGTCGTAGGCAGCATTCCCCGGTTTAATCGCGCTGGAGTAAATCACAACCTCAGCATCAGCGACCGCTTCCGCTGAATGCGGCGAGGAAAAGGAAAGGCCGACTTTCTCAAGACGCTCTGTCTCTCTTGAGGTGACGCGGTCCGACCCTGAAACACGGTGTCCCAGCCCAAGAAGCAAAGACGCGAGACCACTCATTCCTGAA
This sequence comes from Verrucomicrobiales bacterium, assembly GCA_029210205.1. Lineage (GTDB taxonomy): Bacteria > Verrucomicrobiota > Verrucomicrobiia > Verrucomicrobiales > DEV007 > Arctic95D-9. The sequence goes on along the minus strand of JARGOD010000019.1, from coordinate 47,288 downwards.
CCGGCAACTCCGATCAAGTGCACCCGAATCGGAGTTTCCTGATCGCCGAATTTCGGCCCCCAGATGTCACAAATACTACTCATAAAATCTCAAATATGAACGCCCTCACTCACAGGGCTGAAATCACTTCGTTGCACACTTTTCCGGAAGCATCAGGAACCGCGAGCGACCCCATTGCTTTTTTCATCGCGGCAAGGCGGTCTTCGTCATTGACTAACTCAATCATTCGAAGCGCAAAATTCTCTTCGTTAAGCTCCCCCTGAGGCCAACTCTCGGCAGCCCCAACCTCGGAAAAAATATCGGCGTTCAAGGTTTGATGATCATCTGCTGCAAACGGATACGGAACAAGAACCGACGGTATTTCAAAATGAGACAACTCCGTCAGCGAGGAAGCGCCGGAACGGCACAACGAGAGGTCTGCGACCGCGAGCGCTTTCTGCATTTCTCCACAAAACGAGATGAGCGCCCCTGCCTTTGGATTCGCTTCGTAGGCGGGTTTCGCGGCATCGTAGTCAGACGGTCCACTGATCTGAAGCACTTGAATCCCGGCTGACTCAAACTGCGGGAGACTCGAAGCCACCAACTCATTGAGACGCCGTGCGCCCTGGCTTCCTCCCATGACGAGGATAATCTTCTTCTCAGGATCTAGGTCGAAGGCAGCCGCAGCTTCAGCACGGTCCATTTTATCGACGAGCGAAGGACGGAGCGGTGTTCCAACAACTTTCACTGGCTTTCCTTTTCCGAAGAAGGGAACACATCGCTCAAACCCAACGAGGATTGTCCGCGCGAAGCGGGCATTCAGGCGATTCGCCCGGCCCGGAATCGCGTTCGATTCATGAATGAATGTCGGCAACTTCATGAACTGTCCCGCCATGAGGGGCGCCGTCGATGTGAATCCACCCATTCCAAGAACGGCATCGGCCTGAAACGATTTCAACAGTTTCCGGCAGGAAAAACAGGCGCCAACAAAACGGAGGAGAAAACCGGGCATCTTCAGTGAGATGAGCTTCGGCATCGCCACGGTGGGCATTTTTTCAAAGCGAAGATGTCCATACCCTTCAGATGCGAGCGCATCGATGTGCTTTTCTGAAATGAGAAGCAAGACCTCTCCACCGCGCTTGGTCCACTCCTCAGCGACCGCGATGCCTGGGAAAAGATGGCCGCCGGTGCCGCCGCAGGCAATGACAAGGCGCTTTTGGGAGAGGTCGGACATTTAGAAAAGCAGAAATTGCAGAGAGATTACACTATATCCAGAATTCTGAGAACGAAAGATAGCCGATTCTCAGTGATCCCCGGACCTGTGCTGACTTAGCACCATTTTGCCGAAATGCACCGAAGAAAGCTTCACTGCTGCGACCTAGACAACAACCCTGAGCGCGTTTGGAAGCGCCTCGATGAGTTGGGGGGTCTGCGCCGCAACATCGCCGTCCATCTGAATGTCGATTGCCGGGTCAGTTTTGATCTCGACGGACTCGACGCTCCAGTGGGTGATCAACTTTGAAGCATCGAGGTCAATCTCATCGGGATCTTTTCTCTTATGGCTCTCCAATCCCATCATTTTACGGGCGAGCTGAACGATGCCTTCGATATTTGCCTTTTTGAGTAAAAAGACATCCAAACGTCCATCATTCACATCAACTGAAGGAGCCAAGGTGAGCCGCCCCACCCCGACAGTGCCAGCATTAGCAACGACACAGGCGACGCCAGAAGACTTCACTGTTTCCTCGCCGTTAAGAACGAGCTCATAGTTGGCTTCCGGAATATCCTGCAGCAATTTAATTGCGGCAAAGACGTAAGCCCATTTTCCAAACTGGTCCTTCAGCTCACGAGTCGCCTCCTGAACGACGCCCACCTCGATGCCGCAACCAATGCGTAGGAGGAATGGCTTCTCCCCCATCATGCCGACATCGATGTGTTTCGTCTCATAGCTTTCACCACAAATGAGATCACACGCTTTCTCCAAATCACTCGGGAGTCGCAACTCCGAAGCGACAAGGTTGCCAGTGCCACCCCCGAGAATAAGCAGAGGGACATTTGTTCCAATAAGGCCTGAGGCGACTTCCATCACCGTTCCATCCCCGCCATAGACAGCGACGACCTCAAAACCATTCTTAGCCGCTGCCTTTGCCAGCTTGCATCCATCTCCGGGACCATGCGTAATCGATATATCCCAGTCGATCCCGGCATCGCGGAAAGCCTGATTGAGAATCGCAAGGAGAGGAATCCGTCGTGAAGGAGCCGGATTCACGACCACCATGACTGATTTCGGCTTATCCTGTTTCTGAAGGTTGACCTTTTGGATCGACATAAACGAAGAAGATCTTTTTAGAACTTAGAATCGTTTGCAGGAAACGTCTATTCCCTTGTATGGTTCTGAATTCTAAAAGTGATAACTAGTTCGTCGTGACGTAATTGTCACGACAGGATTCTTTCGGATCAGTGAAATAGTCGCACGCTTGCGACGTCTTAAACTTGACCCACCCGATCGCGCACCACATGCCTACCATCCTCATCGTTGACGACGAAGAAGATATTCGTGAACTCATCGCGATTAACTTGTTACGAGAAGAAAAGTATACCCTTCTCGAAGCGATCAACGGTCTCGAAGCGCTGCATCTCGCGAAAACGAAGCGCCCTGACTTGATCATCCTTGACCTCATGCTGCCGGAGATGGACGGCCTTACGGTTCATAAAAACCTGCGAGAAGATCCACGCACGGTGAACATTCCGGTGATCATGCTCACTGCACGCGGCAGGCTCGAAGAGAAAATTCAAGGTCTCGAAATGGGTGCCGACGATTATCTAGCAAAACCTTTCAGCCCCAAAGAATTGATTCTGCGGGTTCGAAACCTGCTGCGACGCACAAATCAAAACCATGGCGGCAGCCTCATCGAAACTGGCCCGTTCAGCCTCGACAAGAATGCGCTGAAACTGCATCTTGAAGGGGATGAGATTGAGCTGACGGCAACTGAATTTAAACTTTTACTCAGCCTCATTGAATCACCGGGGATTACACAGGAACGAAGCGATCTTTTGAAAAAGGTTTGGGGATACAGTGACATGATCCAAACGCGAACGCTCGATACCCATATCAAGCGGTTGCGCGAGAAGCTCGGTTCCAACGGAAATTCGATTGAGACAGTGCGAGGCGTCGGCTATCGCTTTCTGGAAGAGACTGTCTAAAGATATCAGAACGTGGAAACGCTTATTATCATTGCCTTAGCGGCACTCGCCAGTGGACTCGGTTGGAGACTTTATCGACTTCGAAAAGGTATCGAAGGTCTCACTGCCGCCGTTCAAAAGGATCCCCTTCCCTCGTTGCAGGAAATCGATTCCGACGTCTATCAGGAACGATTAAAAAATCTAAGCTCGGCGGCGCTTAACACGGTCGCGGAGGCTACTTTGACGAGAGATTCAGAACTGAGAAAACGTGAATTCCTTGAGGCTCTTCTCAACGAAATCAAAGACGCCATCTTCATTCTCGACAGCAATAGGGAAATCAGATTTATCAACAAGTCGGCCCGCCTCCTCTTCCCAAGTGATCAGCCATATACTTCGAGAGCGTTTATTGACATTTGTCGCGACCACCGCGTGTTCGATACCCTGTCCCTCGCAGACGAAGTCGGGGCGAAAGTCTCTGACAATATTGTGCTGAGGAAGATCAATCCAGATACAAACAGAATGCAGGAGGTAAACCTCCTCGTAGAAGCCGAACCCCTGACTTTCCATGGCAGCGGACCAAGCGCTGACACCGGTGCCTGGATTCTCTTGCGTGACGTCACTTCGCAGCTAGAAACTGAGCAAATTCGCCGGGACTTTGTCGCCAATGCTTCTCATGAGCTTCGAACTCCACTTTCGATCATCAATGGCTACCTAGAGTCGATGGATGACTCAGATGTCGACCTCAACCAGGCGCTATATCGGCGAGCGGTACGAACGATGAGAAAACATGGCGAAAGAATCGCGAGAATCATCGATGACATGTTAACGATTTCGAAACTGGAAAACGCTAATACCCCCCTGCGACATGAAGCGTTCAGCCTCAGGGATTCAGTCGATGAAATGGTCTCCCAACTCATGCCCATAATCGAGGAAAACCATGCTCGTGTGAGCATCAAGTCTGAACCCCTGAATGCCGAGTGGACCCTCGTCGGTGACCGTTTTTACTGGGATCAAATTTTCTTCAACCTCATCGAAAACGCCCTTAAACAGAATCAGGAACCCGGGCTGAACATCAAAGTTCACTTCTACGAAAACAACGGCCGTTATGTCGTCTCAATCAGCGATGACGGCATCGGAATTCCTTCCGCCGACGTCCCTCTCGTTTTCAAACGTTTCTATCGAGTTGAAAAACACCACGCTCAGAGTAAGACCTCAGGCACGGGGCTTGGTCTTTCTATCGTCAAACGGGCTATTGAAGCCCACCATGGAACGATCAGCCTGACCAGCGAACCGGGCAAGAAAACGGAATTTATTATCTCTATCCCTGCAACCCGGCTCGCCAGCAGCACAAAGTCAGTCGACCACAATGGCTAGCATCTCATTCCCGGCACACCGGTGAGATCAATTTTCAGCGCCGCGCTGCAAGGAGGCGCATCACAAAATAGAGAAGTTGCCCGAGCGACGCAATAGCCGCCACCGTGTAAGTCATTGCAGCCCAGAACAAAGCGTTCTTCGCTTTGTCGTGATCGAGATTACCCATTGCATGGGAGTGATCAAGCCAGGCAAGAGCACGATTACTCGCATCGAACTCCACTGGTAAAGTAATGAAAGAGAACAGGGTGGTTGCTCCAAACATGATCACCCCGATAAGCAGTACCGTCGTGTTGCCTGAAGCGGCCATGAAGAGACCCGCCATCAAAACATACATCATGAATTTATTGGAGAGATTCACGACTGGAACCAGCGCCGAGCGCATCTTGAGAGGCCCATACGCCTTTGCGTGCTGCACTGCGTGACCGCATTCATGAGCAGCGACCGCCGCTGCGGCTACATTACGCTGACTGTAGACGACATCGCTCAAATTCACCGTTTTGTTGAGCGGGTTGTAGTGATCAGTCAGTTGGCCGGATGTCGAAACTATCTGCACGTCGGAGATCCCCTCATCGTGCAGCATTTTAGCCGCAATCTCTGCTCCGGACATTGATATCGGGCGCTCGGAATACTCGCGAAATCGTTTTTTGAGCATGGAGCCGACCCAACTGCTGACAAGCATGGCCGCAATTGTGATGGCGTAGTAAATAATATCGATTCCTCCGAAAGACATGACTGATAATATTAAAGTTGTTTCCTAAGTTACGAACAACCTGGAGAAATGAAATGAGAATTCGTTAATTCGGAGTGCTTCCGGGGACGCGAAAAAGCGACCCCGTTCAGACTACCACTGCCCGAACGAGGTCGCTTAAACCTGAGCCTCTGGAACTCAAAATTCTTTTCTCTATCGAATCACGACCGGACGCTCACGCCAACCGCGCCTCGACCCTTCGTAGTTGATCCAGCCCTGAGCTTCCTCTGCTGACTTGAATCCGCCGTATGTGACGACAAGGTAGAGCGCATTGGCTGAAGATTGAACTACCGTCGTTGCGATACCAGAGCGAACCAATGATTCATTCATCTCGGCAGCGTTCGACCCTCGACGAAACGCACCAAACTGGACACGGTAGGTATTTGCCACTGGCGATGAAACTCCACGAGAAGGGAGCGGAGCAGGCGCTGTTCGAGCAGGGAGATTCGCTCCGGCACTGAGCGGAACCAATTCCGTCCGCTGTCCCACCGAACGGTTGTCCGAATTGTGGGCCATCGTAGGCGGAGCATACTGCCCTGCCGGAATTCCATACTTCACTGGCTTCCGCTTTCCAAAGAGTCCGCGTTTCTCACTTTCAACAGTCGTTTTCTCCGCGCGAGCGATCAGTTTCGCATTTTCGGGTTCATTAACGGCTTCAAGAAGTGGGTCTTTCCTGAACGCCTGAAATGGTGCGAATCGTTTCTGCGCCGTTGCCTCACCAGTAGTGCCAATCCCGACGTAATCGCCTGAACTCGATGGAGCAGGTATCGGAGGGGGCATCGTGCCGATGACCATGATCGAACCCCTCGCAGCGCCCGAGGCTCGAAGACCTATGTGTCTGGCCGCGGTCCGTGACAAATGGATCACGGCGGAGTCCGCACGCTTCCTATCGTTGATTCGAACATCAACCATTCTACCCGTGTCAAAATTAGCAACCCTCACCATGGTCCCAAGAGGGAGCGTGGCATGGGCTCCAGTCAGCGCGGAAACCTCGTAGAGCTCACCACTCGCCGTCGGCCTCCCCTGCAGTTCATCGCTGTAAACCCGCACCAACCCTCCAACAGGCTCTTGAGACTGGGCATACAGGATACCACAGGATAACGCGAAGTTCAGGAACAGTGTAAATCGGGCAATCATAGGTCTCCTCTCTCTTAGTTTAATAAAATTTTAATAAAACTTAAAGTTATATTTTAAGTTTTATTATAATTTATTACTTCCTTGTGCTTAGCGCCGTTTTTTAAAGAATGCTTGGCATGCTCACTCGGTTCATTCTTATTGTTGTTTTTCTGGGGGTCTTCACTTCTGCTCTTTTTGCAAATCATCCCAACCTACTGATCATCACCGTTGATGACATGAATGCTGATTCAATCGGTGCTTTTGGTGCAGAGCTCGAATCAACATCCCCCAACGTCGACAGGCTGGCAGCTGAAGGACTTTCGTTCGATCTTGCTCACGTTCAGGTAGGTAACTGCTACCCCTCTCGTAACGTTATGTGGTCAGGACGCTACTCTCACAACAACGGAGCCGAAGGGTTCTATGAAGTGAAGCCGATCAATTACCCCACCCTGTGCGATTTAATGCAGAAGCATGGCTACTGGGTCGGAATTCGCGGCAAAGTCAGTCACTCTTCGCCCTATCAGCCCTTTCACTGGGACGCCGATCTAACGTTCAAACGTGATGGAACGAGTGAACACATGAAGGACGCTAGATCCTACTTCCGATCAGTGAAGCGTGGGATCAAGCTCGCTGAAAACGAAGGGAAGCCATTCTGTATTAATGTTAACATTTCAGACCCTCATAAACCGTTCTGGAAACCGGGCGACCCGCACCCGGTCTCGAAAGTCTTCACTGCTGACGAGGTTCCCGTCCCCGGATTTCTCCCCGATGATCCGGCAATCCGTGAGGAGCTGGCGCTCTACTACACGTCTGTTCGACGCGCAGATGACTGTGTCGGAGAAATCCTGGAAGCACTCAGCGAATCAGGGAAGGCCGAGGAGACCTTTGTCATGTTTCTCTCAGATCACGGGATGCCCCTACCCTTCGCAAAGACTCAGCTTTACCACCACAGCACACGAACTCCCCTCATTGTCCGCTGGCCGGGAGTGGCAGAACCCGGAACACGCGACGACGAGCACATGGTTTCGGCCGTCGATTTTTTGCCGACGCTGCTTGATGTTGTCGGAGCAAAGAAGCCCGGTGGATTTGATGGAAGCTCGTTTGCTCCGCTCTTTCACGGTGAAAAGCTCCCCGGACGTGATTCAGTCTTCAAAGTCTACAATGAGAACTCCGGGGCGCAGCGTCATCCCATCAGAGGCGTAGAGACTCCAGAATATCTTTACCTTTTTAATCCATGGTCAGACCGGGTTAATAAGTTCAAGACCGCAACTCAGGGAACCGTTACCTACAAGCGTCTCATCGCGCTGGCGGAAGAAGACGCAGCGATCGCTGCGCGGCTCGACTTATTCGACTATCGGGTTCTTGAAGAGCTCTACGATGTCCGGAACGATCCTGATTGTCTTGTCAATTTGATCGATGATCCCTCGCACGAAGCAGCGCTCTCTGATCTTCGGGCTCGGGCAGAAAAGTTCATGAGAGAAAGCGGAGATCACGCGCTCGAGCCCTTTCTCAACCGCGAGGATCCGGAGGCAGTGGCCGCTTACATCACTCGTGTCACTGAGGAAGCCCAGGCGAGACGAGCAGAACGGCGCAAAAATAAGCGGGAGACGGGCGGGAAGGACAAAAAGAAGTCTGCCTGAGTTTGCCTCCTCTCACGAAAAAAAGGCTGCCCGGTCGCATTGAACCGGACAGCCTTTTGAAAATCGAAGTGGAAATCAATTCCACCGTCTTCCGAATCAGGTCAGGAGATCGAGCACTGGCACACCCTTGTGAGCGACCGTGAATGGACGCTTGCTTGGGCTGTAGAGGATCTGATCCAGTGGCAGGCCGAGCGCGTGAGCGATCGTTGCATTGAAGTCTGGAATCTTAACTGCATTCTCAACCACGGATTCACCACCTTCGTCGGTTTTCCCGTAGACCGTGCCTCCTTTGACACCGCCACCGGCAAGCACTGAGCTGAACGCTTTCGGGTAATGGTCGCGACCGCCGTTCTGGTTGACTCTTGGCGTTCTTCCAAACTCGGTCGTAAGCACGACAACGGTATCCTTCAGCTTGCCGCGCTGCTCAAGGTCGTCGAGCAATGCGCCCATCGCTTGATCGAGGATCGCACATTTCTCAGGGGCGGAAATGAAGACATTGTTGTGCATGTCCCAGCCACCGAGCGAAACCTCAATGGCGCGAACATCCTGTTCAACGAGACGGCGTGCGAGAAGGCAACCCTGACCAAACGGATTGTCTCCGTAGCGGGCACGAGTCATTTCGTCTTCCTCCTTCAAATCGAACGCGGCGAGATCTTCACTCTTCATGAGACGCACGGCGTCTTCATACATCTGCGTGTAGGCGCGCACCTGCTTCACGTCATACTTTTCGTGAAACTCGGTATCGAACTTGTCAGCAAGACTGAGCCGATCATCAAAAGCTTCCTGCTTCACGCCGCGAAGCTTTGAATTTTTCAGACCGGCGTTGGGATCGTTGATCGCGAGCGGCTCATACTGGGGCTCGAAGAAGCCGCCACCACCGTTGATCCGGCTGCTTCCTCCGACATAGACAGAACCGGGGAGATTGTCGTTCAGCTTACCATTGAACTTCAAAGCCCAGGCTCCGATGCCGGGATGCTTAATAGTCGCACGCTCTTCGTAGCTGGTATGCATCAGGTAATTCCCCTGAGCATGCGCACCCGCCGTGGAGGTCAATGAACGAACGATCGCGAGCTTATCTGCCTGCTTTGCCAGTGTCGGGAGATACTCCGAAATCTTAATGTCGTCGACATTGGTATCGATTGTTTTCGTCTGCCCCTGATTATCGTGACCAGGCTTCGTGTCGAAGGTATCGAGGTGAGTCATGCCACCACTCATGTAGAGGTAAATGACGTGCTTCGCTGCCTTGACCCGAGGATCGAGATTCAGGCCCGGACCGACCGCTCCCCGGCTGCGGCTTGTCATTCCCAGAGCACCGACTCCGAGGAATGTCTTGGCGGTTCCTTCCATGAAGCGACGGCGGCTCCATTCATCTGATTTGAAGGCAGTATTCATATGATAGTGGTTGGTTTAGTGTGCGGGTAGGATTTGACGAAATTTACTGAACAAACATGAATTGCTGCGTGTTGAGAAGTGCCCAAACGAGCCCTTCGTAAGCAGCATCCCCGTGCTCTTTAACTTCACTGAGAGCAAGCTCCAGTTCGCGCTCGGTAGGCTCTCTCGTAAGCATGGCCTGGAAAATCATCTTCGACTTCTCTTCAGGATCGCCGGCCTCATGGATCCGGCTGCCAAAGACGGCAAACTTGTTCGTGAGGGCTTCCGAGATCGTTCCGTTCATCATGTTCAAAGCCTGTGGAACCGAAGCGGAATAGGAAGCATTTTCGATCACTTCGCGATCGGACTGGCCAAATTCGCGAAGGAAGTGTCCACGACGCGCCGGCGATTCCAACTCAGAGGCTCTCGCCATTTGCGAAACAAGGGAGGTGTAAACGCGATACTCCCCTTTCAGGCGATCTTTCCAGGCCTTCGCCTGTTTCCGGTCGAGATCGGCAGGTGGATCGGGATACTCAGGCTTGGGAAGCTTGGTGAGAACAGCACCTTCCTTGTCGGAGTCCATCATTCCGCCCCCCTCCATCATCATGCTCATTTCGCTCATGCCCATGGCTGCGAGAAGGTTATCCCCATCGACTTTTTCACCAATGTGCTTATATCCAATCTCGGAGATCATTTCGCGCTCTTCGCGCCTCAACTCGCCGAGCTTTTTCTGTGCCTCCTTGTATTTTGCATCGTTTCCAGCTTCCCGGGCAGCATAGAGTTTCTCCCGCGTCTTGTCCTCCAACGGCTTTAGGCGATCATATTCACGTGCGACTTCCTGCACCATAGCAATGAATTCGCTCTCGCTACGCCCTTCGAGCGCGTCATAGATACGACGAACTTTCTCAACGGTTTCGAGCTGACTCTTCAAACGGGGACGGTAGCCGTCAGCTTCAGGAAGGGCGAGGGCGACAATCGAATCCCAGATCTGCTCCGCAGTCATGCGACGAAGCACTGGTCCCTGAAAGTAATAGGGCATTCCGAGAACGAGCTCCTCACGGTTGACCTCACGCTGATAAGCGCTCGTGCGGTAAAGAACCTCCTGATAGGCGCGCATGTCATAATCAAGGTCGCGGATCAGGTCTTCGAGGTAAGCAAGGAGTTCGGGATTGGTCACCCGGGTTGTATCGGTCAGCTCATCGATTGGCTCGAAAATACCGTGACCGAAAACGCGTTTCCAGAGACGGTTCGCGATCACTTTGGTAAAGGTCGGGTTCTCCGGTGAGGTGAGCCAATCGGCATAGGCGTCAATGGTGCCGTCATCAATGTTCTCAAGATCGATATCCGCACCGAACATGGTCCGCGCCTTCACCGGATCATTCGGCTTGGCATCATCATACTGATAATCATGTGGGAGCTTTAAGGTCTTCTCCAGTTCCTGCGTCTGGACATACTGAAGAGGATTGTAAAGTTCATTGATTGCCTCTCGCACATTGCGTGATTCATGTTGGTAAGACGCGTAGGCAGCGATCGAACGCTTTGCCATCTTCTGAAACTGGGCCTTGCTCAGTCCCATTCGCTCGATGTTGCGCTCAAAGTTCTTGCTTTCAACATACCTTTTCAGCGTCGTCTCGCTCGTGATTTGAGGGAACCGATCAACCTTAAAGTTCTTTGCGTGGATCGCAGCCCGCTCTTCCTTCTGCCACTCACTCAGCGCACGGCGATTCGACGAATCATAGCGGCGGGCGTCCATCCCGTAGGAGAAAGCGGCCATGTGAAAGTAATCCATCTGCGTCCACTCATCGAAAGGATGGTTGTGGCACTGAGCACACTCAAGGCGAGTCCCTAGAAAGACTCGGACGGTGTTCGACATGTTATCGAGCGGCATGCCTCGGTCGCGAATGTAGTATCCCGCCGCACCGTTGTCCCAAATCTGTCCCTTAGCTGCAACCATTTCACGAACGAATTCATCGTAAGGCATATTCTCTGCGATCGCCTCCTTCACCCAGAGCTGATAAGCTGCCTCAGCCTGACGGGCGTTGTTTCCGAGGCCTGAATTGATTCTCAATACATCTGCCCAAAAATTGTAGGCATGACTCACATGACCATCACTTTCCAAAAGATCGCGAATGAGTTGCTCGCGCTTCCGCTCGTAGGTCGAACCGTGAAAATTCTCCGCCTCCTCAATCGTTGGTATCCTTCCCGCAATATCGAGATAAACCCGGCGGACAAAAGTTTCGTCATCGATATCTGAGTTGGGATTGACGTCGTTCTCCTTCAGCGTTGCATAGACAAGTTCGTCGACTTTTTCAGCAGCCGCTTTCAAATCGACTTTTTGGGAAACAGTCTTTTCGCTTGGCTTGGCAGAAGCGATTGAGATGCCAAACAGAAGAAAGAGCAGGGAAAAAACAGAAGAGTTGATACGCATGGTCACGGTTGGATTACATGAATCATACCCTGAACACTGCAATTTGTTGCATTGTTTACTGAGCCACAATGACGCCAATCAACCGGCCTGAAAGGGCCAGAGGTAACTTACGAATTGAGACGCCCACGCAACCATCGCTTCTCCTCCATGGTCTCGGTCATTCTACTCCGCGATGAAGAATGCAGCCGAATCGAAAGCGAATGCCCTCTATTTTCTACGGAATCTGCTAATGAACAAATTCCTGCCAATTTCTGCAATACCGTGGGCATTCTCCCAACGCCTCACGAAAAGATCGACGAGGTAAATCAGTAGAAAGGCCACAAGAATCAGCGGCCAGAGTTCTTCGTGCCGGGAAACATCAGTTCCTGTCAGTTCCAATACATCTTCCGGTGATTCCAGGAAGATTCCTCCGGTGACTTTGCAAGCCTTCTGAAGAAGAGCTTCGTCAATCTGACCGGTTGCGACCTCAGTCGACGGGTTGTGAACATAGCCAGCAGAAACGAGCTGGGATCCAGACCTGGCGCGAACGAGGTAGACACCGGGTTCAACAGGACGAAACGAAGAGGTATACCATCCCGGTCCTTCCTGCTCAAGCTTGACTGTGGAAACCGCGTTCATTCCGGATCCAAGAGCATTCGCGGGGACGTGAAAAATATCAGCCTCAACGGTAGCTCCGTTTCGCCTCGTCCCAGCGTCCTCCGCGAGATCAACCGCGATAGCGACAGTTTCCCCTAATTCTTCAAGTCGAAGGTCCATGTTCAGCCCTTGAGGAGCGCGAGCAGTTTCGCGAAGGATCTGCGACCAGAGCTGGCTGTAGCCGCTCCAGTCGGTGACCCACAAAGCAGCCCATCTCGACTTACAATCTGAAGTAAAAGCGGTGACCTTTCCGAGTCCAAATCGCCAGTGGGCCAATAGCGGGTCCCCGGTATCCGTTACAAGCGGGACTTGAGCAGTTGCTTTTCGATTAGTTTTTACATACCCGAGAAGAGGAGGTGCCTCCCCGTCGGACCAATCACGAAGCATCGGATGCGATTCGACAAGGCGCGGCTCGAAAGCATCCTCGCGGATCATGCGCCCCGTGTGAGTCATCGTATCCTGCGTGAAAATTCTAGTGATCGCAGTCGGGTCCATCGTGACATAGCTTTGTCCTCCGCCAGCGGCGGCGATTCCCTGTAGCAATCCAATCTGCGCTCCCGCACCGACTGCGACAGTTGAAATCGTGATTCCTTCGGCATGACATTGGCTCGCGAGGGCTTGATATCCCTGCCCGGAGGTTTGCCCGTCGGTCAGGACGATCATGTGTTTGATCTTAGTCTTTACGCCGTTCAATTCTTCGCGCGCCAAAACCATCCCGGGATAAATGTTGGTACCCCCGCCCGACCCCAGTAGCGAAATCTGGTTCGCAATAGCACTGGTAGAGGTAACCTTGGTCATCGGAACTATTTCATGAACCTGAGAGTCGAAAGCGTAGATTCCAATGTAGTCGTCCGTCGAAAGCAGCTCCGCGGTGGCAATAGCTGCGCTCTTGCATATTTCAATCTTCTGACCTGCCATCGACCCCGAGCGGTCAATCACCAAGGCGAGTCCCGAACTCTGCATTTCTTCCTGATCCGGAGCCTTGAGCTTAACGGGAAGAATCTCTTCGATGGGGGTGCGATAGTAGCCGCCGACTCCAAAAGAATTCATACCACCAGCCATGACGAATCCACCTCCAAGATTCTCAACATAGTCCCGGATCGCGCTCATTCGGGTCTCTCCAATGCGGTGTGCCGGTATGTCAGAGAGAATGATCCCATCATAGCCTGCAAGCTGTTGTAGCGAATCGGGAAGGCCTTCAGGAGACCGAACATCAAGTCGTATTCCTTCACGCTCCATTGCACCGGCAAGGAAGCGACTTTCCCCTTCCTCACCCTCCACATAGAGCCAAAGAGGTTTGCCTCTGACGTCGACAATACTTAGGGCCTCATTATTCTCAGGGATTCGGTCCCTCCCCTCGAATCCTTCAATAACAACCCTGTAATTGTAGATATTCCGCTGCTCGGGAACTCGCTTGAAGCGATGGGTCAGAGTTTCTCCCGGAACAAGACTCACTTCAACCGCGTCAACCTCAACTCCGTTTTCAAAAAGGCGCAATCTCCCCGGCCCTTCCAGTGATCCATCGACAATCGCTTCAAGTTCGAGACTCGCTCCCTCGTTGAGACGGGACTGAGAACTGGTGAGTTTGGTAACGCGAACGTCCGGCTGGATTTCCCCTGCAATTCCTACCGCGTGAATTTTAATACCTGAAATGGCCGCTTCTTCGGCCGCCGAAAGGAGGCTGCCACCTGTTTCGACTCCATCACCGACGAGGACAATGTGCTTCGATGTTCCCGTCGGAAAAAGCCCGCGAGCCAGCGTAACTGCCCGCTCATAGTTTGAGGAGGCACCGATCTCTTCTGCGAGTTGATTTCGAACCGCGGGGATAACTGTTTCAGGACTTCGATCAGGATAGCTGATGAGTCTCGGGGAGGTCCCCGCAGCGATATATCCAACCGGCGGGTTCGCGCTGAGTGTCGCGCGAACCGATTCCGCGGCTGCATACACCGAGTTGATGCCAGCCTCGCCCTCACTTCTACTGTGATCGAGCACAAACATGACGGCCTGCTCTCGACTCGTAAGAATTCTCGCGGGCGAAGCAATTGCGAGGATGGCGAGAATGACTAACAAACCGCGAAGAACAAAGAGCAGGCGGCGGCGACCCGGACCCATCGGATGAGCTGACTTCAGATCACACCACCACAACACCGCTAGCGCAGGCACAATGAGCAGAAGAGCATGAGGAAACAACCAGTCCATTCAAAAGGGGCACTACAAAAAATCAATAGACAGCATGGCGATGGAAGAGCCAGCTCTCGAGCAGAAGTATGAAAACCAGCGTGAACAATAACCAGAGTTTGAGCTTTCCTCCGACACCGCCAGCGGCAGTGAAATAAGCATCGTCGGTATTACCTGCGCTACTTAGTTGAATCGGGATTTCGCTCTCGGCTGAAGACAAAATATGGGAGGTTCCCTGCTGCTCAAGCTCCCCCTTCTCATTGAATGTTCTCCATACACCAATGCGATCCATCTCAATCACATCTGCACGAAGCGGTCGCTTTCGCGAAGCCATCTCGCGACCTTCCCATTGTGACCACTCAATACTTTCCCCGCGAACCCGGGCAAGCTCTCCAGTCGAAAGCAGCTCAACGCCGGTAGAGCGCATGTCTGATCGATCAACACACCACAGCAGAGCATTTCCCATGAGGAGAGGAAAAGACGCTGTAAGCGGAAGTCTCTCCGATGCTCCCGGAGAAAACCCCATAATGACAAGTCGCTGTCCTTTCACTTCTCCTGCGGCAAGGATTGGATCCTGACCGGCAAGCCAAAGAGGCTCCAGGGAACCTGCACTTTGGAAAACAGCTGTTTGAGTGAGCGCGACCCGGCTACTGCTGACCCTGAAAAGAACCGGGTGATCGCTGTTTCCAACACGAACCGAATCGTAGGGGATCGGATTCCCCAAGGTGCGTGCTAACACCGGACCGGAACTCCCCGGAGGATTAATGACAACAGCGGGAATCCCCTCGGGCCACTCCTCGGGAAGCCATCCATCAAAAATTACCGCATCGACTTCTTCATCGAGAGGCCAGGCACCTGGAGGGCCCTTGAGCAGCTCAAAACGTCCTGATTCCTGAATCGAAGAAAGCGCGAGTCGCGTGTATGGGTCCTCTTTTCCGTCTGGACGTATCCAGGCAGCGAGAACCGGTTGAACGTCCGGCAACGGAATCGTAACAATGTCATCGAGCGGAAAGACATCGTTCTCCGTTTTCAAATTGAGTTTCAATAGTTGATCGCTGACGCCGTTGAGGCGGAAGGTTAATCCAAAACGTTCGCCCGGATTTAAGTCGATTTCCCGATGTTGATTCGGAATGCCTCCTACGCTCACTTCAAGGCGGGATGTCAACGGAGCCACGGCAGCCTCATTCAACGCCAACTGGACATAAACCTCGTAGCGAGAATATTCGAGTGGAACAGGACGAATTTGAAACGCAGTGATGCCTGTGTTCGTAGCGTTTTCCCGGGCGAGAATAAGTTCTCGAATCGCGATTCCAGAGTCAGTGCCTGAATTGACTTCCGCTTCCTTGAACGAATGATCCGAGAGATGCCAGATTGCAGCCGGTTTCTCCAGCCCGGCAATGAGCCGGGCTACTTCAAATGCCGCAACCGTATCTCCAACCATGGGTCGCAGGGATACCAGATCGAGTTGAGAAATAAGTTCGCGCCTTTTGAAAGTGCGCGGCTGCAAAACCTCGGCCCGGACATCGTAGGCGATCAGGGCAACCCCGACCTCATCGGGAACTTTTTCGAGGCGCTCGCGGAGAATTCGCTTGGCTGCTGCGAGGCGTGACTCGCCCTCACTATCGGTCACAGCCATCGAAGCGGAGCGGTCGAGAAGAATTACGACAGTCCTGTATTGATCGGGATCATCCTGTGTTGCGATGAGACGGGAAAGGACAAAAACGGCGAGGCTCAGCATCAAGATCGTGA
Organism: Verrucomicrobiales bacterium; assembly: GCA_029210205.1. Classification (GTDB taxonomy): domain Bacteria; phylum Verrucomicrobiota; class Verrucomicrobiia; order Verrucomicrobiales; family DEV007; genus Arctic95D-9. Next base: position 30,886 of record JARGOD010000019.1, on the reverse strand, counting down.
GCAGAAATGACGCCCATTTCTTCAGTCGCCGAAGCCATGCCGACTCTTGATGTTCTTTCGCGAGCGTTTTAAAGAAAACCATCGTCGCGACATTGACTGTCTTCGACTTCCTGCGAAAGAGATAGAGCATCAACGGGATGATCCCGAGAAGCAGCAACCAGAGAAACTGAGGAGTCAAGAACTGCATGCGTTTCCGGGATCAGGCAGTACCGCCGGCGAGGGCGGAGCCACGCGAGAGGAGATCGAGAAAGAGTTCATCGAACGGATTATCCGTTCGCCATCGCTGGTAGTCGATTTGCCGGGACTGGCACGATTTTTCGATATCTGTCAGGAATTCTTCATAGCGTTCTTCGTAGCGCTTGCGGTCACGTGGAGTGATCCAGAGCCTACGGTGCTCTCGGGTTTCCACATCGACCAGTTCGATCTCCCCGTCGAGATCAGGTTTTGCCTCACTCGGGTGAAAGACTTGGATAAAGTGAACTTCGCCGGGCCACTTCGCAGCATGCTTGATCGCATCCCTAGCTTCATCGACATCTTGTCCGTAAAGGTCGGAAATCACAAAAATAATTCCATAGCGCCGACGACTCGGTTGAAAGTTCTCAAAGCACTTATTCAGATTGGTAACTCCTCCAAACTCGAGGCCGCTGGCGAAATCGAGGACGCGTTGCAGACTCCCCTGACCTTTCAACGGCGGAGGTGGGTCCTCCACCACATCGCCCATTGAATAAAGACTTACTCTGTGATGTCCAACCAGCCCCATGTAGGCAAGAGCGACAGCCAACTTCAGACCAGTGCTCCGCTTTTCACTATGGGGAGACTGCATCGAAGCACTCGTGTCGACGACAACATGAACATGAAACTCCTGAATTTCTTCATAGAGTCTGATGAAGAGCCGGTCGAGACGTGCGTAGAGCCTCCAGTCAATGGCACGGTAATCGTCACGTGGAGTGTAGTGCCTGAAATCTTTAAACTCCCGGGTGAAGCCGGTGGCAGGAGTTGATTGCAAACCTTTACGCCGAAGTTGCTTCCTCTTGCGCAAGCGAAGAAAGAGCGCACGAAGACGGTCGAGAAAATCGGCGTCAAAGAGCTCGTCCTGCGATTTCTGTTGAGACGACAACTCCATAATTATTCCCCCACACCCCCTGCTAACGGAGCGTTGGGTTTCTTAAGTGACTTAAAGCAAACGAGAACATTGCCTCCGAACTGTGTCACGTATCCGTCTTCCGATATAGAATCTCGAATCGGGAGGCAATACCTCGGCTCACCGTTCTCAGGTAAAGATACTGCCCCTCTCCACAAAGAAACCACCTTGGCATCATCAGGACGAGCGTCGCTCACCGCCTCGAGATGACTTTGTAATTCCGGAGAAAAGCTGCGCGCTCCAATTACGCTTCCCGTGAGGGCATTGACGACCTTAGCGCCAGTTTCGCCACGGATGACAAGCTGGTTTCCTGATAGCACGGCACGGAGATTAACACCTAAATCGCCGAGATTTACCTGAGACTCTCTCTCGGTGTTGAAATCCAGATGCATCAGCAGTGGCCCGTCCAGAAACCATGCATGATTTTTCACTACTCCGATGAATGTCCCACTCGCGGGAAGCTGTCGCGAAGCAACGGGAAGGCGCAGTGAAAGCCTGCGAAGCGACTTTCCTTGCATCAGCCAGAGAAATCCATCGGCGATAACACCGTAAGACTCTGAACCCTCCTGAAGCCGCTCCCGGGTCCAGTGAACTGCCGGACTAACCATGGAAAGTTTTTCGTTCTCCAACGATGAAAGAAATCCGGAAGTCAGATCTGAACGGGTAAAATCAACGAGATGGTTTATGGGTTCCGTTACCTGTTCGATTTGAACATCTCCGCTTCCGTCCTCCCCGCGGTCTTTGCGAAGGGTTACCGGAAATGTCGTCGCAAGTGAACGGTCGAATCCCCAGAGCAACTGCCCGGTAGAAGCATCGAGAACGACTGACTGCCAACCATAGGCAAAAACATGTTCTGCAGTAAGTGCGAGTCCAGCATTGAGAGAAGAAAGCTGACCTCTGGGCTGCTCTTTCCATACCTGCAACTCCCAGATCTGTTTTCCTGAACTGGTATCAAAGGCAAAAAGCATACCGTCGTCGGGACGAAAAATGACAAGCTTTCCATCAGCAATCTTCATCAAAGTATCCGGACGAGAACCCTCGAAAGGAGGAGTCTCTTTGAGAAGTTGAGATCCTAATTGTGCAGACCAAATCAGCTTTCCCTCCCGACTCGAGAACGCCTTCAGATCGTCGTTTCCTAAAATATAAAAGCGATCTCCTTCGACAAGAAAAGGCCGAACATTTTTCACCTGCATCAAATCCTTTGGATGCGTGTTAGGTTGGGTAATAAACAATCCGGGACGCCTGGCTCCCAGATCTTGCTCACGCTGAACGAGACGTTCTCGCCACAGAAGCTTTCCACTCTTCTGATCCAGTGAGTAGACCATTCCTCGATTGTCCAATGCGACAATCAAGTCACCACTTTGAGCGAACTGTTCAATGCTCGCTCCCGGTTCCACTTCAAATGCCCAGCCGACTTCTGACTGTGTTAGAACACTGGCCGAATTGACTCCTGAGTGGGATACAGCCCCCGCGCTCATCTCGTTGACAAGTGTAGACGCACTGTCACCGTTCAAGGTGAGTCCATCCGGAAACTCGATCAAAGAAACATTTTGCTTCTCAAGCAAACTCTTCAGTCGATCAAGGGCGCTGGCAGATTCATCTTCTCTTCCAAGAGTCTTCAAGACAATGGCTCGAGTCCACTCAGTCCAGACAGCATCAGTCAGACTTTGGTTTTCCCGGTCCACCGAAGCCAGAAGTGGAAGCGCATCCTCAAATCGATTGGGGTCTCCGGTAGCAATCAGGCGCGAGACAGACCTCCAGAAGGAAGCTTGTAAATGGTCATCCAACATCGCGATGGAGTCTTCGCGAAGTTTGGGCTGGGCACCGTCATCACGAAGTTGTCGGACAACCGCACGAAAATCAGATTCACGATTCAAGGAAGCAAGCAGTGTGAGCCTTCGCTCCCAACTGAAAACGTCCTCCGGAAGCAGTTCGTTCACGACTTCCAGAGCTTCCGCTGCCTGCATTAGATAATCGTATCCAACAAGGATTTCGATCGCTTCCTGAAGAATTCCCGGTGACTGAATCTCTGAAAAGGCAACGGTGGTGAGAAGGGACTGGGCCAAGTCAATGCGTTGCGTCCGGTGATAGAGCAATGCGCGTTGAAGGTCATACTCGGGACGATTGCCGGCATCTTCCTCAGCGAGTGCTTTCAACTGCGTTTCGACCTCGAGCGCAGCGGCAGGATCTGCTTCGAGCATCCCAACGAGAAACCTTCGAAGCCGGGTTTTCAATGCCGTGTCAAAGGTTCCATTCTCTAACTGTGTCCGTACCGCCAACGCAACGGTTTCAACCTGCAACTTCAATTTTCCTGCCTCACAGAGAATCACAAACTTTTCAACCTTGTCTTTTGGCCACTCACCGCTGTCAAAAGAGAATCGGGCCTGCTCGTTCGCAAAAAAGCGGTCGATCGCTTCAAGCTTGGTATTTGCCGCCACTGCCGACTCAAGCCACCGCGAATATCGTTCCGGACTGTCCGCGAGTTCACGCATCTTAGGTGTAAAGGAAACACTGGCCGCCTCATCTCCGAGTTCCCCATAGACTTCTATCAACATAAGACCGAGTTCAAAATTCGAAGGCTCTGTTTTAAGCCTCGTTTCCAAAACGGAGCGCGCCGACGCAAAAAAACCTTCCACAGCAAGAAAAGCAGCGAGATCCGCAACCAATTCTGAAGTCGCTGAAGTGACATCGAGTGTTGCGATGAGCAGATCGACCGCATCGTGATTTTCGCGGGAGACATAAACTTCAGCAAGCTCTCTCGCGACATCGAGACGATCAGGATAATTCCGCACGTATCGCTGTAGATACACTCCTGCTGCTTCGACACGGTCAATGCTGCGCAAGTAGCGTTGAAGTTCAAGAATTCTCTCGGAGAGATCGGAGGGCTCAAGGCCTGCGACGACCGCTTTAAAATCCTGTTCTGCTTCTGCATCCTTGCCCAGCGCGTAGCGGACTTTCACCAGCTGAAATCTCAGATCAGCTCTTTCTGGGTCAACTTCGAGGCGACCTTCCAGAAACGACTCCAAAGCCGAAGAATCATTACCGGAAAGAAGCAACTCAAGGGCGCGAGCCTCAATAAGAGAGGAAGATGATTGAGTGGTCGCAGCACTTAGGATGACTTGAATCGCCTTAGTTTGCTGTTCACTTGCGATGAGGATTTCAGCGTAGTCGAGCGCCGCGGTTTCATTTCCCGGCTGATCCTCATAAGCCTTTTTGAACTTAGCGACAATCTCCTCGCGTTCACTTTCCGTCGCAACCGCAGAAAGCCTCATCGACAATATCTCACGTCTCCGCCAATGATCAGCAGATAACTTACTCAATAAGGCATCAAGGATCGCAGCCGCCTCTCCTCCCCTCCCAATTTCGCGAAGTGCAGTCGCCCGCATTATGGAAACATCCACTTCTCCGTCAGGAGCCAGCCCACCAGTCGATGCCTGCATGATTGCTTCAAGTGAAAGGTCCCAGAACAGGTAGCGCTGCATCAGTTTAGCCAGAGCCACGTAGTTCGCGGCGGATTGCCCTTCGACCGTGAGGAGTTTTTCTAGCTGAGCTCCGGCAAGCTTGCGTGCTTCATCCCCCTCCGAGAGTTGAAGGAGTTCTTCAAGCCATTGGCTTCGCTTTGCGACATTAGGCTCAAGGTCAATCGCCCGGGAAAGAGAATCGAGGGAACGCTCATCTCCTTTCCTCTCTAAAAAACGGAATTGCAGATAATTCAGCGCCGGAAACTCCGGGTGCAAAGTCACAGAAGAAGTGACAAGCTCTCCAACATCTTCGCGTTTCTCCCGATTTAAGATCTGAATAAGAACTGACTTTGCACCTGCATCATCCGGATACTGCTCGATGTGGCTTCGATAGAGCCCGACGAGTTCATCAATTCGATCGGCTTCTCGGTAGAGACGAATCAGCCCGTCAAGGGGGGCTTCCAGCAAAGGATCGTAATGGAGTGCCGTCCGATATTGGAGAGATGCTTCTTCAAATTGTTCCGCAGTTCGAGTTCGCTCTTGCGCGACTAATCCCGGGATAGCCAACGACACAAACAAAAGAACCAGAGCCAAAAGAGGACCGGAAAAGCTGTTGAGAACTATGTGAAACCGAAGCATTCGCGAAAGGATCAAACCGCAGCTGTCGAAGGAATGGACTCAATGACGCTTTCGACGAGTGAATCGACGTCGCGGCTTTCTGCTTCGCCTTGAAAGTTAAGAATAACGCGATGCCGAAGTGCCGGCAGCGCAACGCGTTTTATATCCTCTATCGACACCGCTGTTCGATCATCGAGAGCGCAGTGAATTCGTGCACCCCGTATCAGAGCCTGCATTCCCCTCGGACTGGCACCGTAACTAACATAAGTCCCTACGTCTTCGACGGAATCCTCACCCTCCGGATGTGTCGCGAGAATTAATCGTGCCGCATAGTCAGTGACATGGTCTGCGACTGGAATACGGGCGACGATTTTCTGGAACTCGATAAGTTCATCACCACCGACGATCTGATTCAGCTCAGTAGTCTCAAATCCTGAAGTTCGCTTTGAAATTTCAACGAGAGTTGCTTGATCTGGAAATGGCACTTTCAGCTTGAAGAGAAAGCGGTCTGCCTGGGCCTCAGGAAGCGGGTAGGTTCCTTCCATTTCCATGGGATTCTGAGTCGCCATGACAAAGAATGGCTGGGGAAGCTTCATCGTTTCCCCCCCTGCCGTGACGGCCCCCTCTTGCATCACTTCAAGGAGTGCCGCCTGAGTCTTGGGCGTCGCCCGATTGATCTCGTCTACAAGAATTAGATTGGCAAAAACTGGTCCACGCTCAAAATGCATGACGCGCCTTCCTTCTTCGTTTTCATTCACGATATGAGTTCCGAGAATGTCAGCCGGCATTAAATCGGGAGTACATTGCACACGTCCCGGATTCAGCCCCATGACTTTTGAAAGCGTTTGAACCAGGAAAGTCTTGCCCAACCCCGGCACTCCTTCGAGAAGGACGTGGCCTCGGGAAAAGACCGCACTCAGGGTATCTACAAGAAGATCGTCGTAACCCACGATGGCCTTTTGGATCTCAGCCTTCATCTCGGCAAAGGTTGCCTGAAAGCGTTTTAGATCGTTTTCTAGATCGTTCGTTTTACTCATATGAAAAAAAGAAAAAAGATGGGGTCTCGGTTGTAGCGGCGTTCAATGCAGCGGTTTCAGGGCGCGGACTCAGATTCTTCAAACTGACGACGTATCTCCGAGAAATAGCGAATGACATGTTCACGGCGCGAAAGTGGCAGTGCCTGCCCGTCTAGAGCTTGCTCCTCGGCAGCGATAAAGTCAGCCATGATTTCCTGCCGGGATCGATTCGCACGTTCCGGCCTTGCCTGCCCTTCGACAGCGCGAACAGTCGAATCTCCGTCATCATTAATCTGAGCCAAAACCTCGGAATCGTTCGCCGCCGTGAGAGCCTCGCTCTCGCTGTCAATGAGTTCAGCGGTTCCGGTTCCTGCCTGATTACCGCCCTGCCCTGCCTGACTACCGGATCCTCCTGACATGGCAATATCACCACCCTCACCAGAATCTTCCGGTTCCTGGCCCGGAATTGGTGCACTCAGCATTCCCCCCTCACTCTTTCCCTGTTGTGACTGCTCCGCCCGGCCCATACCCTGGCCAGAGCCGTCGCCGGTCTCTTGCGGCTGACCGGGCACCGGCGCCTGCATTGCCGAAGACTCTCCGCCTTGACCCCCATCCTCCAGGCTTCGCTGCTGTTCGCCGGGAATCGGTGTGTTCGGCTGACTATTTTGCTGACTTCCCTCAGTCCTGCCCGGCTGCGAATTTTGCGACTGCTGACTAGCACCGCTTTGAGTCATTTGCGGAGCAAGCATCTCTTGAAGATCTTCGGGCATAGCTCCTTCGTTAATTGATTCAAGTCCTTCCGCAGCTCCATCGCTAGATCGGGCTTCACTTGCGATCTTCTCCATTTGCTGAAGCTCACTCCCACTAATTTCACTCCCCGCATCGCGCAGGGAATTAGCAAGATTTTCAAGTTTCTCCCGAGCATCCTCGCGTGATCCAAGGAAACGAAAATGCTTTGCCAACTCTTCAAACTCACGAGCCGCCGTAATCGGCTGCTGGGCCAGCATTTTGGTCGATGCGTTTCCAACTCTCTCGCCGACTGGGCGTTCAAAGTCCTCTTCAATCGCTGCATTGATAATCTGATCGAGCGCATCAGTAATACGATCAACCGTCTCGCGAGTAACCTCCGATTGCTCGAGGACCTCTTGCATCCGCTCAGACTCAATCGCCGCAAGTTCTGCGGCTTTGTCCTTAATCGAAAGCGAAAGATCTGCTGTGTCCGGATGAACCGCCATTTCAGCAAGCATTTCCTCTGAAGCCCATGCATCGTCGCTCAACCCCATCTTTTTTGCGAGTCGTTCCGCCGCCCTTGCTCTTGCCTCAAGTGCATCGAGCATTTCTCCCGCGGTAAGATCATCCGCATTCGTAAGCGTGTCTGCAACGTTCTCAACTTCGACTCGAAGGCGCTCCAATTCGACTTTTTCATCTTCACTGAGTGACTCCATCCCAGCTATTTGATCAGCTGAATTCTTAAGACCAGAGGCCTGTTCCTCCGCTGCCGTTTTCATTTCATCAGTGAGAACAAGGTCCCCTGCATGAGGAGCGATTCTTCCAATCGGCGTGAGAGCGAAAACAATAGCGATGACCGGCAAGAGCCAGGCGTAGCGAAGACTTGGAACCGGAAACGTTGCCGGAAGATTGCCTACAGCCTTATTGACTCTCTGAAGCGCCTTGGTGAGATGAAGTTCCTCACCAACACTTTTCTGCTCCTGACCAAGAAACTCCCATGCCGAAGAAAACTGGTCTTTCCATCCACCGCGAATATCGAGAGAGAGGAGTGACTCCATCACTCCCGGCCGCTGCAAAAACACGAAGACACAACCTGTGAGCAACCAACATGCGATGAAACCTAAAACGATCCAGATTTCGCCACTTTGCCATTCTTGAAATTGTCGCCCAAGTAGAACCACAACGAGAGCGAATACTCCCACCAACCAATGGCTTCGGCGAAGCCACCCTGAAAATTTGATCATTCCAATGCGCCGCTGGACTTTTTTTGCAGCTTGCTCGAAAAGAGTTGATGTAGGTGGAGATTCCAAAAACTAAATGATTTCCTGATACTGAACAAATACGAGTAATTCCGAAATGGAGCCTCGAGAAGAAAGGATTAATTGAGCCCCGCTAAGATGCGCTCAATCCTTCGTAAAACCTCAGGATCCTCACTCTCACGAAGTTGGCGGCGGAGAACGGAACCGGCAAGATACCCAAAAGCGCCGAGTTCCCGTGTCGCACTCTCACGAACATTCCACTCGGGAGCGCCCAACTGACTGATCAATTCTAAAATTTGCTTCAACGCGTCCGGAGTTAATTCAGGTGAGGGGGTTTCGACCCTGACAATATCACGCAGAGGAATCGTCCAGTCCTGTTCACGAACTTTAAATGAAAGAAAATCGAGATCGATCAGCCCGATAATGACTCCTCCGTCCCATCGTTCGATCTGAAATGAAGGAGAGGCTTCAGGAAGCCCGCCCGGCAAAACGCTGACGTCACTGATGCGTTCGATCCGGCGAATCTTAGCGCTCGCAATATCAAGCCTGACTCCTTCGCTGAGAACAGGAAGCGAGCTGTTCCCGATGTCTCCGACCAGTCTTTGCGAACCTGTAAGATGAAGCATGGTGAGAATTCCGACTTCGGAGTTCCATCGTCTTCCAAGCTTATCTTTCGTCGTAAAAACACTGCGTAACTCATTAGATTCCAATGCAATATCTCCCAGAGTCATCGAATCGAGCGGGATTTCATCGCCATTGAGATAGATGAGACAGCGCGTCCCGTCTCTCAACTCGGCAAGGTGACCACTTAATTTGGAAGCAGCGGGCTGAATTCTGATAATTTCGCTCAGTGGAATTGGTAACCTGCCCCACGGAGTCAGCCCCTGAACGGACAAGGCATCAGAGGCGACGACGTTGATGCGATCACCGCGGTAGGTTTCAATAAGAACGATAGGGACCTCGTTTTTTGGAAGAGCCTCTTCTTCGCCATCGGCCATCACGAGTCGATCGAGAGAGGCTGTACTGAGCGCGAGCATGTCTCCACCGGTTTGAGTGAATTGAAAATCTGCGATCTCGACATCGGCTGAGAACACCTGTCCGTCACGCAGAAAAAGTTTTGTCGAATTCAAAGGGTTTCCTTTTTTCCCTTCAATCCCAGCGACAGCATTGAATGGAATAGTTCCCCGACCATACGGCGTCACAAACTCCGTATTCCCTCCAGAGGCCTCACCAACGAGGCGCGTCTTTTCGCCGAGCGCAAGAATATCGCGGTTACCCACATTGATCCCGAGCGAGGCAAGACCATACGACTCCGGGTCAGGAAGAAGCGATTCACTTTCATTCGACTCGAGATTCGCAATGTGGCGCATCCACTCATCGGGAATTTGAGATTCAGTTTCCTCAAATGACAATGGCCGAAAGAGTTTTATCAGGGTGGGGCGATCAAAATTCTGTGGAATAATGACCTGTGACACCTGATGAACTATGATCTGCGTTTCACCCGGGCCGAGAGTTAACGGATACTGAAACCCGAGGCCATAGCGATTCTGTGCCGAGATCGAAGGCTTGATGGCGCTTTCGACGCCCGAAAGTGTAAAAAGAAAAGCACGGGTCGATTGCGCAACCCCCGGAAGAACAACGATTCCACTTTCCCCTTGCTCGAGGAGCACAGGCTCCGTCCTGCCCCGGTTGGTAAGAAAGGTCTGATAATTACCTGAAAAGTTAGTATTGAGTTCAAGGGTCAAGGTTACCGGATCGGTCGCACCATTGTAGAACATCTCGGCATACCTAAGAATCCCTTCATCTTCGAGAAGTCTTATCCGCCTCTGCACCTGGAGGCCGGGGTAATTTGAAAAAGGTCTCCCCGGAATCACAAACTCTTTGCCGTTCGGAGTCATCATTGGCTGAAAACCGGCGAACGACTCTCCATCGATGCTCAAGGCCAATCCACTATTGACCATCGTGCTGCCAATCCGACCGATCGTACCATTCGGCTCCACATTCCAGGACGTCCCCTTGCGATCGGTTCGAACACCCAGGGCAGCTGGAACAAGTCGCGCCGTCGCACTATCTTGCGCCGAAGCAATTTCATGCGGAACAGTTGCGAGGATCAGAGCGGCAACGGGACTGAAAAGGAGGCACTTAAGATAGAGAGTCATGAAATCATTCACCGGACCGGCAACTGGAAAGCAATAAGTGATTCGACAGGGATCTGAATTGCTTTTCCCTGCCAGGAGAGAGAAATAAATGGATCATTGAGGACGCCACGGAGAATCTCACCATTTTTCAATTCGATGACGAAGCCGCCGGATGCCGAGGCTTCACGTGAGAGATCTCTATTGATCGATTTCACTGATTCAGACTCGATCTGGATCTCTGCTCCCGAATCTGCAAGCCGCAGGACACTGTCAGTAAGAGATGCGCTGAGAAAGGCATTTCCCCGAAGCAGGAATCCCCCGGCCTCACTTTGAGGCACCTCTTCAAGGCTCAGCCATTCATCTGAAAGGCTCGAAACAGTCATCACGGTTGCCCCCGCTTTCCAGATTCGATCAATGAGGTGCGCCGGGATCTCAAGCGGACTGCCATTAGTCAGCGGCAGCGAGAGCCTGCCCTTGTCCAGAAAACCTGAAAAAACAGACCCTTTCGCGGTAAGAAAGCGGTGCGTTGGAAAAGGTTTTGAGACATGCGCGACTTCGACTAGAGATGACACCGCTGGCTCGAAGCTTCCGCGAGAGGTTAGGACCGGAAGTCGCAATTCTGATTCCGCAATTAGAGCAAAAACGCTCCGATCCATTAGCTGAGCCATGCTCCCGGTTCCGTTCGGAGCGATTCCGTCGACTGAGCTGGTTCGCATCAAAAGCAAATTTGCAGTCGCCAGATCAATCAGCCTTGGCTCATTGGAATTGCTGGTGGTCATAGCGAGTGAGCTTGAAATAATGTCTCCAGCCCGCACCTCCCCGTTTCTCATAAAAATGAGCGGTTTTCGGCCGACACCTCCCCCGCCTCGAATCGCCGCAATATCTGAGATTGAGAGGGAGATTTCGCCGACATGATTCGCCAGCATTTTCATGGGCTCCTTCTCCTCAAACTTGCCCGAAATCCGGTTTGATGCACTCACCCAATGAATGTCCTCGCTACCTCGAACCACGCCCAGAGAATCCAAAATTTGGTTGAGAGGTAGCAGGGTCGCCAGCCCGCCCGGTGCTGCAGACTCAACCGGGAATGCGGAAGCCGGTAGATTGGCAACCGCAGCACGCTCTGACGATAATACGCCGGGAGCTACGAGTTGATTCCTTGCATACCAATCGGAAAAAACTGCCGGTGCCATTTCCAACTCAGGAAGAGATCGTTGCGAGATCCAATGGAGCAGTGATTGAGAACCTCCGGCTGGAATGACAAGCTGATAAGTCAGCGACAACTCCCGACGATTGTTTGATGCGGATAGTCGAGGGCGAAGCGATTCACCCACTCCTCCCACAACAACAAAAGTATCGTGCCTTCCCTCGGCGACGCTGAAATGGACGACAAAACCAAAGTCACGATCCGCAAGGTTCAAGATCGGTTCTTTCGAAAGGAGCTCGCCATCGACACCATGCAGACTTTGCCAGGCAAACGGATAGGTCGTGCGTAGAACCACTTCGAGGGTCACTGCTGCATCTCCCGAATTCTGAATGGTGTCAAGAGTCCTCACTCCTCCCCGTTTCCGATCAATCCAAAGATCTCTCTTCAGAGCAAGGGTTTTCCGGGACTCCTCAAGAGTTACTCCCGAATCTTCCGGAAAATCATCTGGCGAACGGACCGTTGCGGAGGTCGGCGCAAAAACCTTCCCATCGACAATCCAATTCATGCCTGACTGCAGGTATTGGGTCTCACCGGAGGTAACAGCGCCATTGGCAGAGGCCTGCCAGAAAAACCCATTGGAATCCTGAGTCTGGAAAAAGCGGCTCGGGATTTCTGAAACACTTTCCCCTTCGGCTGCGACGGCCGGAAGAGCACATAACAAACTCAGACAAATGGCACCCACTAACCCCTTGTAGGGAACGAGGTAAGAGCTTACGGGGGGCACCATCAGTAAAGGTAACGAATATCAACAGCTTGAAAACCCAATTTTCATGACTTTGGCTGCTTTTGATAGCGGTGATACGTCGTCCTCGATTTGTTTTATGCGTTGAAAGGAAGGCGGAATCATCGGAATGGTTATTTTATGATTTCGACCCTCCGCCCATATTCCCTTTGAGCGAAACACCTAAGAAGATCCTTTATTGCCGCTGCGCCTTTGCACAAGTCGTTCCCGAAGGCGTGAAAAATGAAGTTTTGGAGCGCCTCTGCGATTCAGGAGTCAGTTTCGAGACGGTTTCGGATCTCTGTGAAATGTCGGCTCGAAAAGATCCACGGCTCGAAAAGCTGATCGACAGCGAAGCACCTGTCCAGATTGCTGCCTGTTATCCGCGAGCGGTGAAATGGCTCTTTCATCAGGCCGGAGTCCCCTTTCCTGAGGACGATAAGATCGAGGTTCTCAATATGCGGGAGGAAACTGCCGAAGAAATCGCTAACCAACTTCTCAATAAATGAAAAACGAGATCCATCCCATCCATGTCATTCTTTTCGAAGGTAACGGTGCCTCCGAGTGGGAGTCTGCAGATCGGCTTTCGGTAACAACGAGTCTTCTCGATCAGGGGTTTTCAGTGATGCGCGTGACGGAAGAGGCAGAGGCCTCTGTCTTCACCGACGTTTCGAGCGATACCCAACTCATCGTGCTCGGAAAGTTTGAAGCCGGGCCACCGGAGATTTCAGACGCCGCGGGCGAACTGAAAATCGAAACTCGCGATACGAGCGGGTTGAATGCAGAGGCCATCATCAGCCTCGTCGGAGAGGTGCGATCAGACGTGAACGCCGAACTCAACGCACCGGGCCAAACAGGAGCGTGGAAACCTTGGTTTCCCGTGATCGATTATGATCGCTGCACAAACTGCATGCAGTGTCTCAGTTTCTGTCTCTTTGATGTCTATGGTGTCGATGACGACAAGCAGATCCAGGTGCAGAACAATGATAACTGCAAAACGAACTGCCCCGCCTGCTCCCGCGTCTGCCCCGAGGTCGCGATCATGTTTCCGAAATACAAGAGTGGACCAATCAATGGTGAGCCGGTAAAACAGGCCGACATCGAGCGTGAGAGCATGAAGGTCGATATCACGGCGCTTCTCGGCGGCGACATTTACTCCAGCCTCCGGACTCGGAGCGAAAAGGCGAAGTCCCGCTTCTCGAAAGAGCGGAGTCCTGACAAAGCCCTCGACGAGCGAAAGCGCTGCCTCACAAAGTTGCAGCAATCAGGGATCATTCCTGCTGAAGTCCTTGCTGATCTTGATCTCGCGTCGCTCCCTTCGCCGGATGAGATCAAACGCAAGGCTGAGGAGCTGGCGAAGATGCAGGGGGATATTCGTGAGTAGAGAGGGCATTCCTGCTCTCTCCATTCTTCAAGAGGGCAGGAATGGCCTCTCCACGTTTCGAAGATCTTCACCCTGCTTCCGCAGCAAGCTCCTCGACATCTTCGTCCGGAAAAACCGTCTCCAGCGATTCTCTCGCCCAGACTTGTGAGCCCTCCTGACGTTTCAACAAGCGCAATGCGGCGGCCTGCACGGCAGGAACTTCGCTCCAAACCATTTGCGCGAGAAAACGCCACTGATCACCTGCCTGAAAGCCCTTCGGCTCTCGAATCGCGTCCGCGCAAGCTTCGCAAAGCATGAGACAACGCCCGATCTCAGGATCACCTGGCTCCGGTGGCAGCTCGACGACAACAGACAATTTGTCGCCCGCTACCTCACACAGTTCGCACTTCGACTTAGCTCGTCTCGCCAGCTCTTTGCCGAAGGAATTGAGGTGCGCGATTCGTGCCTGATACTCTTCCCTTCCCCTCGCCATCTTCGCTAGCGAGTAATCTCGGGGATTGGCGCACCTTCGGGGATGTCCATACCTTCCCAATTCACCTTGCCATCCTCGTAAATCAAGATCCGGGCAGCGCTGTTCGGGGCTGGCGGCACATCGCCCTGCGGGACCCATTTTTTATGTTCCGCGATGATCTCAGCATATTCGGGATCCCCTGCCAGATTCGTCCACTCGTTCGGATCACTGACCATATCGTAAAGCTCCTCAGATCCATCAGCGTAGACGATGTAGCGCCAGTTCTCGGAACGGATTCCGTGGTTACCTGCATTGTGCGTCGTGATTGCAGGTCGATCTCGTTTAGCCTTTGCATCCTTGAGTTGCGGGATTAGTGAAATCCCCTCCAAACCCTCTTTTTCAGGAAGGCCTGCCAAGTCGACAAGGGTGGGATAAATATCGAGGAGCTCAGCCGGTTGACCACTGACTTGACCGGCGACGACACCAGGACCGGCAAAAATCAGGGGAACACGTGTCCCATCATCCCAGAGTGTATTTTTTCCCGTGATCTCTTTTTCCCCGATATGCCAGCCGTGATCAGACCAGAGAACGACAATCGTGTTCTCCCGCAAGCCATTGCGGTCGAGAGCTTCCATAACACGCCGCACTTGATCGTCGACGAAGGTCGTGCAGGCGAGGTAGGAGCGGGTCAGGTTCATCCACTCGTTTGCGTCTTCGAGAAATTCGAGACGTGGCTCAGGTAGCGTCCAATGCAGATACCAGGAAAAGCGAGGTGTGTCTTTGCGATCGTCCCGCTTGATGAGAGGAAGAGCGGTCGACTCAAGCGGGTGCAGGTCAAACCACTTCTGGGTCGCAAAACATGGAACATGAGGGAGAAAGAAGCCACAGGTGAGAAAGAAGGGCTCGTCCTCAGGCATGGTATCGAGTTTGTCCACCGTCCATGAGGCAACAATGTGATCCGCCTTGTCCTCGTCTTTATGATCAAAGACGCCCCAATCCATGAGTTTATGACCGGACGGTGAGTCCACCATTGGCTTAGGCGGAAAAGGCTTGCCACTCGCAGGAGGGCCGACTTCATCCCATTCCGCCGCCTGCCGTCCGTACCCACCATGATATATTTTACCTGCCGTGTAAGTTCGATATCCCTGACGGCTGAGAAACTTCTGAAGAGGCTCCATTTCAGCCAGCCCAGGCACCTCACGAAACCAGGGTTTAAGCCCATAGATTCCTGTCGTTCCGGGACGCTTCGAAAGCATCAAGCTCGTTCGCGATGGATTACAAAGAGGCGATTGGCAATGCGCATTGGTGAAGGCAGTCCCCGCCGCGGCGAGCTTGTCGATGTTTGGCGTGAGCGCATTGGGATGACCGCCCATGTAACCAATCCAGTCGTTCTGATCGTCAATTGCGATCATGAGAATATTGGGCTTATCGGCCGCCGCGGCAAAAGAAAGGCCAATGGCGAAGAGGGAAAGAATCAGGGGCTGACGAAATGACATAACAGGGTTGGGTGTTTGATCTAACCCTATTGACTCGGATGATTCCTTCAAGAACCGTATTGCGTCATGCGCACCGCTCTTTGTGTCTTTATCTGCCTCGGAATATCGACGGCTTTTTCCTACGATGATCCGACGGTCGCAACCTTCTCAATCGTCGCGGTCGATCCCGAAACCGGAGAGGTCGGTGTCGCGGTCCAGTCAAAAATCGTCGGCGTCGGTTCGATCGTCCCCTTTGCGA
This sequence comes from Verrucomicrobiales bacterium, assembly GCA_029210205.1. Classification (GTDB taxonomy): domain Bacteria; phylum Verrucomicrobiota; class Verrucomicrobiia; order Verrucomicrobiales; family DEV007; genus Arctic95D-9. The sequence goes on along the minus strand of JARGOD010000019.1, from coordinate 15,030 downwards.
AAGCAGGAGTCGGCGCGATCGCTACACAGGCTTACGCAAATGTTGGCTATGGCCCGCTCGGGATCATGGCACTGGAGGCCGGGATGAACGCTGAGGCAGTTATCAATTTGCTCACTCGCGACGATCCGCTACGGGAATTGCGGCAGGTCGGCGTAATCGCTGCTGATGGAAAAAGCGCAAGCTTCACCGGGGACGAATGCATGGACTGGGCCGGAGGAATTGCGGGAGAAAATTTCGCAGTTCAGGGAAACATTCTCACGAGCAAGGAAGTCGTTGAGGCGATGGCAAAAGCGTTTCAGGAAACAGAAGACGTTCTCGCGGTCCGATTGCTTGCGGCGCTTCACGCCGGCGAAGAGGCAGGCGGCGATTCCCGTGGAAAACAATCGGCTGCCCTCCTCGTGGCGCGCGAGGGATGGGGCTATGGCGGCCTCAACGATCAATTTCGCGACATCCGTGTCGATGAACATCAGAGACCGATCGTCGAACTTGAACGGGTCTACTGGAAACACCGCGCTCTCTTCGAGCGTCCTGATTAGAGTTAGCTCTCATCATTCCCCAAGTCCCGACTCGACCGGGAAACGGAAAAGTAGTAACTAAGAAAACAGCTTCCTATTCCCATGCTTGAGTTTTCCGACGCTCCTTATCAATTCTTTGAAGCAAAGCCGTCCAGGCCGGTCATTTGGCTCGCTCGTGCCGTAAACCGGCATTTCGTCCTCCCGGGAAAGCACCACCGGATCGACGAGATCAAGATGAGCGGAGCGCTCGAAGAATTAGCGCATCTAAAGGCAGAAGGAAGTCGGCTTCTTTTTGTCATCAATCACCCAAGCCACAGTGATCCTCAGGTCATCACCGAAGTGCATCGCATGCTTGGTATTCCCTCCTGCTTCATGGCCGCCTACGATGTCTATCTACGAAGTAGAGGCGCCGCCTGGACAATGCAACGTCTCGGAAATTTTTCGATCGACCGCGAAGGCAGCGATCGAAAAGCGATGAGCGCCGCAATCGAAACCCTCAAGGCGGGGAAGCAGGCTCTCAATATCTACCCGGAAGGAAATGTTTACCTCACCAACGACCGTGTCACCCCCTTCCTTGATGGTACTGCATTTATCGCCGCGAAAGCACAAGCTGCCCTCAAAGAGACGAAGCTCAAAATTGTTCCGATCAGTTTGAAGTTCACGCATCTCACCGCGCCCCGCCAGTCTGTGACAGATCGAATGCTGCAACTGGGAGCGGACAGCGGCTACACCTTCCCCGACGGATCAACCTCGGATCCGATGGGTGCTGTTTTCGGGCTCGGACAACACATCGTCAAAGGCTACCTTAAGGAGCATGGACACGCAGATGCTCTTGCCCACAAAGAGGGGGCGCTCTATGAGATGCTAAATGGTTTTGCCGATCATCTTGTCGATGAGTTGGAGTCATCCTTGAGTCTTGATTCCGACGACGACCAATCGCTCGTCAACCGGATCCGGAAGATCCGCTCAAAGATTCATCAAATCAGGACTGATGAAAAGATCGAGACTCCACCTGAGATTGCCAGTCTTGCTGACAAAGCGATTCTCGCGTTTCGAATCAATGGCCATCTTACGCCTTATCTGGGCGAGCACCCGACGATTGACCGATACGACGAAACCGTAGAGCGCATTGCTGAGGACTTCTACTCGAAAGCGATGCCTCGAACCGGGCCGCGGCGGGCACTCGCGAGATTTGGAATGCCGATGGACGTTTCAAGCTACCTCGACGAAGCCGGTGGAAAGGCCCGCAACGCCGTTCGGGCGATGACTGTGGAGATGGAAAAGGCTGTTCAGTCAGGGATCGATGAGATCAATCGTGAAAACGACGCACCGGGTGCGACCGTGATTGGGCCGTAAAGCGGAGAAGCAGGCAACACTCCCTACTTCATCAAATACGCGAAAAGATCGCGGAGTTCATCATCGCTCATACCGTTGAGCAACCCGGGCGGCATGAGGGATATCTTTGAGGCTTCAAGAGTTTTAATTCCATCGCGATTCAAGAGCAAATGCTGACCGGCCATGTCTCGCAACGTCACCGTGTTGGGCGCCTGCTCATGCATGAAGCCCGCTGCGACCCGACCATCTTTCATCGTCGCAACGTAGTTGATGTAGCCTTCGCGAAGCTCAAGACCGGGATCCACAATCGCCGGGAGCCAGAAGTCCAGATTCTGCCTTTCATAGCCGGTCAAGTCGGGACCGATCAACTGCCCTTCACCGAAGAGGGCATGACAACTCGCACATCGGGTTTTAAAATGGAGACTCCCCTGTTCCGGATCACCAGTTGAATTTGTGATCAATTTCCGGAGTCGGTTGATCTCAGTCTCATTTTCTATCGAGGAGCGCACAGTGAAATCCGGCCAGTGCTGCGCGATCGCAGCATCGATCTCAGGCGCTTGATGCTGTGCGAGGAGCTGCACGACATCCGGCTCGACGTTTCGAGCCTTGATGTGGGCGACATCAACTTTGTCCAGAAAGAGCCGTGCCCACTCTGGCCTGCTCGCAAGAACGCGATGCGCAGTTGAGCGGACGTCATGCTCAGCAGGAAGTGTCGAGCCGTGCCGCGCGAGGATTGTTGTCGCAATCGACTCAGCGTCGTAACTCGCGAGGGAGAGGAGCGCAACGCGCTTCAAGGTGCTTTCCTGATCCAGCGAAAGAAGTCGCAGTAAAACGGGAACTACCGCGAGTTCATCTATTTCACCAAAGAGCTTAGCAAGCTCGACCCGCTCAATCGGGTCTGACGAGCTACTCGCGACGACGGCGAGCGCCTTCTTGAGCGCCTCGGGCTCTCCCTGACGAAGTTGGAGAACAAGATCGTTTGCCCCGACTGTCTCAGCATAGGTCTCCATTTCTGCCCGCAAAGCTTCGGGAAGCTCTGGTGTCGCGGTGCCCTGAAAGGCGAGCTGAAGTCCGGTCATGAGTCGTTTTTTTGCATCGTCATCGGGCGCCTTCTTGAGAAGAGTCGCAGCGCTCAGATAGTTCGATGTTCCACCCGCCATCGCATAACGACGCATGAGGCGTTCGGCGATGAACTCCCGAAAAAGCGAAAACCTCCAGGTTTCGGAATCGGTAGCGAGCGCCTCGATCTGTTCGCGTCCAGACTCGGCGTGCGCCTCAATCGCCCACCAAAGGAGAAGCGGGATGTGTGGATCGGTGAGGTCTTCATCATATCCAAGGAGTATCGGAAGAACCTGTGTGGTCAGCTGTATGGGCGCTCGCTTCAAAAGCGCGGCTATCAATGCTCTCTCCGACAGATTTCCAGGATCGAAAGGTTCGGGAAGCGTTTCCGATGAGGCCCCGTCTGATTCGATCGGAAAGTTTGAACTTGTGATTCGTAAGAGGTCTGAATTGGGAGCAGCACTTTCGAGCCGCATCCGAATCAATTCACTGGGAGTGGACGGAATACTGCGGTGCATGAGGTGAGCATGCTGCCACTTCTTTTCCAGCAAGATCCGTTTGCGACTCACCCAATTTGATTGCTCTGAGAGGCGATTCATTTCTTCCAGGCTCATGTCTGCCAAATCCCCATGCTCCACCTTCGGCCTCGTCCCTGCTGGCTTGATCCGGTAAATCCTGCCACTTCCCTTATGCCAGTCGTCGACTGGCCTGACGTGACTCAAACGGCTGTCGTACCAGTCCGCCAGGTAAACGCACCCATCCGGCCCGACGCCGCAGAAGACGGGACGAAACCAACGGTCATCGGTTTCAAGGAGTGGTTCTTCATCGACAGTTCGAAAAGTTGAGCCATCAGGGATGAGTTCACTAACCCAGACGATGTTGTGCAGCGAATTCGCGGCGATGATTTTGCCATTCCAGGAATCGGGAAAGAGACCGCCCTCATAGATACAAAAAGCTTGAGCGAAGCGCCGATCGTCGCCCTCATGTGCCATGTGATTGATGTAACCGAAAGCATAGGGATTCGTGAGAGGGCCATGTTTCCCCCACGACTTCTTGCCATAGGCACCCTGCGGGTAATACATCCCCCGCGTTCTGCCATTGTTGGTGCCTGAAAAGACCCGACCAGCCGAGTCAATCTCCAACGAAAAGGTGTTTCCGCCACCCTCAGCGTAGAGTTCAAATTGTGTTGTCTGTGGGTGGTAGCGCCAAATCGCCTGCCCCTGCCATTCGACGAGATCGCCAGTGGCAGGATTCGTCACCGCTGCCGTCGTCGTGCTACCTGTCGCTCCGTAGAGCCAGCCGTCAGGCCCCCACTTCAGACTATTCGCCACTGCGTGGGTGTCTTCGATTCCGAAGCCAGAAAGAATGACTTCCGGGTCCCCGTCCGGACTGGCATCACCATCAGCGTCGGGATAAAACAGAAGATAGGGTGCATTGGTCACCCATATGCCACCTGCACCCGTTTCCACAGAGGTGGCAATATTCAGCCCTGTAATGACGTCGCGGTGGGAATCATAGTGTCCATCGCCGGTCGTATCCTCGAACACTGTAATCTTGTCGGCACCCTTGACGCCCTGCGGAGGCGGCTCGGGAACCGAGTCAAACTGAGCACGGAGATGGTTGTCATACTCGATGATCTTGAGCCCAGCCGGAAACTGGTACTGAAGATACTGGGTGACCCACATTCTCCCCTTCGAATCCCAGCTCAGATGCAGAGGCTGACCAATGACAGGTTCGCTCGCGACGAGTTCAATTTCAAAACCGCTCCGGACCCGAAATTGTTTTAGAGCCTCCTCTGGAGGGGTGGGCTCGGAACCATCAGCCAGGGCCCCGCGGCCTTCGTACGTTGCGATGATATCAGCGACAGCATCATTGCCCGCAACTTTTCCGGAGTCTGCGGAGAATGCCCCTAAAGTCGTGAAAACAAAACAACAACCGAATAACCTCAACATGCCGACCATCGTGACCAAAAATCGGGAGACGTGAACACAAAAAAACCGGCGGGTTCAAGGACTCGCCGGCTCGTCGGGAAAAAATCCGTTTCTCCTAAAAAGGAATTTTCACGCCCGCTCGGATCTGAGTGAAATCTGGATGGGTCCGATTGACCCAGTTGTAGGAAAAGTCAGTGAACAAACCGAGACATCCCCATCCCTCAAGTCGAAAATCAAGACCACCGCCAAGGTTCCAGAGAAACTCCGAAGTGTTAGTGCTGAGCACACCCGGACCACCGAAAACATAGGGAGCAATCGAGCTGCAGCACTCGCCACCGAGTGGAAAACGATAGACCAAGTTCATCTTACCAACGTGCTCCGCATTACCGCCACCATGAAGCGCGTAGCTACCTTCAATTCCGAAATTGTGCCCGAAGAAGTAGCCGAGAGCGAAACCACCGCCGAGTTGGTTTGAAAGATTGTTACCCTCAGGCCAGTAACCGGAAGCAAAAACACTGAATTCAAACCCCTCGTCGAAGCAGTAGCTCGGGCTCGTCACCCTTTGCTCAACCATAGGCGACTTAGCGCTGTGAAACTTCTGCTTGTCCCATCCCCAGCCAGCCTGTGCGACTGAACAGAGTGTGAGTGTGACGAGAAGAAATACGGAAAGAGTTTTCATTTCAGTGAGTGGTCCGCAAAATCCTAGCGAGAAAGTTCAGCTAGACAAACCTTTTTTTCGCCTTCTTCGAATGAAGCTGGCCAAGTGAAAACAAACGACTTGGCGATTTTGGATAAGATTACTCACCTTCGTAGCTCTCATCCATCATGATGAGCTCGGTGACGGTCACGAAGCGGTATCCCTGAGCAAGCAACTGATCGAGCGTTGAGGGCATAGCATCAACCGTCGAAGCATTTAGATCGTGGACGAGTAAAATTCCGCCGGGCTTAGCCCCATTGACGAGACGACTAGTCACAACTGACGCTCCCGGCTTTTTCCAATCTTCAGGATCAACTGACCAGAGAATTGTCGGATAACCAAACTCCTTCAGCATGAGCTTTTTCTGGTCGTTCTTGATCGCTCCGCCGGGCGGACGCATCGAACGGGGTGCAATGCCGGTCTCTTTAACGATCATGTCGTGAGCATCCTGCAATTCCTTTCGAAGCGCGGTGTCAGACATTTTCGAAAGCGTCCCGTGAGTTACGGTATGATTCCCAATCTCGTGCCCCTCCGCAATCATGCGACGGAGAAGTTGAGGATTGTACTTCACCATGTTCCCCACAACGTAGAACGTTGCTTTGACATTTCGCTTCTTCAACATGTCTAGAAGACGCGGGGTGTTCACCCCGTGAGGACCATCATCAAAGGTGATCGCAATCACTTTTTCGCTTGTTTGGATACTGAAATAGGTCGCATCAATCTCCCTATCCCAACCTGGAATCGTGGAGGTTCTTGTTTTCACCGAGTCCCATGTCGGCGCTTCGAGACCCACTGGAATTCGAATGACAGCGGAAAGGTTTGTCTGCTCCAGTGGAATTGGATCACGGGAGATCGCGCCGGGCATTTGGCACGAACTGAGCGCGAAAGCTGCTACCATCATCGGCAACACTGATTTGAGTGGAATCCCCATGTGCATGAAAACTTTGCGATGAGGTGCCATAAGTTTCAAGAGGCAAGTGTCCTCAAACGACTCTTTCCTACTGCATCGCCAGTTCGATTGAAGCTCTGAGACCCGGAGGAATCTTGAGTGACTGAAGTTCGCTCATCGGGATCTGAATGAGGATCGGTGTTGCTTCGAGGTCCAACCAGCCGAGAAGACTCCGGATGTGAGACTTTTCCATCGCCGTGCAGCCAATCGTTGATTTTCCGGGAGCAAACCATGAGTGCATGAAAATTGCGCTTCCCCGGCCCGGGATTGTCGGCTGACGATTGTGCCCGACGACAACGACATAGTCGTATATTCCGTCTTCCCGTTTCATCACCTCCGAAGAAGACCAGTCCTGAGGAAATCGTGGATCATTCAGGACGGTCCACTGATTATAGAACCGCGAGTTGGGGTCATCGACCCAGCGGTCCCTCGAATTGACCTGCCGAAACGGAAAACGCCGCTCCTTGAACGGTGATGCACCAAATCCAAACTCAAGATGAAAAATGCCTGCGGGAGCACGCTTATCTCCTTCGTTTTTCAATGGATGCGAAGTCCGATCGACATGAAGCCCTACACCCCAGCCAAGGCCCTTGTGCCCTACCGAAACAGGAACAATCCTTCCTTCCTCCCGCCATTTGTTGGCCCGCAATTCGAATTTCGCCATTTCCCCAGTGGTTGAGGCCCAATCGTCAGTCAGAACTACCACCGCCTGCCTCGACTTGTCCTGCCAGTGGGACTGCGCTCTTCCCGAAGCGGAGAAAGCGAGGAAAACGATCAAAAATAACTTCGATGAAAGAAGGTGATTCCAGCTCAGCGACCCCGGACTGAGCGTTTTGATTTTTCCTTGCGAAGCTCTCATTTTCAAGCACTGTTGCCGTTCGCACTTTAGCGCAGTATAGGACAGATGTCTGAGCGGTTTAAGGAGCACGCTTGGAAAGCGTGTGTAGGGGTAACTCTACCGTGGGTTCGAATCCCACTCTGTCCGCCACTGAAGCGGGTTTTCAGCAGATGAGGGCTGCCTTCCCTCCCCGTCCGAAAGAGGAACTATTACCTATACCTCTTCGACGAACATCTGGCGGGCAAGTTCCAGGCCCACTTGAAGGGTCTCGCCTGATTTTCGTCGGATCTCGAGGATTCCGGCCGCACGATCTTTCCGGTTAAGTTCGAACTCGCCTCCAATCTTCATTTCTTTTTCATTCAGCCACTCGAGGATTGAAGAGTCACCGTCGCTGACTCTCACAACGCGATAGTGCCCCTCCCCGGCCTCAGCGAGCGGGAAGGAAACGTCGACTGCAACTTCTCCGTTCTTGTCAGGAATAGGGTCGCCATGCGGGTCGTGTGTCGGACGCCCCAGCATTTCATCCATGCGATCAAGGAGTCGATCTGAAATGACATGCTCCAGATCTTCCGCTTCGTCATGAACTTCTGACCAGTCGAACTTCATGACGTCGACAAGAAAAAGTTCGATGAGACGATGGCGGCGCACGACGCGGAGAGCGGCGAGACGTCCGCGTGGTTGAAGTTTAAGCCCGCGGCGCGGCGTGTAGTCAATGAGCCCCTTGTCACTCAGGGCGTGCATCATGGTCGTGACCGAACCCGAAGTGAGCTCGAGTTCGGTGGCAATCTCTCCAACCGTCGCAGCTCCTTTGCGGTCCTCAAGATGAAGGATAACTTTTAGATAATTTTCTTCTGTGCTGGTCGCCATTTAATTGATCTTAAATTCATTGCTGCACTTATCAAGATTTTTATCTTGATAACTCAAGATAAGGATCGATGTTTGTTTCATGAATTCCGTAGAAAAGTCTATTAGATCCGCCGCTTCATGCCCCAATCGCCGTTTTCGTGCCTTTGTCGGCGCGGCTTTGATTTCTCTCTCAGGTCTCTTCACTTCCTGCACCGAGGAGACATCCGTAACGTCGGCTGAGGTTCCTTTCGAAGTAACCGCGACAGTCGCCATGATCGCTGACATTGTTCGCGAAGTTGCTGGCGATCGAGCCAATGTAAGTGGAATGATCGGTTCGGGAGTCGATCCGCATCTTTACAAGCCAACTGCTCCTGACATCAAATCTCTGCAGCAAGCGGACGTAATTTTCTACAACGGGCTGAACCTCGAAGGCAAGATGGGTGACGTGCTCGTTCGCATGGCTCGTTCCGGCAAGTCAGTGTATGCCGTGACTGAGGAGATCCTCGACCAGGGCAGCTATGTTATCACTGATGAAGAAGATCACTATGACCCGCATGTCTGGATGGATGTGCAGGGCTGGATCAAAGCCGTCGACGTTGTATCCGAGGGACTGGCGGCCTACGATCCCGAGGGTACTGACAGCTACATTAAAAATGCGACAGCCTACAAGCAGGAACTCGTCAAGCTCGACGCTTATGCAAAGAAAGTGATTTCGTCGATTCCCGAGGAAAAGCGGGTCCTCGTGACCGCTCATGATGCTTTTGGATACATGGCTCGGGCCTATGGTCTCGAAGTAAAAGGAATTCAGGGAATCAGCACGGAATCAGAAGCCGGCGTCAAAGATATCGAAGATCTTGTCACCTTTTTAGCGGACAAAAAGATTCCCGCGATTTTCATTGAGTCTTCGGTCTCCGACAAAAATATCCGAGCTCTCGCTGAAGGAGCGGAGGCGAAGGGTCACCAGGTAGGTATCGGAGGGGAACTGTTTTCCGATGCCATGGGCCCTTCGGGAACCTATGAGGGCACTTACCTTGGGATGATTGATCATAATGCCACGACGATCGCCCGGGCCTTAGGTGGCACGGCTCCGGAAAAAGGGCTCAAGGGAAAGCTTTCGCAGTAGCGCTTTCCTGTTTTTGTTTCTTTTTTCATCGATACTTTTGTTCAGCGCCCCCGGATTATCTATGCCGGGGCGCATCACTTCCCCGCTTCTGCCATCATGAAGAATTCCGCTACCGCTCTCCTTGGCGTGCTCATCCTTTGTTCCTCTCTCCTGAATGCAGGAGAAACGATTAACGACCACTCCGCTAAGGCGGTCGAGTTTGAAGCACCTGATGCCGCAGTCACTCCCTACTTTGGCTACGTGTTCGACTACTTCCACAACACAAGGGGAGGATTTCAAACCGGTGGGACAGCAATGGGAACTTTCGATATCGGAGCCGAAATTGATCTCGATGTCCTCTTCGGCTGGGAAGGCGCGAGTTTTGTTGTGAGTGCATTTGCAGGACACGGCAGCGACTTCTCAGGCAATATTGTCGGTGACCTCGGAGTCGTCAGCAACATCTATACGAATACAAACTTTAACATTTACCATCTCTACTTCGAACAGGCGCTGGGAGAAGGAGACAGTCTTTTGCGCATTGGTCAGTTTGCGATCGATGATGACTTTATGGTTTCTGAGCCGGGTTCGCTTTTTATCGGATCCGCCTTTGCTCCCTTCAACACACAGTCGGCAAACATGCCGGGACCCATCTTCCCACTGGCCGCTCCGGGAGCACTATACCGCTATTCGCCCACTGGAGAGTGGTATTTGCAAACGGCAGTGTTCACGGGCAATGCCGGACCAGGTGGCCCGAGAGACCGCGGTTTTGAATGGAACTTCGGTGGCCCATCAGGATTCGCTGTGTTTTCAGAAGCAGGATTCAACTTTCAAGAAAACAGCGTCGCAAAATTTGGTGGCTATTGGCACACCGGTGACTTCACCCAATTCTCGACAGGGAACACCGTCGACGGTCTCGGTGCGATCTACGGAATTGTTGATCACCGAATCATCGATGGCGGTGAGGATAGCCAATGCCTCGATGTTTTCGTTCGTGGAAGTATTGCCGGAAGCGATGATCGTGTTGTCGCGACGAATCAAGTGGACGCCGGCCTCGTCGCCAGCCACCTCTTCACTCGAGAGGACGCACTCGGGGTAGCCGTGAATCACACGACCTTCGGCGACGACTACCTGAATGCTACTCCCGGCATGACAGGTTCAGAAACAGTTATCGAAGCGACCTACCGGGTCCAGGTGAACGAAAATTTTGCGATACAGCCTGACGTTCAGTATATTGTTGGACCTCATTTCAGCGGCAGAGACGCCCTCGCTGTTGGCATCCGCGGCGAGATCAGTTTCTGAGACTCAATTTCGCCAACTTTCCGATTTGTATGAACCAATTGTTTAAACGTCTCTCCCCTGCCGGCGATGCAGCCGGGGAAGATCTTTCATTTCATCCCGACGACGCGCCCCTCGCGATTCACGACCTCACCGTGGCTTATCATCGCAAGCCTGTCCTCTGGGACGTCGATCTCGACATTCCGGACGGGAAGCTCGTCGGGGTCGTCGGACCAAACGGAGCGGGCAAGAGCACTCTGATTAAGGCATGTCTCGATCTCATCCCACGAGCGTCGGGAGAAATCGGAATCTATGGAAAACCTTATAGAGAGCAACGTCACCTCGTTGCTTATGTTCCGCAGCGCGAGAGTGTTGACTGGGACTTTCCTGTGAGCGCCCTCGATGTCGTCGCGATGGGGGCTTACCGGCGTCTCGGTTGGTTTCGCCGGGTCACGAAGGAGGAGTCGGAAAAAGCCCGCGATTGTCTCGACCAGGTCGGGATCGGGCATCTTGCCGACCGGCAGATCAGCCAGCTCTCAGGCGGACAGCAACAACGCGTCTTCCTTGCCCGTGCTCTCATGCAGGATGCCGAGCTTTACCTCATGGATGAACCCTTCGCTGCCGTCGATGCCGCGACCGAGGAGGCGATCGTCTCACTCTTGCGGACTCTGAGTGAGAAAGGGAAAACCTGCCTCGTCGTTCATCACGATCTTGCAACAGTGACGACCTACTTCGACTGGCTCGTTCTGCTGAACATGCGGGTCGTCGCTTCAGGGCCTTCGGAGACAACTTTCACCCGTGAGAACTTGCAGAAGACCTACGGCGGTAAGTTAAGCCTCCTCGAGAAAGCGGCCGAGGCCTTGAAGCATACCGTTGACTAGCAATTATGCCGGAGCTTGCTGAAATCATTGAAGTCGTTCTCCTGCAGAACTACAACACGCGCCTTGTTGTCCTCAGCACGACGCTTCTCGGTGTCGCGGCGGGATTGATTGGCTCCTTCCTCCTCCTGCGCAAACGTTCGCTCATGGGTGATGCCCTCTCGCATGCCACCCTTCCCGGCGTCGCGATTGCCTTTGCGATCATGGTCACCCTCGGAGGAACCGGGAAATCACTCCCCGGACTTCTCCTCGGGGCGACGATCTCGGGAGTCGCCGGGCTTTTCACGATGCTCCTGATTCGGAACACGACGCGGCTGCGCGACGACGTCGCGATGGGGTTTGTCCTGAGCGTCTTTTTCGGAATCGGGGTTGCGAGCCTTCAGATGGTGCAAAGCCTACCCGGAGCGAGTGCCGCCGGCCTTGAGTCGTTCATCTACGGAAAGACGGCTTCGATGGTGCAGTCGGATTTCCTTCTCATCGCTGTCGTCGCGGGGATTGCCTCGCTCGTTTCGATTCTCTTTTTGAAGGAGTTCCTCCTCCTCTGTTTTGACGACGCCTATGCTGCCGCTCAGGGCTGGCCGACTTTCTTTCTCGATGTCCTCCTCCTCGGACTTGTCACGGCGGTGACCGTGATCGGACTGCAGGCGGTTGGACTAATTTTGATCATCGCTTTTCTTATAACCCCGGCAACAGCGGCGCGCTTTTGGACCCAGCGACTCCTGCCAATGATGCTGCTCTCGGCCGCAATTGGCGGTGTGAGTGGGTGGCTCGGCGCTTCCATCAGTGCGCTCACGCCAAATCTGCCTGCCGGAGCGGTGATCGTATTGGTCGCTGCGTCGCTCTTTCTCCTCAGCATGCTTTTCGCGCCACCACGCGGTGTTATTCCCCGCCTCTTCCGTCAGTATCGGCTTCGCCGAAAAGTGGACCGCCAGCATTTTCTCCGCGCCGCTTATGAGATTCTCGAAGAAGAGCAAGGCCAGGGCGATGTCAGCAACACGCCCTTTCCAAGACCGGCACTTCAGTCGAAGCGTAGTTGGAGCGTTCGGGAATTGAGAAGTATTCTGAAAATCGCAAAACGGGAAGACCATCTCGAACCAGCCGGCCCGGGGATGCTCCGCCTCTCCGAATCCGGATTCGGAGAGGCGGCCCGCGTCACGCGAAATCACCGCCTTTGGGAAACTTACCTCATCTACTACGCCGACATCGCACCAAGCCACGTCGATCGCGATGCCGACCTCGTTGAGCACATCCTCGGACCTGAGTTGGTGCATGAGTTGGAGGAGTTTCTTGAGAAAGAGTCAGTCACCACGCCCGTCCCTCCCAGCCCTCACCCTGTTTCATGAACTGGACTTCTTTTGATACCTGGATCGTTGTCGTCGGTGCCCTCTGCGCGGTCGCCTGCGCCTTGCCGGGTTGTTTCCTCGTCCTGCGAAAGATGAGCATGATGGGCGACGCGATCAGCCATGCGGTCCTACCGGGACTCGCGATCGCTTTCCTCATCACGGGGACGCGAGCGAGTGTGCCGATGTTTTTCGGGGCAGCGATTGCGGGTGTCCTCACTGCTCTATTCACGCAGTGGATCGCGCGATTTGGAAACGTTGATCGCGGAGCCGCGATGGGGATCGTTTTCACGACCCTCTTCGCGATTGGCCTCATCATGATTCGACAAGCTGCTGATCATGTTGATCTCGATCCTGGTTGTGTGCTCTATGGCGCACTGGAAATGACTCCTCTCGATACGGTGGGGCAAACGGGAATTCCCAGGGCGGCAATCGTAAACGGTGGAGCCCTTCTCGCGAATCTTCTCATCATTCTTGTTCTCTTCAAAGAATTCCGTCTCGGTGCTTTCGATGGAGCTCTCGCGGACACGCTGGGATTCTCTTCTCAATTTCTCCATTACCTTCTCATGACCATGGTTGCAGTGACGACCGTGGCGGCGTTTGAATCCGTCGGCAGCATCATCGTCATCGCGATGCTGATCGTACCTCCGGCGACGGCACTGCTTCTGACGCGCAAGCTCCCCGCGATGCTGATCATCGCCTCCATAACGGCGGCTGCTTCAGCTTTGATCGGTCATGTCGGAGCTCTCATCGTTCCAGGTTGGTTTGGAATGGATGCGACCACCACTTCGGGGATGATTGCCCTCGCGGCGGGAATTCTCTTCACCCTCGCGTGGCTCTTCAGCCCGACCGAAGGAATCGTCGTGAAAAAGCTCCGAAGTCGCGAACTGGCCGATCCGGTTTTTGAAGAATCCCTCGCTGGAAAATAGTGCGAACTGTCTCCTCAGGTGCCATCGTTACCGAATGGGTTTTCTTCGGATCATTTCCCTGATTATCATAAGCTCTCTCTCCACAACGGTGGACGAGTCACTGAGCGGAGGGGAAACAACGGTCTTCCAGGATGGGCAGAATGCATTCTCGCTCCCGCTTGCCAACATCTCGCGCGAGAACCGGCGTGCGCATGTGATCGGGAATTCATTTTTCAACAAGAACTGGGTCATCGCTCCCGCCTCGACGACGGCGCGTGATGGACTTGGCCCGCTTTTCAACGCCCGCTCCTGCTCCGAATGTCACCTCAGAGATGGACGCGGTGCCCCGCCGGTTGGCGATGAACCCCTCGTTGGCCTGCTTTTTCGCCTGAGCCTTCCGGGTAAAACCGAAACCGGAGGCCCCTTTCCGGTTCCCTCCCTCGGCACGCAACTCGGCGTTCGTGCCATCCCCGGCGTTGAGCCTGAGGGCAATGTCAGGATCACCTATGAAGAAATTGAAGGAACCTTTGCCGACGGCAATGTCTACTCTTTGCGAAAGCCTCGCTACGAGATTCTCGCTGGGACCGAGTTGCCCGAGAATCTCCTCATTAGCCCACGCCTCGCCCTGCCGGTGCATGGCCTTGGCCTGCTCGAAGCGATTCCCGAAGAGGCGCTGCTCGCCGCAGAAGATCCTGATGATAAAAATGGCGACGGCATCTCAGGGCGGGCGAACAGGGTATGGAATCCGGAAACTGCGCGAGTGGGAACAGGACGCTTCGGATGGAAAGCCAACCAACCAACCCTCCGCCAGCAGACCGCGAGTGCTTTTCATGGCGATATCGGGATTACTTCCGCGATACATCCTCAAGAGGCCCTCACCGAGTCACAATTTGAAAAGATGAGCGAGGTCTACATCGATCCTGAACCGGAGCTCGATGAAAAAACCCTCAACCGTGTCGTCGTTTATCAGCAAACGCTCGCCCCGCCCGCGCGACGGGATTTGAAGGATCCGAAAGTGATTCGCGGCAAAGCACTCTTCACGCAGGCGAACTGCACCGCCTGTCACACCCCGGAGTGGCAAACCGCCGAGGCAGTCCCCGGCATCCCCGAGCTCGCCGGGCAAACCATCCGTCCCTACACCGATATGCTCCTCCACGACATGGGGCCGGATCTTGCCGACGGTAGGCCCGACTTTGAAGCGAGCGGCAGCGAATGGCGGACTCCCCCGCTCTGGGGCATCGGCCTGACCGAAGCAGTGAACGGTCACACTTTTTTTCTGCACGACGGACGCGCCCGAAACTTGGAAGAGGCAATTTTGTGGCACGGCGGCGAGGCGGAAGCGTCGCGGGAGATGTAT
>JARGOD010000156.1 GCA_029210205.1 Verrucomicrobiales bacterium | reverse complement strand
ACGATCATATCAAGACGGGTATCCAGATCCGGGACAAGCTCACTCGGGTACTTGAATTCACCTTTCGGCAGCTTGCCAGTCAGAAGCTGATAGAGCATTACCCCAACCGCATACAAATCGGCGCGATGATCCGGCAGCCCATCGCAATCGAGAGCTTCAGGAGCGACAAAATCCGGCGTTCCCACGGCCACATTGCTCATCGTCAATGCGGGTGCGTCGTCTTCTGCCGACAGAGTTTTCGCTAAGCCGAAATCCGCAACCTTGACCCGACCTTCGTGGTTCAAAAGAATATTCGCCGGCTTGATGTCTCGATGAACAATTCCGTGAGAGTGGGCATACTCGAGAGCATCCAACACATGCGCAATGATCGCTAAGGCATCGTCCTGCGACAACTTCCCACCGTGATGCTTCAAATACTGGTGGATATCCATCCCCTCGACGAACTCCATCACGAAGTAGAGCTGGCCCTCGCTGGTTTCCCCAAAGTCGTGCACCGAGATGATGGCGGGGTGGTCTAACTTGGCCATCGCCTTGGCTTCCTGCTCAAAGCGCGCCACGAAATTCATGCCTTCATCATCATCACTCAGGGATTCCGGCAGCAATTTGATCGCGACATCGCGATCAAGTTTTGCCTGCCGACCTCGATAGACCGCTCCCATGCCACCTCTTCCGATAATGGCCGAAACATCATACTGCGGCAGCATTGTCTGCAATGACTCCGGCGATGGCGGTTCCCAATGAGATCCAGCGGAGTGCGATGAAGTAGAAGACGACATTTCTTAACGATAACGGTTTACCTTGAGTTTGAGACTATATGCAATCTCAAAACCGTAAAGCTGTTAAAATACCGGTCCCATGTATAGAAAATGTCATTCCTACTTCGCCCTCGACCCATCCACACTCCTGACCTCTCAAGTCAGATCGATATTAGTCACACAAACGAGAATCGCATGGAGACAGGCTCTACTGCTCTTACGATGACATAGCAGTTCTTTCCAGTGGGCTTTCAGAGTGTCACGGAGATAGACCCGGAACTCGCGGTCTTCACTCCATTCCGGCCAACCCTTCAAAGTATCCCGAAACAGTTCGCCCTGGCACTCGCCAGTCTCCATCGTTTCAATTCTGAAACGGGCTAATGCCAAAATTGAGCTGTAATAGGCTTTCTCGGGACCAGCCTGTCCTTTCTCTAGAAAAATCCGGGCGCTCTCGAGACGGCCGCGCGCAGCTTCAAAGTAGGCGGCACATCCGTAATGCTGCCAAGTGTCGTGCTCCTCAGGAAGTTCTGCGGAAGCGAACAGATGAAGCGGGCCAGCAGCCTGGACTCCTCCTATCAAAAGCTCGTTCAGCGCAAAATTAATCAACATCCACGGGCGCAATCCATCTCGATCGCTCCATCCTTCCATCCAGGCTCTCAATTCTGATTTCCGGCCCTCTTCACGTAGTAGGAAACCCGCAGAAGCCCAAAGTCGTGCGTTACCTTGATAGACATCGCGATTCGCTCTCACGATCTTGATCGCTTTTTTCCTCTGATTCAGGTCATTCAGTCGGTAAATGAGGCCCTGCCACCCTTTCTCGAGAAGGGTTCCTTCCAGACTCATATTCCTGAGCGAAATTGCAACACTTTCCGGTTTCTGAGCTGGAAAGACACGCTTCAGCCATCGGTCTATCACATCTTCGCTTTTCACGTCACCCGAACTTAAAACGTCGCGGTAGAACTCCGTGATTTCTTTCAGGTTGATCAATCTTAGAAGCATATCTTCGGCCCGCTCAAGCGCAGCGGCGGCGACGTCAGTAGATTTACAAAGTCTTGAGAAAGCATCAATAGCAGCATCCTTGTTTTTCAGTCCGGCCTCGAGACGACACCGCAACTCATGACTGCCGGGCATCTCAGGGTGATTAAACTCCAGGACTTGAAGCACCTCGTTCGCAGAGGAGTAGTCTCCTGCCTCAAGATCCATCCTCACCAAATGGTAACCAGCGTAGGCGTAGCTGTTCGACAGGGAAAACGCCCGTCCCAATTCTTCGCGCGCCTCGTCGGAACGTTTCTGTTCGAGAAGAATTTTCGCGAGGGTGCCGTGAGGCTGAGGCTCAGTGGGACTCAACCGGATGAGCTGCCGAGCTGATTCCTCAGCGTGAGTCAATTCTTTCTCTTCTGTGTACCAATCACCGAGACACTCGTGAGCCCAGTAGTAATCCGGATGCTCTTTCACTACGGCAACCATTTTCTCAATCCCCGCCTGATTTCCGCGCAGCCTCGATTCAACCCAGGCTTCCCGTCCTGCCAACTTTCGTGGACGTGAATTCGCCGGCCAGCGTGATTCGCTGCATTGTTCAAGTGCGTCCTGATACCGGCCAGACTGACAATGCAACCAAGCCATGTAATCCCGGAGATCAGCAGAAAGCGGAAGATGCTCAAGGCCTTGCTTCAGGACTTCAAATTGCTTTTCACGATTGCCGAGTTCGCCATACAAATCAGCAAGGCGGTTCCACGATTTCCAGTTCAGCGGCAGGGTTTCTGTCAGCCGTTTCCCTTCAGCGATTGCTTCGTCCTTGCGATCGAGAAATGGAGCCCACTCACCCAGGCTCTCCCACCCCCACCCGTACGAAGAGTCGATTCGCACGGCGCGTAGAACCACGTCAAAGGCTTCGTCACGACGGCCGGTTTTCCAGAGAAGATCACCAAGGCACCCATGGTTCGCCGGCTCAAGCGGGCCTTCTTTCACTGCTTTCTCAAGAATCTCGATAGCCCGCTCCAGTTCCCCGTCTGCCGTCAGGGCATCTGCCAATCTCCGCAGAGGAAGCGTCCACTGAGGATTGAGCGTGAGACATTTTTCAAGTGTCTCAATTTCCTTCTCCCGGTCACCGCTGTGTCTCCAAACGGCAGCAAGATCGAACCACGAACGTGGCATCATGGGGAAGCGTTCAGACTGTCCGATAGCCACGATCTTTGCCTCTTCCATGTTATCCATGGCCGTGTATTGATCAATCAGGGAACTCCAGGTTTCCCAGAGATCCGGCCGAGCTTCATTAGCACGCTTCAGCGAATCGAGAAGTTCATCAGGCTCCAATACTGAAAAGGCGATTTGACGATAGGTATGCATCGTTTCCCCGAAGAGCACCTGCTCCTGCAATTGTTCTTCGATAAACTGCAACGCGTTGCGTTTTTCATCGATGGAACCACTGGTTCGAACGAGGCCCCTAAGCGCGCTGCTATTTTCCACATCGATTTCCAGAGCAGCCCGAAAGTGCTCCTTCGCAGAAGCGGGGTCCTGAGCATCTTCGAAGAGCAAACCCCGAATGCTATGGCTGAAAGTGTTCTCAGGACAGAGATCCACCGATTTGATCGCTGCCTCCTGCGCTTCATCGAACCGCAACTGCTGACCCAAATCAAGCGCCAGCTCCCTCCAACCCCAGGAATGTGAGGGATGCTTCTCGACTAGTTTTCGCAATTCCACCTCCGCCACTCCGGGGCCCTGGTCCCGCAACCAGCCGATGAGACACTCGTGGAGAGGAACATGAAACGGATACTCCCGGCATGCATTCTGAAGATGTTCAACCGACTCTTGATCTGAACTGGTTGCCTCGTTCAGGATTGCCGCGATGGAGCGATGAGCATCCATGGCGAGTGGCTCTACTTCAGAAACCTTCCTCCAGTAGCGAAGCGATTCAGACGGGTCAGAATCCAGTTCAGCGATTCGAGCAAGAACCCTCCATCTCTCTACCTCGCTGATTTTTCCTCTAGCCTCTTCGACGAGTTGCTGTGCCTTCTCAACTCTCCTGATCCCGGCAAAGTAATTGGCTGCATACGAAATCAACTCTCCGTCTGCCGGAGAACGAGTCAGCGCCTCCCCCAACAGCTCCGGCACTTCTTCATCCTGATCGAGTGCGCGGAGAGAGCTCGCCAAAGTGATCGCCGGTGAACCGGAACTTCCTCCAAACCGCTGATACCGGAGGCGAAGCATGGATAGGCCTTCGTCAGTTTGATTTACCCAGCGACAAGCCCGGAAGTACGAACTCGCATATCTCTCGGTTCGCTCCGAAAGGCATAATGCAATGCGGTAGATCGCCGTTGCCTCTTTAAACTGACGATCCTTCCACAATAGCCCTGCGAGACCATAGTAGACTTCCGCATCATAGGGACGGAAGCGAAGTGCCCTCCGAAATTGGGACTTCGCATCACTGAGGGAACTCGCATCCTCAGCAAGAATTTCTGCCAACTCTTTATAATAGACCGTGAAGACAGAGTCTTTTTTGGTTTTTTCTTCGAGATACTCAATTCGCTCATCGCGACTCATCCTGTCGTAGCGACGGCAGTAGAGGGAATACTCCCAGCGAACGGAGTCCGGAAATCGTTTGGCCATCCTCTCCACTATCTCGAGTGAAGCGGCTGAGTCACTGTCGTAAGAAGACAGGATGAAAGCACCCTGATCCGACATGCGGCTTCCGGGAGACAGCTTGTTGAGATTCTCCAGCGATGCCATCGCCGCCTCCCGGTCATGATCCAGCAAGTGATGATTGATCTCGTAAAGAAGATCGTATTCAGCACTCTCAGGCAGAACGATGGTTTCCAACTCCTCCCGACGGTCCATCGGGACAAACACCATGGCTCGCGGCCCACATTGTTGGTATCCCTTGTAATACTTCTTCCCAAGTGATTCGCTGTATTGCCGATCTCCTGGATCGCGAATGATGATGGTACCTGCTCTCGAATCATACCCAATGACCGCCTGCAAATGTGCGGACGTTGCTTCGACGGTGGTAAGAGCAAATGGAAATCCCGCGTCGATCAACGCCTTAGTGGTTTTCCAGTTGGCTTTGAACTCCCGGACAAACCAACCCTGCTGCTCAGCCCAGATGCGTTGTTTAAAATCCGGCGTTCCATCGTAGCAAATCTCTTCGGAGATCTCGAGGTGGTCGGCAGGATTGCCATGAAACTGACTCAATGCGGTCAGGGTCGCCGGAGCGCATGTCAGTTCATTCTGTCTCACGAATAACACATCGAGGCGAACCCTTCGTCCGCCAGCAAACTTGCCTGATTTAACCCGCTTGATCAACTGCCGGTAAAAGTAGTGGTCGGCCTTTTTCCCATGAGGAATCATTTCCTCACCTCGCCCTAGCTGATATAAGAACGAAGCGCGATTCGCGGCAATCCATTTCGCAGAGCTTTCATCGGCATTCGGGGTTCGCTTTTCATACTCGTCCAGTAACTCAAGCCCTCTCGTGTAATCCTCGATCTCGTCATAGCAACGAATCAGCTGTCGAACGGGACCTCTGCCCTCGATGTCACGAACACCACGCTCCAGGAGAGCGAGACACTCTTCGTCCCGATTCTGTGCCCAGTAATGATCAGCAACCTCTGACATCGGAGCCCAGTAGTTCGGCGTTAAAGCAAGTGCACCTTCTGCTATCTCAAGGGCCTCTTCTGTTCGATCCTCCCTCAACAGTGCCTGAGATCGCTGAACCCGAATCCATGTGTCTTCGAGATCGAGGCGCTCGGCAATCTCGAAACTCCGATATGCTGCAGAAAAATCGCGAAACCGTGACTCTAACGAACCGAGGTAGGCCCACAATCCTGCAAAGGCCTTGTCCTCTTTCGCTTTTTCATTGGCTCCCTCCAAAAACCCCGAGATCCGATCAACCGCGGAAAGGGGACCTAAACTTCTATCGATGGAAAATGCTCCATAAAACATCGCGACCGGATCCTCCGGGAACACACGGTAGTTTTTGAGATGGAGGAGTCGAGATTTTCGATCATCCCCAAGAATAGACAACATCCGGGCCGCCAACGTTCTTCCAACTCGGTCACCTCTTTGAGTAAAGTCTCCAGTCGCCTCAAGCCACGCCAATGCTTGTTGATGTCGTCCTTCGACAATTTGCTGATTGAAGAAGTCTTCCTGCTCTATCGTAATGTCACCCGGGGACTCGGGCTCTATCGATTGCAATGGCTGGGTCATGAACTCAATGTAGCTAACGAATTCGCCCCTGCAGTTCAACCCTAACCTGTGTTCACAGCTCGATTCAGGTCAGATTTTCAACTTCAACCCGTCCCACGCGAGCCTCACCCCTTCCGGCAGACCCGGCTCAAG
>JARGOD010000155.1:2093-6432 GCA_029210205.1 Verrucomicrobiales bacterium | reverse complement strand
CTACTCCACCCGAATCGTCGCAGAGCGCCCGTGGGCATCAAGACCTTCGACTTCGGCGAAGACTTCGACGATCGGAGCTGACTTTTTGATCGAATCCTGGTCGAGCTTCACAATGCTGGTGCGGCGCTGGAACATATCGACGGTCAATCCCGGGAAGGACTTCCCTGCCCCGCCCGTCGGCAGCTCGTGGCTCGGTCCGGCTAGAAAATCGCCAACCGCGACGGGTGAGTAATTGCCCAGAAAGATCGCACCGGAAGTCGTGATCTTTGGAACGATGGTCTTCTCACGGCGCGTGATCAGCGAAAGGTGCTCCGGCGCGAAATCATTCACGAGCGCGACGCCGTCCTCCAATTTCTCGACCAGAATCATCCAGGCTCCATCCTTGAGCGCCTTCTTCAACTGCGCCTGGCGGCTCAGCGTTTTGATCTGGCTCTCCACTTCTGCTTCCACTTTCTCGAGAAGCTTCTCCGAATCAGTAATGAAACCCATGATGCTGTCTCCACCGTGCTCGGCCTGTGCAAGCATGTCCGCAGCGATAAAGCTGGCCTTGCCACTGCTGTCCGCAAGCGTCACGACTTCACTAGGACCGGGCAAGAGATCAACGGCAACGACTCCAAAGAGCTGTCGCTTCGCCTCGACGACGAAAGAATTTCCGGGTCCATAAACCTTTAAGACAGGCTTGATCGTCTTTGTCCCGATCGACATCCCCGCCATCCCCTGAGCTCCGCCCACCTTGTAAATCTCGGTCGCTCCGGCTTCTTTCAAAGCATAGAGCAAGGCAGGGTTCACGGAACCATCGGGACCGGGAGGGGTCATGACGACGATCTCAGGACAACCAGCTGCGGCCGCGAGACAAACCGTCATGTTTGAAGTTGAAACGAGCGGGGCACTGCCGCCCGGTACGTAGATCCCGACACGCTCGAAAGGGAGATAGCGTTCCCCGACCTCAGCTCCCTGAGCATTTTTACCCGACCAATCTTTTCGCAAGCTGCGCTTGGCAAAGGCGATCACGTTCTTTCGCGAAGCCGCAATCGCCTTTTTCGTTTTCGAGTCTACTGCATCTTCAGCCGCCGCCAATTCACCGTCGGAAACGCGGAGATCCTTCGCGGTTTTGAAACCCGCTTTGTCGAACTTGTTCGAGAGCTCGATAAGCGCTTTGTCGCCCCGCTTTTCAACATCTTCGATGATGCCTTTCACGATCGCCTCAACTCCAGCAGGAGGAGCGGAACGGCGGTCTAGCTTCCGGATCTTGGAGGCGTAAGTTTTATCCGTGTATCGAATGATGCGCATGAGCTTAAAAATAAAGGGGGTCCTAACCAACTACAACCCAGAGCGATTTCAAATAATCGTCGCAATGGAACTCCGAAGGCATCGGAAGGCTCTCGACGGATTCTACGACCCTCCCCTTCCTCCTGATGCCGGACACGACGTCCTTTTCGAACTGTCTTGGATGAAGACGATGCGTGTTGGCGCAGCAGAGAATCCAACCTCCCGGCTCGGTGATTGAAGCCGCGAGGCCCGCGAGATCGGCGTAATCGTTATCGGTGCTGAAAGTCGCTTTCTTATTCCGCGAAAAGGTCGGCGGATCGAGAACAATCCCGTGAAAGGTCCGACCCTTTTTTGCAAACGCCTGCATCCACTCGATCGCGTCACCCTTCACGCCGAAATGAGCCCCGGAGTCGAGTCCGTTGGCGGAAAAATTGTCCCAGGTCCAGTTTAGATAGGTTTTCGAAAGATCCGCCGTCGTTGTCGTCGCTCCGGAACGGGCTGCCATGACCGAGAAGCCTCCAGTGTAAGCAAAAGTATTGAGAATACGCTGCTCCGGTTTCGCTGACTCCCCGACACGGCGGCGATTCAGGCGCTGATCGAGGAAAATGCCCGACGAGTAACCGGAGTCGAAGTCGATCCAGAAGGATGCCCCGTTTTCCTGAACGAGAAATCGCTCTGTCACTTTTTCTCCCCAGACCCACTCCGGAGCGGTCGAGGCGGCTTTGTCCCGCGGACGCCAGTAAATCGAGGTCGCAACGCCCCCGGCGAGTCCTTTCAGGAACTCCGGAAACCGGTTTGACTGCGTTTGCACGAGCCAGCGCCCGTCAAAATGATCGACCCACACTCCGGCGCTCGCATCGTGATAGATGCGCCAGGCTGTCGTTTTGGAGTCGGGTTGTGGAGAAAGTGATTTCAACTGTTACGTCGGTTGCATTCTTTCTACGCCTTTTCTAGGATGGGTCACGATGAATTCTGAACTTTCCACGCAACTCGACTCGGCACTTTCTGCCGGCGATCTTCTCCAAAGCAGTTTCGACAATATTCAGGAGCTGCTCGGCAGCTCGGAGAATCCTGTTTATGAAAGTTCCGTCGCTGAGCTCGCCGCTGCCAGTGAGTGGACCGAGCTCAACAACCGCTTCTTCAAGAAACTCGCCTTCGGCACGGGAGGCCTTCGCGGTCGCTCCATCGGCGAAATCGTTACCAATGCTGAACGCGGCAGTGCCGGACCGGAGGAACGCCCTGAGCACCCCTGCGTTGGTACGAGCTCCTTGAATTTCTACAACCTGACCCGTGCGACTCTCGGTCTCGTGCGTCAGTTGAAAAAATCTTTTACCGGAGAAGGAAAGCCGTCCCTCGCTCTCGCCCGCGACACGCGCTACTTCGGCAAAGCCTTCGCCGACTGCGTCACGAAGGTGGCGGTCGAAAACGGGGTCGACGTTTACATTTTCCCGATCCCCCGCTCGACGCCGCATCTGAGCTTTGCGGTTCGCCATCTCAACACGACTTCGGGGATCGTCCTCACCGCGAGCCACAATCCGCCGCACGACAACGGCTACAAAGTCTACGGCAGCGACGGCGCGCAAATCGTCGAACCGGAAGCAAGCCAGATCATCGCGGAAGTGAGCGAGGTGAAGGGCGAGACTTACGACGTCCTCCCTGCCGAGGAGCAGGGATCCGTGACCGAGCTTGGCGCGGAAATGGATGAAGCCTACATGGCGCGCCTCGAGTCGCTCCTCCTCGATCCGGAAATGGTCCAGTCCCAGAGCGATCTGAAAATTGTCTTCACGAACATCCACGGCACCGGCGGCACGATTGCCCCACAGATGCTTCGTCGTCTCGGTTTTCACTGCGACACCGTCGCGGCACAGGATACCGAAGACGGGGCCTTCCCCACGGTGAAGTCACCCAATCCGGAAAATGCCGAGGCACTTCAGATGGGGATCGATCAGGCGGAAGCCTCCGACGCTGACATCGTCATCGGAACCGACCCTGACTGCGACCGCATGGGGGTCGTCGTCCGGAATGGCGAAGGCAAAATGACTTTATTGACCGGCAACCAGATCGGCTCGCTCATGGCCTACTACCGGCTCCTTAAGTTCACCGAGAAAGGCATCGTCAATGACAGCAACCGCGAAAACGCCATCGTCGTGAAGACTTTCGTCACCACCGAGCTGCAAACCGCGATTGCTGACTCTTTCAAGGTCGGCGTCGTCAACACCCTAACAGGCTTCAAATACATTGGAGCCAAGCTTCGCAAATACGAATCCGAGATTCCTGCGGACCTCCGCGCTGATTATCGAAATCTCCCGGACGAAGCAACTCGTGACCTGAGACTCGCCCACTCCAAGTTCTTCGTCTTCGGCGGCGAGGAAAGTTATGGCTACCTCGGAGCAGATTTCCTCCGCGATAAAGACGGCAATGGCGCTGTCGTCATGTTCGCGGAAGTAGCCGCCTATGCGAAGTCGCGCGGGATCACTCCAGTCGAATTACTTGATCAACTCTACTGCGAGCACGGTGTCTACCTCGAAGGCCAGCACGCGGAAACTCTTGCCGGGGCTGACGGTGCCGCGCAGATTCAAACGCTCGCGCAAAGCTACATCGACAGTCCGCCTTCAGAAATCGACGGAGCGAAAGTGACACGGGTCCGTGACTTTGCGAACGAAGACCATACGGATGAAGAAGGTGACCTCATTCCGAAGGAGAAGATGATCTTCGTCGATTTGGAAGACGGCCGCGCCTTTGCGGTTCGTCCTTCCGGCACCGAGCCGAAGATCAAATACTACATCTACTACCGTCCCGACAAAGGAGATGACGGCGTCCTCATCCCGGAACAACTAGAGTCCGCCAAAGCGATTGCTCAGGAGTCATTCGAGTCCCTGAAAGCGGCGATCGTCGCTGACATGAGATCACGGCTCGGATGAAGCGATTTCTCGCGGACTACTGGCCCTGGCTCGCGGCGGCTCTGAGCGGGTTTCTGCTCGCGATTTGCTACCCTCCATTTGATTCAGGTGGCTTCGTCTGGATCTGGCAAGCTCCCCTGCTTTCAGCACTGTGGTTCGCCAAACCGAAG
>JARGOD010000155.1:0-1993 GCA_029210205.1 Verrucomicrobiales bacterium | reverse complement strand
CGTCTGGATCTGGCAAGCTCCCCTGCTTTCAGCACTGTGGTTCGCCAAACCGAAGCCTCCGCGATGGAAGCATGGTCTCAGTCTCGGCTTTGTAAGCGGGTTAGTCTTTTTCCTGATCAGCATCTCCTGGCTCACCGAAATTTCGCGAGTCGCTGGAACGGTCTTCGCAGGACTCGGGGCTTTGCTTCTGCCCTCCTCCTATCTTGCTCTTTACTTCGCTGCCTTCGGCGCTTTTGCCGCGACAGCAGGGCGTTGGATCATCCGCGAGCCTGACAAAGACAAAAACGACCTCTTCGGCCAATCGCTTGATGTCATCAAAGTCGCTTTCCTGAACGGAGCCGCTTGGTGCGGACTGGAATGGCTGCGGGGAATTTTGTTCACCGGCTTCGGGTGGAACGGTCTTGGCGTCGCTTTAAAAGATCAGCTCCTCCTCGTGCAGTTTTCCGATGTCATCGGGATCACCGGTTATGGCTTTGTCATGATGTTTTCGGGCATCATCGGCTTTGCGACCCTCGTCCGCCTCGGCCTCGAAGTGAAGGAACGTAAACGCCTCCGCCCGCACCTTGATTTTGCCCTTGGTGTCGCGATGATCATCGGGCTTTTTCTCTACGGCATACCAAAAGTCTCTGTCGCTCCGAAAGATTCGATCGATATCAACGCGCGCATCATGCAGCTGAATATCGACCTTGAAGATAAGTGGTCAGAGGACATTGCCTTGCGCCAGAAAATTATTTTCGATTACCGGGACCTCACGCGAACTTTCGTTGAAGTCTCGCCACACGATCTCGTGCTCTGGCCCGAAACCGCGATCCCCGGTCACTTCAGCTTCCCGTGGGTGCAGAAATACTTCAACGAACACGTCCTCCAGGGCGATGACTTTTATCTCCTCACTGGACTCGAGGACAGCACGCTCGCGGGAGACGAGATCTACAATACGATCACTCTTATGAAGGGCGACACAGAGTCCTATCAGATGCATAAAAAGATTCATCTCGTCCCGCTCGGTGAATACATCCCCTTCCGGAACAGCTTCCCGGTTTTCGAATGGATCGCCGGAGGAATCATCGAGACAGATTTCACACCAGGCGACTCCTATGAAACACTCGAAATTGAAAAGGACGGCCAACGGATCGAGATCATCCCACTGATTTGCTTCGAAGACACCGTCCCGCGTCATGCCCGGAAGTTTCTCACCGAAGCGCCACAGGTGTTTGTCAATGTCACGAACGACGGTTGGTTTTATGACAGCGCTCAGCCGACACAGCATTTCTATAATGCGATCTTTCGATGCATCGAGTTCCGCCGTCCTATGATCCGTGCTGCCAACACTGGTGTCAGCGGATTCATCGACACAAGGGGCAGCATTTTCGACCGTCGTGGTCATGGCAACGACAATCCAAGAATTCTGCAAGATGAGGAAACCGGTTCGACCTACATCCGCGGCAGCCTTCCCGGCCGGGTAGAGATCGACCTTAATCCTCCGATGACAATCTACGCCCGCTACGGCGATGCGTTTTCGATCACACTCGGACTGGTTGCTCTGAGCGTAGCGCTGTTCGGTATTGGTCGCGAATGGCGATCAAACAGGGTTAAGTGTCGGACCTAACCCTGTTGGGTTTCGAATTTCAAAATGGATTCGGTTTGTCAGGCGGAAAGCTCGCCCGACAGGGAATCGTCGCCCGCCACGCCCGCGAAAAATGCGATAGCGAAATGACGCCCCCTTGCGATTCGTCTGAATCCAACGAGACTGCTTCCAGCATGAAAAACTATCTCCCCATTTTGTTGATCGCCACTTTCTTCGCTGCGGACCTTCGCGCGGAGGACAAGGACACGCTCATTGTCAGCGAATTCACCTTTTCATTCGGTGAGCCCTGGATTCGCCAACAGGTCACGAGTCCAATGCGGGCAGGCCAGCTCACTTACGATCATGCCGACGAGAATCTCGAGGACGTCGATGTCATTCTTTACTACTTCGGCGAAGGCCAGGGCGGTG
>JARGOD010000154.1 GCA_029210205.1 Verrucomicrobiales bacterium | reverse complement strand
CCGGCGATTACGATTCCGCACGGAAAGAGATCCGGCGGGCGGTCGATGTGTGGCGAGGTATTCAAAGGGAATTGTCTGACGATGATTTGAACGCGCTCTTGACGGAATAGTAATCAATCGAGACCGTTCAATATGGTTCCATTTGGAATGTTTAACCGTGATCGGCCTACGGAGAATCAAAGGCGATTTCTAAAAGACCTAAAAGTTAAGGGGAGGCCGAAATCGAGAGAGGACGCATCCAGACTAATCACGGGTGCAATAGGACATTGGGATTCTCATTTTTCCGACATATTCCCGAATTGGTTTTCAGGTCCACGCGTCATTGTGAGGAGAGTTCAAATCGACGCGCACCTTTCAGGATTCGACGAGATGGCTAGAACAACCCGCCGACTAGATCCGGAGTTTCTACGCGACTTTGTGATTGGAAGGATCGGGCGGGAAGCAAGTCTGACGCTTTTGTTCGATCATCAACTCTCGAAGTTCGAAATTGAAAACTGCCTCTCCTATATCGAGACCTATGCAGAAACGGCGCGGGTTAAGTGTCGATCACCGTTCTACTCATGCGCAGTGCTAGGATTATTGATCCAAGGGAATCTTCACCGACGATTGGCAAAGGCAGCCGATGACTTCCTGCCCTATAGCGCAGACGGGGAAGAGCGTGCGCGGGAATTTTTGAGCCGAGAAAATGATGTGAATTATGCGATTAGCGTTCACCTGGGTGATCGCGAAATGTTGAAGAGATACAAGAAGCTTCGGTAGGCACTTCGAAGTCTATTCCAAAGGAAACGCTGAATGGCGGATTACGAGCTGGTGGAATTTGCACGGAAGCGAAAATCGTAGATAACAATCCCCGCCTTCTCTGCCTCCTTTGCCATCGACGCGGTTCCCCGTCCGCCGGGGAATAGCGCAACGGCATCCGCATATTCGGCCATTTGTCGGTTTCTGATCGGCCCCGCTGCCCGTCCGTGAGTTTTCCAATCCGCCGGGAATCTCTTTACCGGGATGCCCCGGCTTTCCGCCCATTGTTCCCCGCATCGGTCAGCGCCACTCGCGCCACCACTCACGACTTCGCGAATCGGGATACCGTCCAGCTTGGCAATGTCGTCATCGGTGAATTGGTAATCACGGCCACCGGCAACAATCACGGCCATCTGTTCTTGAGAATCCTGCATGGAAACACTCAACCCTATCAGGTCAGAGACTCAACCCTGTTTCATTCACCGACGAAAGGAGGCGAAGCGCGAATTAAGCGAAGAAAGTCCCCTTAATTCGCTTTTTTAGCTTATTTCGCAGCAATCAGGTGAATCGGTGGCTCATCTCTGAAGCCAAAGGGTTCGGGATAGTCCGCCGGTCTTTTCGTGAGTCATGCCGGGGAGTCGTGAGGGGTGCTCGGGTCTACCGATGAGTGATGGATCGACTCCAAGTGCGGTCATGCTTTCGCGAAGTGCTTCGAGGTGGTCTTCGGGTGGCATCTCGAACCATACATGCAAGGACTTGCTCCCGGTCCAAAGGATGGCGCTCAAACTCCAATCGCATTTTTCGCGAAGCCAGCGGGTAATCGCCAGTGATTCGCAGGCGAGACGTTTCTTCTCCTCGGGTGTCTCCGGCGCTCTGCCGGTGGTCGGGATCGAGTCAAAGTCTAAGACGATGAACGGCGCTTCCATGATGTTCTCGCGTCTCCGGCTGAACGTGCCGCCCTTCCATGTCGACGGTGTGATCATAGGGCCGATTTTTTCAGCGGGTGTCTCACTCCATGCTGATACGGTCCTCCATCGGTCGCTGTGTGCCTCACCGGATTGGAACACCTCGCCACTCCAGACAAGGTCAAAGGGTGAAAACAACGATGATATGAAAACGCTTGGCTTGTGCGCATATTCATCAACCTGGGTCGGCGAGTCATCGCGGACTTCATCGGGACTCCATTTCCATTTCTCGATCAGGCTCGGCAGTGCGGACTTTGCCCGCTCCATTTTTCGGACTCGATCCCGCTCCCGTCGTCGGCGCTCTTTTTCTTCCCTGTTCCATCGTCGGCGCTCTCGGGGGTCTACGTCATCTCTGATGCCTACCAGCTCCCATATTCGATTTGTGTGAGCAGGGTCGGCGATACACGAAAACTTCCCGCTGGCAAATTCGACAAGGTGATTGCCGGTGCGGTCGTGCCCTTCTTCATGGCAGGCAGGACACCGGGCGGTGATCTTCCCGCAAGGGTGATGCTTAACCTTTTCGAGTCGGTCCCGGTCGAGTGTCGAGCTGGTCCCGGTCATGGTTGCGGCTCCATCGGAATCCTGTAGACCGTTCCGCCGTTCTCAGTGCGTTCCGCTGTTCCTTTCGCTTGGCGAATGACAATCGGCATTACCAAGTTGTGAAGACGGTGAGTCGTGAGATTGCCCCGGCTTCCATTCGGAGCGAATCGCCGGGTGATCTCAGAGCGAGTTGCATTGATGGTATCGCCGATGATTGTCCATCGGTCACAATCACGGGCGCTCGCGGCTTCGGCTCGGATTGTGGCCAGTATGTATTCGGCTTTTTCTGCAATGGCCGAGCGGTTCGCGATGGCGTCCACTGCTACGCTCGCCTCAAGACAAGCTGCCTGATGCAAGTCGGCCAGTTCAAGCATTTCTTCGGTGACGACAAAGGCATTCTTGGCGCTCCCCATTGACCAGCGGGAAACTTGGAATATTGACGACAACTTGAGGATTCGTGAGGGTGCCTCAGACAGTTCGGCCTGTCTAATTTCTGCCTCCTCGGAAGCGTCGCCGTGGATCTCCTCACGGTCGGACCGGTTGCGCTTCTGTATATCAGACCATAGCCGTTTTGCCTTATCGTCGAGAGTCCATTCTCCTTCGAGTTCGGCGATCTTGCCTAACTGCCTCACTACGCCGTCAAGGTCGTTGTCATCGAGCGGACGCGGCCAGTCAATGACTCTCGCGGCGTGGTCCGAAGCATAGTATCCAAAGCGTCTTCTCAGACCGTTCTTCGCATCCACTCCATCAAATCGGCAGACTCCGGGCGTTGCTCCGATTGCCAATGACAGTGACGCGATCTCGATATGCCTTTCCTCTCCTTCTCCGTCCTTGTCTGCTTGATGGCGGAATGTCTGCGACCAGCTTTCCGCATCGTATAGCTTCAGGCATCTCGCGGCGATTTCCCTTCCCGAGTAACTCCCCTTCCAGGAGGTGACTATCGTATTCCCTTCGCTCTCCAACTGAATGCGGTGCGGTTGCTTCTCCCATTTTGCGAATGCAGCGGAATCACTGGCATTGCCGCTATGGAATGCGTCGGAGTTTAGCGCCTGGGTGCCTATCCGTTCGGTGATCTTGAACGCGGTGCTCTTGCGGACACCGGGAGGCCCGACAACGAACTGGTAGAGGTTAGCGTATTTTTTCCCTGCAAAATCCAAGTAGCATCGTGGGGTGGTCGCTCCGCCGATTAGAGCGAGGAACGGCGCAATCGTGAATGAATCGGGCGCTTCGCTGAAGTCGCGACCAATATCCCGGACTAGTGCAATCACTGAGTCCTCGGGAATAGGGTGAATCCTCTCGGGTGGAGGGGTGCAGTTGAATTTGTTGAATATGTTGAACTCGATCGGGTTGGCTTCAACATTTTCAACATTTTCAATGGGGGGGTGTCCCTCGTCAATAATGGCATCGAGGGACGGCGGTTTAGATGGTTGGTGGGTCATAGTGCTTGGAACGATTGCCAAGCACGGGAAACGACGGTATGTTTCTGAAGCTATTTCAAGAAATGCCCCGGCCCGTGCATAGCATGGGTTCGGGGTTTTTTAGTCTCTTGCGGCGGCGTCTTCCTCTCCTGCATACCTCCGCAGTTCGGCGGTGTGCTGATCCCGCTGGCGTGCAATTTCTTTGAATGCGCTGGCTAGTGCCTGTCCAACTTCACGCTCACCTTGAAACGGGAATTCATCCCGGAGCATTTTTAAAGTTTCGATCGGATCAACCACTACTCCCTGACTTTCCAACTTGGTGATTTTTTCAGCGATCTCCGCTGCGCGGATTTTAACGAGAGCGAGAGGATTCATGATCCCACCTCCTGTGTTCTGGCTGCGGCGTCTTCCTCGATTGCGAGAATTTCGCTGAGACGGTAGCGAACAGTATTCGCGCTTAGGGTGAGCGGGCGAAGCTCACCGGCTTTCTCTCGGCGTCGGAGGGTTTTCGTGCTGAGGTTCCACCGGTCTGAGAGTTCCTTGCGGGAGATCAGGCGGTCTGATTTGGGTGTGATGGTCGGGGCCATGTAGACAAGTCGCCCTATGTCCGGAAGTTATCACATGACAGCTTGCCTCTGCTTGTCACCCTATCCGCCTTCGCGTTTTGATTTCGGCTTTTTTGCTGCGACAGACAGCCCTGACTTCTTCCAGATTCTTGGCCAGTTCACTTGGCTCTCCTTCATCCTCGCTCTAGACCAGTCTTCTGCGGACGGTCCGTTTTCATCCTTCGAAAACTGATTCGCCCACAGTTCTACAATCTCTTCTCTGATTTCACCCTTCACAAGATTGCTAGGGTCATCGCCCGCGCACCTCCGTATAAGTGTCGCCCAATGAATTGCTTCACGCTCTACGCTCGGGCCGGATCGCAGTTCTCTTGCGGCATCAGCTAGATCCTGAAAAAACTCGGCATTCAGATCGCGAACCGCCTTCTCTACGTCGTCCGCAAATTCTTGCCATCGCTCATCCTTCTCGCCATCAATGCTGAGATCCTTTGGGAACCTATTTAGATGGTCGAGTTTCCCAATCTGGGGATTTTCTGCTTGTGTCCCAAGTAGGTAATTTCGCCACTGGTGAAATATGCTCATACGGCTTCCTCTCGCCCTTCCTCGATTGGCGTGATTTTCCCTTCCTCCGGTTCTCCTTCTGCCAGAATTGCGTCCAGTCCGGTTGAAGTGGGTTCCTTAAGATCTCCGTAGACCTCGGAGGTGATGCGGGTGTCAGAATGTCGAAGGTGACGCGATGCTGCAAACAGGCCAAACCTTTTGATAACCAGCGTTCCGGCCTCTTTTCGCAGCGTGTGGATGGGGTTTCTTGCCGTTACTCCGTTTTTCTTGAGCCACTCGATGAGAAGACCATAGGATTTCTGAGCCCGGTAGTAGTAGTTCCTCGAATATTTTGGCGGGCGATTGGATTCAATCACGAAAACACCGGTTGAGGATTTCTTGAATCCGGTAAGGATGATTTTCATCTCCTCAGATATATCCACGGAGCCTTCTGAGGATCGGCTTTTCACTCCGCTAAATTCCGTTCTCCGTACGTGAACCTTCCTTCTCTCAAGGTCCACATTTTCCCAAAGAAGAGCGTCGATCTCTCCCCGTCTCAATCCGCACAGGATTCCGAGAAGAAATATCTTGTAGGCTTCAACGTCAATGCCAGGGAGTTCCTCGACGGCTTTCTTGAAAAGTTCCTCCGAATTGATTGTTGATTCATAGCGTGTGCTTGGAATCTCGTCCTTTTCGAATAGAGCGACACCTTCGAAGGGCAAAGTGTCCGGTAGGTTGAGTGACCTTGTTGTGGCGAGGATCTTTTTTCCAAAGAGTGACTTCGCGTCACCTAAAATAGAGTTCACCGTTCCTTTTGCTTTCTCCTCAAGGATTGGATTTTTTCGCCCGTGTGTTCTCACGTAATCGTTGACCCATTTTTCAATCTTTTCGGGAGTGATCTTATCAAGCCTCACCCTGTTGACCCGGTCGAGCCATTGATCGCGGCTACCTCCGTTCTTCCGGGAAGATGAAGAGTAATCGTGTTTGCAATTAATCTTTTCTTCTACCTCAACTAGCCGTTTCTTTCCCGTCTCAGGGTCGAGGATTCGTCTCTTTCTTATTCTGGTGACTTCTGGGCTGATTCCGAATATGTCAGCCACAATTCTCCTAAACCGCCTGGTGTAACCCACCAGAGTCTTTTCAGAAACTCGCGTGGATGTTTCCGCCTTTGCGATGTATTCGCCTACCGTCACCGGCTTGTCTGACTTCGGAGCGTAGGTGGGTGAAAATTCTTCCCGTGTCGTTTCCCATCCGTTCGCGAGAAGGAAAAGGTAAATCTTGGCGGCTTCCTTCCCGGCTGCGGCTTTGTTTCCTGTCCCCAGTGGAAACGTGTGTTGTTGTCCCTTGTAGCCTATGCGGGCGGCGTAGTGGCGTGACTCGTGTTTGATCCCGCCTCTCGTGTAAGTGGGCTTCTTTACCTTGAGTTCCCAGTATTTCGGATTCGTCTTCCCAAGTCCGGCGGTCTTTTGCTTTACTATTCCTTTACTACTTTTTTCGGGATTCTCTGTCCTACCTCTGTCCCCTTCTTCCGCCTCTGAATCGGCTGAAACCCTTTTATTTACTTGTTCTTTCGCTCCCATAGGGAGACCATACGCGGACACCGGTAGACAATCAAGACAAAGACTGAAAATCCTTGTGTCCCCAGTTCAAATCTGGGTCGAGCCACTTTCACTCTC
>JARGOD010000018.1 GCA_029210205.1 Verrucomicrobiales bacterium | reverse complement strand
TTGCTGACAGCGATTCCAGGGACGACTACACCTACGCGATCGGAGATACGAAGCTCCCCTTCCAGCGCGGCGTCATCGACACCAAGTTCGTGATCAATCCCCAATACCACTTGCGTGTTATTGGTCTGCACCTGAAATCAAAGCGCGAAGTACCCGACGCCGATCAGGCATTAATGCGGCTCAACGAGGCCCGCCTCGCGCGAAAGCATCTCGATCAACATTTCGCCGGGGAGCCCGGAGCCAACATTGTCGTCGTTGGTGATCTGAACGATCTCCGGATTGAGCCGCCGGTGAAAGCAATCCAGGGAAGTTTTGGTCGAGATGGATATCTCTCATCACTCACCTTGTCGGATCAATATGGCTTCCGCTGGACCCACCACTGGTCATTCGCCGACTCATATGCCCGCTTTGATTTTGCGCTCTATAGCCAGGGCCTCAGCCCCGAAATTGAGCGTGATCAGTCCTCGATTTATCACTGGGAGGACTGGGATACAGCAAGCGATCATCGTCCTCTCGTGATCCGAATCACGCCCGAGGATCGCTGAAACAGGAGCCTCCTGCTTGTCAGTCAGTTGATGATCTTACGGTCCAATATCCTTTGATCCGCCCGTGAACGCGTCATTGTTTGCAAACAGCACTATTTATAGAATTTACGGTCTAGAGATACTTTCCTCTGATCGCTTCCTCCATGAAACGCCTCCTTGCTGCTTTCCTCTTGTTTTCGACATCCGTTCTGTTCGCCGCTGAGAAACCCGACGCGCTACCCGAAACGGTCAGCTACTATGAACACGTTCGTCCTGTTTTGCAGGCGAAATGTCAGGGTTGCCACCAGCCGGCAAAAGCAAAGTCGGACTACATCATGACCGAGGTCGCCAAGCTCATCGCCGGCGGCGAAACCGACACCGCGATCGTCCCCGGAAAGCCGGACGAAAGCTACCTCATGGAGCTAATCGTGAAGCAGAAAGGCGAAGACCGCCCCGAAATGCCTCCGAAGGATGAGCCGATGACTGGCTACGAGGTCAGGCTCGTGAAAAAGTGGATCACGCAGGGAGCCAAAGACGACACCCCGGAAAATGCGAAGCAGCTTTTTACAATGGAGAACCCGCCGGTCTACGCGGTGCCGCCACTCGTGACCTCAATCGACTATTCGCCCGATGGAAAACTCATCGCAGTCTCAGGATTTCACGAAGTTCTCATTCACCGTGCCGACGGCTCCGGCATTGCCTCGCGTCTCGTCGGTCTCGCCGAACGCATCGAATCAGTTGCCTTCTCACCTGACGGTAAAAAACTTCTCGTCGCCGGTGGCCTCCCCGGTCGTATGGGTGAAATTCAGGTTTGGGATCTCGAAAAACAGGAACTCGAACTCTCACGGATCGTCGGTTATGACACAGCTTATGGCGCAAGTTGGTCTCCGGACGGGTCACTCATCGCCTTCGGACTTCCGGACAACACGGTTCGAGGCATCAGGGCATCCAACGGCGAGCAGATTCTTCTCATGGGCGGCCACAACGACTGGGTCCTCGACACAGAATGGTCACTCAAAGGTGATCACCTCGTCTCGGTCGGACGCGATATGTCGGCGAAACTCACCGAAGTGGCGACCGAGCGATTCGTCGATAATATCACCTCAATCACTCCCGGAGCGCTCAAAGGCGGGATCAACGCGGTAACGCGTCACCCGAAAGAGGATCACGTCCTCGTCGGCGGCTCCGACGGTGTGCCGCAAATCTATCGCATGGTTCGCGAGACCGCCCGTAAGATCGGGGACAACGCGAACCTCATCCGAAAATATCCCGCGATGAATGGCCGGATCTGGGATGTTGCCTTTGCACCGGATGGGAAAACCTTTGCCGCGGTCTCCAGCCTTGATGGAAAGGGCCAGCTCAACCTCTATGCCTCCGAGTATGATGCGACGATTACCCCGGAGTTGAAAAAGCTGTTCGAAACCGCCCGCCGAAACACTGAGGGCAGCAACAGCGATCCAAAGATCGACGAGTTTCACACCCGAGGAGCAAAACTACTGCATTCACGCGACTTCGACGCGGCCATGTATAGCGTCACTTTTTCTCCGGATGGAAAAACTGTCGCCGCCTCCGGAGCCGACGGAACAATTCACCTTCTCAATTCGACCAAGCTGACTTCCACAACCTCCTTCGCTGCTGCCGAAGTAGAATTCTCCCTTCCTCTCGTCAAGGCCGATCCGGATAAGGTAGATCGGAAGCGAGCCAAGGCTCACGAAGAGGCTGAGGCACTTCCCAAAGGCCGGAAAATCGTCTCTCTTGCTGTCACGCCGAAAACGCTGAAATTTCAGTCTTCGAACGAATACGCCCAGGTCCTCGTCACCGCGACGCTCGACACCGGGGACACCGCTGATGTCACGCGCCTTGTTAAATGGAGCCAACCTGACAAACTCACCTCGATTTCTAAGAGCGGAATCATCAGGCCCGAATCGACTGGTGAAGGAACCCTTGAGGCTTCCCTGAATGGCGTCAAAACGAAACCGGTCACGCTCGCGATCTCGAACCTTGCCGCAGACATTCATCCCGATTTTCTTCTCGATGTGAATCCCGTCATCACCCGCCTCGGCTGCAACATGGGAACCTGCCATGGCGCCAAGGACGGCAAGGGCGGCTTCAAATTGAGTCTTCGTGGTTACGACCCGCTTTACGATGTTCGCGGATTTGCCGACGATCATTCCGCACGACGTGTCAACTTTGCCTCGCCCGATGAC
The DNA here is from genome assembly GCA_029210205.1 of Verrucomicrobiales bacterium. Taxonomy (GTDB): domain Bacteria; phylum Verrucomicrobiota; class Verrucomicrobiia; order Verrucomicrobiales; family DEV007; genus Arctic95D-9. The sequence goes on along the minus strand of JARGOD010000018.1, from coordinate 61,653 downwards.
TCGCTTATGCTGCTCAAAGCGACCGGTGCGGTGCCGCACGAAGCTGGCGTTGTGACCGAGCATAACTCCCGATACTACGGGCTCATTCGTCGCTGGATCGCCGAAGGGGCAAAGGTCGAACTCGACTCCCCCAAGGTTGCCTCGATCGAGCTCTTTCCAAAAAATCCGGTGATTCAGAACATCGGCGCGATGCAACAACTTCGCGTCGTCGCCCGCTACACCGACGGGAAAACGCGAGATGTGACTCTGGAGTCTTTCATTGATTCCGGAAACACCGAAGTCGCCGAGCACGATGACTTTGCACTCCTCAAAACAATTCGCCGCGGCGAAGCCCCTATTCTTGCCCGCTACGAGGGCGCCTACGCCGCAACGACGCTCACAGTCATGGGAGACCGCGAAGGCTTTACCTGGGAATCCCCCGAAACCTGGAGCGAGATCGACCAACTCGTCGCGGCGAAGTGGGAACGCATGAAGTTGAAGCCAAGCCAACTCAGCAGCGATGGAGAATTCATCCGCCGCGTTTATCTCGACCTGACAGGGTTACCTCCGGCATCCAAGAGGGTTAAGTCCTTTCTCGCCGACGACACTCCGACCCGGCAAAAGCGCGACGCTCTCGTGGATGAGCTGATCGGCTCTCCGGAGTTCATCGATCACTGGACCAACAAATGGTCAGACATGCTTCAGGTGAATTCTAAGTATCTCGGCACCGAAGGCGCCAAAATGTTCCGCGAATGGATTCATCGCGAACTCGAAGCAAACACGCCATACGACGAGTTCGTTCACAAAATCCTCACCGCCTCCGGTTCGAATAAAGAGAACCCGGCCGCGTCCTACTACAAGATTCTTCGTGATCCTGACATGCTCATGGAAAACACGACGCATCTTTTTCTAGCAACCCGATTCAACTGCAACAAATGCCACGACCATCCCTTCGAGCGATGGACACAGGACCAATACTACGAAACCGCAGCTTACTTTGCGCAGATCGACCTGAAGCGGGATGTCGAAAACGCTCCGAAACAAAACATCGGAGGCTCGGCCGTCGAGGGTGCAAAACCACTCTACGAAATCGTTGCGGACAAAGCTGAGGGCGAAATTAAACATGATCGCACCGGGGTCCTTCAGCCTCCAGCCTTCCCCTACGAAGCCACGATTGAGAAAGCCGCATTCGCGAATCCCAAGGCTCCTACCCGGCGCGAAAAACTTGCCGGATGGATCACCAGTCCCGACAACCAGTATTTTGCCTCCAGCTACGCGAACCGCATCTGGGGCTACCTCCTTGGAACCGGAGTCATCGAACCTCTCGATGACATACGCGCCGGCAATCCGCCGACGAATCCGCAACTCCTCAACCACCTCACGAAAGAGTTTATCGAATCCGGATTCGACGTTCGCCAGCTCATGGCGATGATCTGCAAATCGCGGACCTATCAGCTCTCGATCGAGACCAATGAATGGAATGAAGCCGACGAGGTTAACTTTTCCCACGCGAAAGCCCGTCGTCTCCCCGCTGAAACGCTCTATGATGCCGTCTACGCCGTCACTGGTGCAATTCCCGACATCCCCGGAGCCGGGAAAGGCGTTCGCGCCAGCCAGTTGCCTGATGCCAAGCTCGATCTTAAGAGCGGCTTCCTTGCCAACCTGGGTCGCCCTGCCCGTGAAAGCGCCTGCGAGTGCGAGCGCTCCGATGAACTCCAGATGAGTGCCGTCATGGCGTTTCTGTCAGGGCCTGCGATCGCCGATGCCATCGGAGCAGAAGACAGTGAGCTGGCCGAACTCGTTAAAACACAAACTGATGACAAGAAGCTCATCGAGGAAATCTACTATCGCGTCCTCGCACGCGCCCCCTCCCAAACGGAGACTAAGGCCGCGCTCGATATCATGAAGGAAATCTCCTCGGATCATGCATCGCTCCTCAGCAAGGCCTCCAAGGCCGAAGCCGAATGGGTCATGAAGCGATCCGATTTAGAGATCGAGCGACTGCGCAAGATTGAAAAAGCAGAGGCGGGGATTGCATTGTATCAGCCCGAATACGCAAAGAAGAAGCGTGAGGCAGAAGCCAGCCAGAAGAAGCGTATTGCCGAGGCTGAAAAAGAGGTCAATGCGCGTGAACTCGAGATTCCAAAACTGTCATTCACGTTTGCCAGTGAAATCAAAGCCGAGCAGTTGTGGACGAAATGGCACGCACTCGAAGTCGCCAGCGTCACCGCCTCTAACAAGACTGAAGTTGAAATCCTCGACGACGGTTCGGTCCGTTACACAGGTCCGTTTAAGAAAGGTAACATCGATTACCTCGTGACAGGGAAGACCACCTCACAGAACATCACCGGGATCATGATCGAGGCCATTCCGAATGAGAACAACAAAGTCTATGGGGCCGGCCTCAATCCAAATGGCAATTTTGTCATCACGGAAGTGCAGACCCGGTGGAACACGCTCTCCGATCCGAAGAAAAGCCTACCATTGAAACTGATTGAAGCCAAAGCGAGCCACAACCAGAATGGTTTCAGCGTGAATAACGTCTTCAACGGGGATGTCTCACGTGCCGATAAGGGATGGGCTCTTGCGGGGGCTGACTACAGGATTCCTCATCGTGCGATGTTGAAATTCGAAGAGCCACTCCCGGGTGATCCTGCCGGAGCCAACCTTGTCGTTGGTGTTCTCTGCCGATACAGCGCCGGGGACTATCCGATCAGCCAATTCCGCATCTGGTATACCACCTCAGAGGATCCACTCCAGTTTGGCCTCCCTGCAAAGGTCGCAGAGGCCGTGATCAAGCCCAAGGTCCAACGGACGAAGGAGGAGACACTGGCAATCCGAACCTATGTCGCGGAAAACGACGCCGAACTCCGCAAACACCAGGGAGTTTATTTCAATGAGCTTCGCCCGCTGCCATCCGACTCAAAAATGGACGCCCTCAATACCGCCCTGGCAAACGCACAAACCGAAGTACCCCTACCCGTTCCTCTTGTCCAGATTCGTCAGGACACCGGTTATTCCATTCAACAGGCGGCAAATCGAAGACTAACCGCCGCACAGGACGTCGTGTGGGCCCTCGTCAACAGCCCGTCATTCTTGTTTAATCGCTAATAGGAGAAGCAGAGAATTTCAGAAGCAAAGAATTCTCTCCTTCCCCACTCCTTTCCTACTCTACTACTCCCACAAAACCATGATCAGACTCCCAGGAGAAATCGCCAAAGACCTCTGTGATTCCCATCTCAAACCAGGACGCCGGGATTTCCTCCGCGTCGGTGGTGCTGGCATGTTGGGGATGACACTCAACAACATTCTTGCCGCTCAAAGCGCCAGCGCAGCTTCAGGACATGCAGGCCGCCCTGGTTGGGGCAAGGCCAAGTCAGTGATCATGGTTTACCTGCAGGGAGGACCGAGTCACATCGACTTGTTCGATCCGAAACCGGACGCACCGGACAATGTGAGATCAATCTTCAAGCCGATCAACACGAAGACTGATGGCCTGCAATACACCGAGCTGCTTCCCAATCTTGCCAAGGTCACTGACAAATTCTCGACGGTTCGTTCGATGAGCTATACGCCGAACGGTCTCTTCAATCATACCGCAGCGATCTACCAGATCATGACCGGCTACACCACTGACAAGGTGAGTCCATCCGGCCAACTTGAGCCGCCAAGTCCGAAGGACTTTCCAAATTTCGGCTCTAACATTGTGCGAATGAAACCCAGCGACGAGCCCATGCTTCCCTTCGTCATGATGCCGCGGCCGCTTCAGGAGTCGAACGTCATTAATAAGGGCGGGACTGCCGGCTTCCTCGGTAAGGCCTACGATCCCTACTATCTCTTTCCGGAAGGGGACGACATGGACATGTCAAAAATGACGAAGATCCGTGTCGATGACCTCCAACTCCGTCCGGACGTTTTCTCGCTCCGCCTCCAGCGCCGAGCCAAACTGCGAAACACGCTCACCGACCAGATGCCAATCATCGAGAAAGCAGTCGCAGACTACAACCTCGATGAATACTACGACAAGGCGCTGAACCTGATCGTGTCCGGGCGCGCCCGCGATGCTTTCAATCTCGATGCCGAAACCGAAAAGATGCGCGACTCCTATGGACGTAACACTTTCGGTCAAAGCTGTCTCCTCGCCCGTCGCCTCGTCGAGGCGGGAACTAAGGTCGTGGAAGTGATCTGGCCCAAAGTCGCCAATTCCAGCGACCACAGCTGGGACCATCACGTCGGGCTGCCGAAGCGCATGAAAGACCAGTCAGCACCGATGCTCGACAAAGGTCTCTCGGCACTCTTTGCCGATCTTGATTCACGGGGACTGCTCGATGAAACCCTCGTCGTCGCCATCGGCGAGTTCGGACGCAGTCCGGAAATGGGAATCTCAACGAGCGGAAACAATAACAGCGCAGATGGCCGGGACCACTGGCCATATTGCTATACCTCACTCATCGGAGGAGCGGGGATCAAGCGAGGCTATGTCCACGGTAAATCCGACAAGACCGGCTCAGCTCCGCTGGAAGATCCAGTACACCCAACAGAAATTCTCGCGACAATCTATCACACGATGGGAATCGATCCGCAGTCGATCGTTTACAACCATCTCAATCAGCCACGTGAACTGGTGAAGGGCGAGATGGTCGAAAAACTGTTTTCGTAAGCCACACGATTCGACACCAACTGAAGATGGAGTTCCGTCTAAACCCGAAGGTTCAGATACCCTCCATCGATATTGAAGCTCTGACCCGTGATGTAGGAAGAATCTTCGCTACATAGATAGAGAGCCAATTTAGCAATCTCCTCCGGCTTAGCCATTCTCCCGATGGGCTGAACCGCTGAAAGCTTCTGAAACATTTCCTCTTTGTTGTCCGGATAATTTTTCTCGAGGTAGCCATCGACGAACGGCGTGTGGACACGGGCGGGGCAAATGGAGTTGCAGCGGATGCCATGCTCCAGATAATCCGCCGCGACCGAATAAGTCATCGTGTGAACGGCACCTTTGCTCGCAGAGTAGGCGAAGCGGTCCTTTAGAGCGGTGACCGCGGCGATGCTTGACATGTTGAGGACAACGCCACCACCGGACTCGACCATGATCGGAAGAATTGCATTGAGGCATTGATAGACGCCTTTTACGTTCACTCGCATGACACGATCGAAGTCCTCTTCTGATGTCGTCGTTGCTGTTCCGATATTGGCGACGCCAGCATTGTTGACGAGGATGTCTACCTTCCCGAAGCGCTCGTGAACGGCGCTCACGGCACTGGCAATGGAACTGTTGTCAGCAACATCACACTTCACCGCGTAGGCGTCACCACCTTTGGATTCGATGTCTTTGGCCGCGGATTTTCCTGAAGCTTCATCAAAATCAAGGATTGCAACCGATGCGCCCGATTCTGCAAAGTGGCTCGAAATGGCCAGGCCTATCCCTGAAGCACCACCCGTGATAATCGCTGTTTTTCCAGTTAAAGAAGACATCATCGATCATCCCGCGAAAGGCGATCTCGCGCAAGAGCCTTCAATAGGGAATCCAACTCTATTTCGCAGACTGTTGTTTAAGCGCAATATCGTCGACAATTGACTGAAGGAGCCCATCAAGCCAATCCATAAAGCCTCCCCACCAATCGTTACCGGATTTTTCCTCTTCTAATTCTTCGGAAAATGATTCATCGGTAAGCTTTTCATCTAGAGACTCACTCTCCTGGGCTGAGGCTCCTGCTACGGGCGGGACATCTTCATCGGAAGACTGCCCATTTCCTACTGGAGATCCTGCGGTACTGGCTGATTGCGAATCCGACTCAGGAGTGTTCGCAGCCATTCCGCCATATTCCCCGTTCGATTGCTCCGGGTCTTCGGGACGGGCGAAGGTGATTGGTCGCGGAACATATCCGAAAACTCTTTCTTGCTGTCCGGCCGAAAGTAGCGCGACAGTTTTCGCTAACTTGCGGCCATATTCCTCGTAGCTTGCCGAGTCTCCGCCACTGCTCATCGCACATTGAACAGCGAGATAGTTCGTCGACTGTTCATCGTCGCGAATCTGGGCCGCAAGATCACTCGCACTTCCTGAAAAAATCAGGAGTGCCGTCACAAGCAATGGAAATCGGAAATTCATCAGAACGAGTTCGCCAAGTATTCCAATTATTATCTTTTTTTATGATAAATGCAACTATTTTCTCATAATTACATATTTGTCCGGCTGCACTCACGGTCAAATTCGACCTCGGGACCTTGAGGTTTGATCTTTTCTCGGTCATGGAATCGACTATTCTGGCTTCGATGTCCTTTGGAGCACCTCAATTTCTCATCTTACTTCCTCTGCTCTTTTTAGCAGGTTGGTTTTTCAGGAGCCTCGCGCTGTGGCGCCCGCTTCGGGCTCTCCTTCTAATCCTACTCGTTACTGCTCTTTGCGACCCCGCTCTTCGGCTCCGGTCCGACAAGATGGATCTCTGGGTGCTATTTGATCGATCATCCTCAGCATCCGAAATGGTGGAGGCCGGAGAAGACGAATGGAAATCACTCCTTCTGAGAACGAAACCGGGACGTGAGAACCAGCTCCACTTCATTGACTATGCCAGCGAGGTCATTCCGGGAACGAATGCCGAAACGAATTTTTACAGCGGGGCAACCGACCAAACCCGGACAGGACTCGCCATAAATGACACGCTTGCGAGAATGGAGTCAGACCGTCACCACGGTATTCTAGTTTTCACCGACGGCTACAGCACCGAGCCACTCGATGGCATCGCCGCGAAACTGATGGCTGCTAATGTGCCGCTCGATTACCGCCTTTTGCGGGCTCCTGATGTCATCGATTTTCAAGTCACTGAACTCAAACTCCCTTCCCGCTCACAGCTCGCAGAGCCTTTTGTTGTCGATATCACAGTGAAAGCAAGCCAGAGCGGCACCACACCGCTCACTGTCTACCGAAACGAAACGGCGCTCTTCACTCGTGAAGTGGAAATCGTCGAGGGAACGGGGCACCTCCGTTTCGCGGATCGGATCACTTCCCCCGGTGCCCATCGCTACCGCGCCGTTGTCGCACCTGAACTCGACACGCACGCAGGCAACAACCAACGCGAACAGTGGATCGAAATCGTCGCCGGTCCCCGCCTACTCCTCGTGACCCGCTACAACAACGACCCTCTCGCCAGCACCCTTTCCAATCAAGGGTTTGCCGTTGAAACCGTCAGCGACGATCTCCTCTCGCTCACTTCAGGAGCCTTGACCGGCGCACGGGCTGTCATTCTCAACAACGTACCCGCCTACGAATTGCCCTCCGAATTCCTCAACGCGCTCGATTTTTTCGTTAAGGAACAAGGCGGAGGATTACTCATGGCAGGCGGGAAAAACAGTTTCGGGTCCGGAGGCTACTACCAATCTGCAGTGGACGAACTGCTCCCGGTAACGATGGAGCTGAAAAACGAGCATCGCCGCCTCTCCGTCGCGATGGCCATCGTCATGGACCGCTCTGGCTCTATGGCTGCCATCACTTCGAGTGGCAATTCGAAGATGCAGCTCGCCAACGAAGGCGGAGCCCGCGCCATTGAACTACTTGGCGAGACCGATGCAGTCACTGTATTCGCTGTCGACAGTCAGGCCCACGAAATCAGTCCACTCCTGAACGTCGGAAAAAGTCGTGGCGAATTGATCAAGCGAGTCCGCAGCATTGAATCGATGGGTGGCGGCATCTTCGTCTACACAGGAATGAAAGCCGCCTGGGATCAACTTAAGCAAGCCGAGGCAGGACAACGGCATATGATCCTTTTTACCGATGCCGCTGACTCTGAAGAACCCGGCGAATACAAAGCACTTCTCAAAGAAATGCAGGACAAAGGGGCAACCGTCAGTGTCATCGGCCTTGGAACCCGCAGTGACGCAGACGCCAATTTCATTCAGGATATCGCTTCGCGCGGAAACGGGCGCATGTTCTTCACCACAATTCCCGGAGAAATTCCGAACATCTTTGCTCAAGAAACCGTCTCCGTAGCTCGCTCCACCTTTGTCGAAGAAGCTGTTCCGCCTCAGTCATCAGGAAAATGGCATGAAATCGCGCAACGTGATCTCAATTGGCCCCAGTCGGTAGATGGATACAATCTTAGCTACCTTCGCGAAGGAGATGAAACTGCACTCGTGAGCACGGACCGCTATGCCGCCCCTCTGGTCGCTTTCGGAAGACGGGGTATTGGCCGGACAGCCGCGGTCGCTTTCCCGCTCGGCGGAGACTACTCAGAATCCGTGAGGAGTTGGGAAAGCTATGGCGATTTCCAACAGACCTTTGCGCGCTGGCTCATCGGCGAGCAGATTCCTCCCGGCATTGGCGTTCGCCATGAAATCACGGGCTCAGAATTAAGGATCGACCTCATTTACGATTCTGAAATCTGGGCTTCGGAATTCGCGAAGTCGCCTCCCCGTCTTGTCATCGAGCAGGGAGATCTCGGAAACAGAGCGGAAGAGCTTATTTGGGAACGCCTTGCTCCGGGTCACTACTCCGTGAAGACCGAACTGCGTGAATCCGAGCCTTTGCGGGGAGCGGTGCAAGTTTCCGGAACCGCTCTTCCCTTTGGCCCCGTTGTCGCCGGGTCTGCTCTCGAGTGGGAGTTTCATCGCGAACGTGTTATTGAGCTTGAGGAAACTTCTCGAACCAGTGGAGGTGGAGAACTACTCGACCTTTCTCAGGCATGGCGGAAGCCCGAAGCCTCCGGTATCACTCCCATTCGTGAATGGTTTTTTCTTTCCGCACTATTCATTTTTCTCCTCGAGACGTTTGCGACCCGTACTGGTTGGTCAATGCTTCACTTTGGTCCCCGCATTGAAGCAGCGACTAAAGTTGGAGCTAGAAAGCGAAAAACCAAGACGCAGACCGCCCCTGTCGAAAGCCATCCAACTGAAGCAGAAGCAGAACCCGCTCCGGAAGAGTTCTCCCCGGCGAGACGAACCCGTTTCCAAAAAGCAAAAAAACGTCATTAGGCCTTTTGAGACCTCTGACAAACGGCTAAGATTCTCGACCCGACATTCCTATGAGAAACGCCTCTGTCATCACCGCCTTGATCACCCTGTCTCTCGCCTGTTTTGCCATGGCTCAAAACAAGCCTGAGAAGAAGCCCAAGACCTGGCCGGAAACGGCGATCGAGAAGTTCAAAGACAATCCTACGCCCGAACATAAAGCGACAATCGATGCCGGGATTCCAACCCGCACCGCGGATCCTGCCAAAGATCGAAAAGTCCTCGTCTTCTATCGATGCGAGGGTTTCGTCCACACTTCGATCCCTTTCGGCAACTATGCGATGGAAGCCCTCGCGCGCGACACCGGAGCTTTCTCGATGGATCTCGCCGATGAATACGATGTTTTCACAAAGGAGAACCTCGCCCAATACGACGGTATCATTTTCAATAACACGACTCACCTCAAGCCTTCTGCACCCCAGAGGGATGCGATCCTCGATTTCGTAAAATCTGGAAAAGGAATCATCGGATTTCATGCTGCCGCGGACAATTTCAAAGGGTGGGAGGAAGGTATCGCCATGATCGGCGGCATCTTCGACGGCCATCCCTGGACTGCCGGAGGAACCTGGGCTTTCAAAGTGGAAGATCCGAATCATCCATTGAATGCCGCCTTTAAGGGAAAAGGCCTTTGGCATAAGGATGAGATTTATTGGTATAAGAAAGACAGCTTCGAAGGCCGCGACAAACTCCGCGTCCTTCTCAGCCTCGACATGTCGAAACCGGAGAATGCGGAGCCGTTCAAAGCAGAAAAGTGGAAAGGGAAAGTCGAAGATCCCAAGAAGGTGGACGTGCCCGTTTCCTGGTGTCGCGAAATCGGCGAAGGCCGTCTCTTCTACACCAATCTCGGTCACAACGACATGACCTTCGCCGACGAAACCGTCCTCCTCCACATGCTCGATGGCATCCAATATGCTCTCGGTGACATCGAAGCTGAGGCGATTCCTTCTGACGAAATCAATGTCGAGATCGTGAGTGCACCGGACGCAGAATAACCGACTTTCACTTACTTTTTTCCGATGCTGGAAACCTACCTCGAATTTGCCGAAAAAACCGCCCGGGAAGCGGGTGCTTTAACCCTCGAGTATTTCCTCACTGACCTCGCTCCGGCAGAATTCAAAGGAGACGACACGCCGGTCACGATCGCTGACCGGAATGCAGAAACGCTGATACGGGAGCGGATTGCCGAAACATTCCCGGATCACCAAATTGTCGGGGAAGAATTCGGCGAGACTAAGAGCGAGACCGACTCAACGCACCGGTGGATTATCGATCCGATCGACGGAACAAAATCCTTCGTTCATGGAGTCCCCCTTTATGCCGTCCTCCTTGCGCTTGAGATCAACGGAAAGGTCGAAGTAGGTTGCGCTTACTTCCCTGCCCTTGATGAAATGATTGTTGCAGGAACAGGCCTTGGCGCACGCTGGAACGGAAAACCCTGTCACGTCTCAGAAGAGGGAAAAATTGACCGAGCGGTCTGCGCGCACATTGACACCGCCTACTTCGCTCAAAATGGAAAAGGCGAGCCCTGGGACCGCCTCCAGAAGGCAGTCTACTACAACGCCGGTTGGTGCGATGCGTATGGCTACCTTCTCGTTGCTACCGGTCGCGCCGAAGTCATGCTCGATCCCGTTATGGCAGTATGGGATTGCGGCCCGTTCCCGCCCATCTTTCGTGAAGCCGGAGGATACTTCGGAGATTGGGCCGGCAATGAAGGCAATATTAATGGCGGCGAAGCGCTCGCCACTAATCGCCTCCTGAAAGACGAAGTCGTGAATATTCTCAACACCTGAAAACTGAATGCATCAATTCGGAATATATTTGTGTTCAGCGATTCTTCTCACGTGTGCTTCAGGTAACACCAAAGACTGGCACGTTCATCCCGAGCAGGGATCTGATGACAACGACGGCTCTCAATCAGCGCCACTCAAAACTGCGCAAGTCGCCATCAATCGAGCCGGAACCGATGACCGTATTCTTCTCTTTCCTGCAAATGCACTCTACCGACAGTCCATCACTCTGAAGTCTCCTAAATCAGGTATCGTCATCGAAGGGAATGGCGTCACCCTCACCGGCGCGGACCCTCTTCCGGAAAACCAATGGGAAGCTCTGGGCGACGATCTTCATCGCATTCGACTACCACGCACACGCTGGGACCGTCACCTACTCATTGTTAACGGCACAGCGCAGAGGATGGGTCGGCTTTGCGCTAACCCCATTGATTTCCCGGCCACCGAAGACCTCAAAGAAGGTGAGTTCCGCTGGGACCTCATCGACGAGGAAGAAGGATGGCTAACTTATCGCGGAAGTATCGAAGGACTCGAATGGTCGACGCGGGGCAATGGCCTGGCCACGTCAGGAGATCACGGAAACATCAAGGTTTTCGATTTGAACACCCGTCATTTCCTCAACGACGGTTTCAATATCCACGGCAATGCGAGAGGAATTCAATTTTTTAACATCACAGGCATTGAAAACTTTGACGAAGGGTTCAGTGCCCACGACAGTTCAACCTGCTGGATTCGCGGAGGAAAATTTCTCCGCAACGAGCATGCCGTTGCTGATGTGAATCGCGCCGACACCTATTATACGGACTGCCTCTTCGGACAAAGTGTGAGTGTCGAAGTCCTGTTTCAAGGGGGGCGTCACAGCCTCACCGACTGCCGCATTGAACCGTCCGCCGACTCCCTGCCTATTTCGATCCGCGGAAACGAGGAAAACTCCGCTAGCCTCGTCCTCAGACGGGTAAGTGTCGAGACGTCCGCGCTCCGTCAGAAAAAATGGAGCGTCGGAGCCGGGGTTACGGTCTTCATCGACCATGAAACGCTGAAGGCGACCTCTGACCTCACGCTTGATAAGCACCCTTCATCCCGCATCACGGAGGAGCTCTACCGAACCTTCCCGATTGGGCGTCACCCTGATGGTTCACCTCTCATGGCCTGGGTTGGTGGCGGAACCGGAAATCCCCGCTCGAGCAGTTATCGCATCATCCATTTTGACAAGCATGATCCTAATGAAATTGCAGCGAAAATTTCCCCTGAGAATGACTGGTTTGGATTGCTCGGTCCGCTCCCGGAATTGAATTATCCGCCTGCTGCGAGAGAGAACGATCCGCAAACAGAAACTGCCCGCGCAATCTGGACCTGGATCGGGCTCTGCGCTCCCAACTCAGTCTTCGTGCCGGATAACCCTGGAGGTCGATCCCTCGCTGAAGCACTCCGGTCCCACCCACCCGCGGGCGTTGGTATCGTGAATGTATTCCTGTCAGAAAAAACGAGCGAAGGAGAGACCCGGACTTCGGTTCTCTCACACTTGCGCGAGGACCTGCCTTCCGCGAGTGATGCGATGAACAAACGACTCCGCCGGAGCCCCGAGGAAATCTTTGCAGCTCTCGCCAGTGTCTACGGAAACACTTTCGACGGAACCTATCTCGATGGACTTGCGATTATCGCCCGGATCCGTGCTTCGAAACCTCATTCAGGATCCGAACTTGCTGAGTCCCATCTTGAGACACCGGTCTCAACCAATCCCGGGAAGCTCTCTGCAAATTTGCTCTACACCTGGATCGATGAACCATGGGCAAGGGAGCGTGTTCAGCGCGCCGCAGATCAGGCATTCCATGAAAGCGGAGAACCTAGGGAAGCGATGCCGGGGCACAATGAAATGAGTGATTCGATTTTCATGGCCGGCCCCCTTCTCGCGGCTGCCGGAAGGATCAGTGGAGAGGATCGCTACTTTGATCAATGCTTGAAGCATGTGCGCTTCATTCAGGATCTCTGCCAGCGGGAAGACGGGCTATATCGACACTCGCCAATCAACGAAGCAGCGTGGGGACGCGGTAACGGCTTCCCAGCTCTCGGTCTCACGAAAATCCTCGATCATCTCCCGGAAGACCACCCCGGACGTGCTTTCGTTATCGAAAGTCTTCACTCTCATCTCGAAGCACTCGCCCAGTATCAGAACATCGATGGCTTGTGGCATCAAATGATCGACTTGACCGACACCTATCCTGAATTCACCGCCAGCGCGATGATCGCTTACTGCATCGCGCGGGGCATTAATGAAGAGAGGCTCGATACTTCCACCTGGATGCCAAGGCTCTACTCGGCATGGGAAACGATCAAAACACTGATCAGCCTCGATGGAAGTTCATTCGTCAATGTTTGCCCCGGCACCGGCAAGCAGGCAACCCTTGAAGATTACTATCAAAGGGTGCCGATTACCGGACCTGACAAGCGGGCCGGAGCCATGGCCATGTTGCTGGCTCAGGAAATGCATACCCTCCAGTCGCGCAACTGATCAGGGGTGATAGCTGAGGATAAAAGGGCCTGCCAACTGCACCGCAGCAGTCACGCCCCTATCTTCGCGAAATGCTTTCAGATATGCCGCTTGAATCGCAGGCGCAATCTCGACCGGGGAAGCCTTCCCTCCATTAAGATTTCGATACAGATCAATCATGAAGAGTGCTGTCTCGCGGTCCGCAACCGGCCAGAGGGTCAGGAGAAGATGCTGCGCTCCCGCCTGCATTAATCCGCGACGCATTCCGAGAACCCCTTCACCGGACCGAGCTTCGCCAAGCCCGGTTTCACAGGCTGAAAGAACGACCATCCAGGTTCCATCGAGGTTGAGCTGGGTCATTTCCTCCGCCGTGAGAATACCATCTTTCGAAGTGTCGAGGATCCGACCGGCACCCCACTGTTTCAACGTTGCTTCGGCACCTGCAAGAGCAATCCCACTGCGATGCATCGGATTATCGAGGACAACGTCACTGAAAGAATCGAGAGCAGCGGCGGCCTGACTCGCGACTTTAGGATCCCAATATCGTTGCGCTCGCTGGAGCGGATCCGCCTTGCCGGTCCTCGGGAGATGAAACCCGTGAGTCGCGAGATGAAGCACCCCCGGTGAATCCACCTTATTCACGGCCACTTCGGTAGCGGCCAGTTCGAGATGACTGTGAATTTCCCACTTCCACTCTTCACGAATCAATTCCCTGAGAGCTTCCTCCTCCGCCTTCGTTCCCGGCAGAGGCGAAAGCCCGATTCTCCCAAGAACTCCTCTCATCGAAACCGCAGCATCCCCACCGGGAGACCGTTCCGCTGCGACATCATCAGTCGCCGGCGTCTGGAAATCAGGGTTTGCGATTATTTCCATCGTCTCATTGCGTTTTGAATTGGACTCGCGCAAAAGGTCGCGTCCCGACGTGACATAAGTCATCGGCCAAATTTCCCCTGCAAAACGGCCACCGTCTCCTAAGAGCGTAGCAAAAGAGAAAAAGTTTAATGTTCCGTCAGGGGATAAGATGATTCGATCGCCGGGATCCGGCAGAGCATCGGCGAGAGGTGTCCAAATTAGATCCCCGAGTTCCCCCAGAAATTTAGTCATCTCTTCATCAGATGCTTTTGATCGAACTGCATCTGCGTAGATTTCCATACCCTTTTCTATCTGCCCCGCCTCACCGAGAGGAAAGAATTGAGGGTCCCCTCCCCGCTCGATCACCACCGCGCCGTAGCGGGACACGAAACGCCCCGGAGCTGAATAGTCACGGTAGCGGACATACTCTATCAAAACAGCATCTTTCGGAATCGCCTTTGCCACTTCCGCGACCGTCGTCTCTAACGAGGCGCGCGCGCGGCCAAATGAATCATCCCCCTTTGAAAGGCTGCCCTCCAATTCCGTGATTCGCTTTCGCAAAGCGACTGTGTCAATTTCCTTCCGAGCTCCCAGCAATGCCTCCATTAACTCGCGGCGGAGTGATTCCAAGACGACAAGATCCTTTGCCAGCTCAGGATCACTCGCTTTCCTTGCGAGTCCCCGGTCTTCAAGAATAGACTCAAGAACAATACCCTTGCTCCGCAGGACAGCTTCGTAGAGAAAATCCGGTTCATCGAGAGTTGCAAAAAGACTCCAGGGATCAATCGAAGACCGATAAGCCAGCCGCTGTCCCTCATCTGCGAATGAGAGAACTGTCTCGAGATTCTTCATCCGCGCCGAAAAGACTTCCTTCGCTTTCGCTACCGCCAGCTTTTCGTCGCCTCCTTTCTGCGCGAGCATGACCTCACTTTCCATGATATCCAGTGCCGCGGGATGACCTTCCGGATACTGCTCACCGATCAAAGCAATAGCTTTGGAATATGATTCTGCCGCGTCATCAAACTTACCGAGAATTGCCTGGAGATCCCCGATCAACTTCAGGCTCTCCTCGGGACGAATCACATTGTATTCCAAAGTCAGCATGCGCTGCACTTTAAAATCCTCCCCGCGGCGCTTCAGGCCCTCGAGCATAAGGTCCAGAGCAGCCTGCTCCTCACCGGCAGCACGAAACACGATCGCAGCCCGCTCAAAAATCAGATAGTTGGTGTTGATCTCAACCCCTTGCAAGGTTTTCGCGATCATCTCTTTATCGACCGCTGGATTTGTCGCCACCGTCGTCTCAGCCCATTTACGATAGAGAGGCATCATAGCCGCTGCCGCTTCCCTGGCTTCTTCACAAAATCCTACCGCCTCTTTATGGTTCCCCTGCAAGGTCGCAACCTCCGCCATTTCCATGACCAGATTGGCCCGGGCACGTAGATAATTCATTTTCAGGGAATCTGAGAAATCATTTTCCTGACCACCATGCATTTTGAGCACCATCTCCCAGGCTCCATCGATTTCCTCGACGCGGGTCAGGAAAGCCTCCATCGCTTTCGGATAGTCTCCCGTTGCCCTGTAAAAAGTTCCTTCCATTGAAGAAACTTCCGCCGCAAGGATTTGATATCCCATCGAGGGATTGTCCGCGGCTTGTTTTTTCCAGAGCGGGATAATCGCGAGCGCTTCCTGAAATGAAGCAGTTGCCCGCTCCAAATCACCTGCTGCCAGATAAAAGTTCGTGAGCCCGCGAAGACTAATGCGAACCCGACCATCGACCATCGTCATCAGCTGTGGTGCTGCCGCTGCCGGAAGCCCGGCGGGAGGTTGAATACCACGGGCCTGCTCAACACTCCGCTTCAAGTCAGCTTCAGCCCCCGCATAATCTCCGAGGTTATACCTCATTGATGCCCTGTTATGCAGAGCGGAATTCATCTCAATCCCTTTTGAGAAATCCGATGCAACAGGCTCAAGAGCCTCAACAAGGCGATTCACCGCCTCCTCCGCACCCACGAGGTCATTCGCCCCCCATTTCTCAAAAAGTTCATCCCAAAGTGGCTGAACATTCGGAGGGACCTGCGATTGTACTACAGTTGAGGCTGAGACGAGAGAGGCAAGACAGAGAAGGAGAATGCGGGACATATCGCAAATTACTCTGAGGATCACCTCCCCGGCAATCCTTTCTCGGTCAAAAAAAAGACGGAGCCGAAGCTCCGTCTTCAAAATCCAGCCAGGGGTATGGAAAGAATCAGGTCGATTGCTCGCCACGAGCCATCACCACCTTGCCGGTTCGCACCGTCTCAACAATGTCGTAATTGGTGAGGAGTCGAATGGCTGCATCAACCTTATCGCTGGCGCCTTCGATCCGAACGATCATCGAGCCCTCGCTCATGTCGACTGTCTTTCCGCCGAAGTGCTCGACAATTTGAAGGACTTCGGTCCGCTTCTCCCCACTATCGACTGACACTTTCACAAGCGCCATTTCCCGGGTCACCGAATCATCGGGCGTATGCTCGTAGCAATGAATCACATCGATCAGCTTGTCGCACTGCAGAATGATCTGCGACAACCCGGCTGGATCGCCACTGATGCCAAGCGTCAGTCTCGAGAACTGGGGATCGCGCCCCTGGGAGACGACTAGTGAATCGATGTTGTAAGCACGGCGGGCAAAGATCTGACAGATCCGCATGAGAACACCCGGCTCGTTATTCACGAACATGCTCAAAGTATGTCCGCCAACTACATCAGGGCGTGGTGCCGGCTTCTTATCCGTGGTGGTGATAGTTTGGCTCATTTCAGAAAGTAGAAAGTTACAGGTTAAAAGTAAAAAGTGCCGAGCAGGAAAAAGACTCGGACCTGGCACTTTCGCACCTTCCTACCTTTAACCTTTTACTCAGCGAAGCTGATCAAGTAGAGCCGATAGGCTTGTCCATCTTGTATTTCGGAGGCTCGATCAACATGTCTTCGAGTGCGGCACCGGCCGGGATCATCGGGAACACGTTGTCCGTCTTAATACATTCAGCATTGATGACGACCGGACCATCATTGTAGTCGAGCGCTTCCTGAAGTTTCTTTCTCACATCAGCAGGACGCTTGATATTTATCCCCTTCGCTCCATAGGCCTCAGCCAATTTCACGAAGTCTGGATTACCTTCGAGGTCCACTCCACTCTCACGATTGTCGAAGAAAAGCTCCTGCCACTGGCGCACCATTCCAAGATAGTGGTTATTCAAAACGAGAATCTTGATCGGTAACTTGTGAATCACCGCCGTCGCCAGTTCGCACAAAGTCATTTGGAAGCCACCATCGCCGGAAACTGAAATCACCGTCTCATCCGGGCAGGCAAACTGCGCCCCGATCGCCGCAGGAAATCCAAATCCCATCGTGCCTGCTCCGCCGGAGCTGAGCCACTTGAAGGAAGCGTCGTTGGTGTAGAACTGAGCGGCCCACATCTGGTGCTGTCCCACGTCAGTGGAAATAATCGCATTCCCGTCGGTGAGATCGTGAATCTCGTCGAGAACCTGCTGCATGCGGAGCCCGCCCTGCTTCTTGTAGCCGAGAGGAAACTTCTTTTTGTAGCCGTTAAGGTGCTCAAGCCAATCAGCGTGGTCAGCTTTCTCCACCATTGGAA
This sequence comes from Verrucomicrobiales bacterium, assembly GCA_029210205.1. Lineage (GTDB taxonomy): Bacteria > Verrucomicrobiota > Verrucomicrobiia > Verrucomicrobiales > DEV007 > Arctic95D-9. Next base: position 43,919 of record JARGOD010000018.1, on the reverse strand, counting down.
GAAGCTTCTGGAGAACCGCTTTAGCATCGCCCACCACTTGCACATCAGGGACAATCATCTTGCCCATCTCTGCGACATCAATATCGACGTGAATGATCTTCGCCTGATGGCCAAACTTATCGGCCTGTCCGATGATACGATCGTCAAATCGGGAACCAATATTGAAAATAAGATCACATTCACAAATCGCTTTGTTCGCGTAAGCAGTGCCATGCATTCCCAGCATGCCGAGGGAAAGCGGATGGGACTCAGGGAAAACACCCTTACCCAGCAAGGTCATCGTCACCGGACACTCCATCTTGTTCGCAATCTCCATGAGTTCAGACTCAGCGCCTGAAATCATGGCACCATGGCCAGCAAGAATCAGCGGCTTCTTCGCTAGATTAATGAGACGGGCAGCCTCCTCAACGGACACAGAATCAACATCCATCGCTTTCTCCGGCTTGTAACCGGGGAGATCCAACTCCGCTGCGAGCTCATCCTCAAAGTCGGCCGTGAACGGCGACTGGCTGATGTTCTTCGGCACGTCGATCAACACCGGGCCGGGACGACCCGTTGTCGCGATATGAAACGCCTCCTTCGCGATGCGGGGAAGCGCGTTCGTCTCGCGAACCAAATAGTTGTGCTTCACGATCGGAATTGTGATGCCAAAAATGTCAGCCTCTTGAAAAGCGTCTTTACCGAGCATCCAGGTCACCTGTTGACCGGTCACGATAATCATCGGCACGGAATCCATCTGCGCCGTCATGATACCGGTGATGGTATTACCGGCACCGGGACCTGAAGTCACGAGAACCACCGCCGGCTTACCTGTGGCGCGAGCGTAGCCGTCAGCCATGTGAGTCGCCCCCTGCTCGTGGCGAGTGAGGACAAACTTAATATCAGATTCGACCGTTTCGAGAGCATCGAAGATCGGAAGCGCAGCGCCACCGGAATAGCCAAAGACATATTCAACGCCGAGAGCATCGAGTGTCTTAATGAGCGCCTGAGCGCCGTCGAGTTCAATTTGTTTTTGCGTCGCCATAAGGAAATGGGTGATTGTTTGGATAATAATCGCAATCTTTGACCGATTTGCAATCCGAATATTGCCCGCTTTACCTAAAAATGGCCATTTTCAAGGGGCTGCAATCCAAAATTCGACTCACTTGTCACTTTTCAGGCAATCTTTACGCCTCTAAAAACAAAACAGGGTTAGGTCATCGACCTAACCCTGTTTAAAAAGAGGCTCTATTTCGACTTTTTCAGGGAAGCGGAAATTCTTCGTTCATCGCCTTCACTTTGAGGCGGATTTCCTCAAGCTTCTCGGCATCTTCCCGGTGGGTAATCGCATCGTGGATGAACTGCCCCACCGTCTCCATGTCGGACTCTTTCATCCCACGAGTTGTGACCGCAGGAGTTCCGATGCGGATACCGCCACCTTTAAAAGGACTCTCGGTATCGAAGGGAATTGAATTCTTGTTCACCGTGACCCCCGCCTTATCGAGGGTTTCCTGGACGATCTTTCCATTAAGGCCCGCAGGTCGGAGATCGACCATGAAGAGGTGGTTGTCGGTTCCACCGGAAATGATGGTGTAACCGAGCGACTCCATTTTCGCAGCGAGTGCCTTCGCGTTCTTCACGATTTGTTCCTGATAAGCCTTGAAGCCATCCTGAAGCGCCTCGTGGAAACAAACGGCTTTTGCCGCGATGACATGCATGAGGGGCCCGCCCTGAATTCCAGGGAAAACGAGCGAATCGACTTTTTTCGCGAGATCGGCGTCACTGGTAAGGATAAGTCCACCACGCGGGCCGCGAAGGCTCTTGTGAGTAGTCGTCGTCACAAAATGGGCGTGCTCAATCGGAGAAGGATGAACACCGGCAGCAACGAGCCCGGCAATGTGAGCCATATCGACAAACAGATAAGCGCCGACGGAATCAGCAATTTCACGCATCCGCTTGAAATCAATGATTCGCGAATAGGCAGAAGCACCCGCGGTGATCATCTTCGGCTGATACTCTTTTGCTGTTTCGGCAAGGAGATCGTAGTCGATCGTTTGGTCCGCTTCGCTTACTCCGTAATGCTTTACCTCGTACAACTTACCGGAGAAGTTCGCGAAATGACCATGTGTGAGGTGTCCGCCGTGCGCGAGATCCATCGTCAGAATCTTGTCGCCCGGCTCAAGAACGCTGAAGTAAACTGCCGCGTTTGCCTGGGAACCCGAATGCGGCTGCACGTTCGCGAAGCCACAATTAAAGAGTTCCTTCGCCCGCTCAATCGCGAGAGTTTCAGCAACGTCGACGTTCTCACAACCTCCATACCATCGCTTTCCGGGGTAACCTTCCGCGTACTTATTAGTGAGGCAGCTTCCCTGAGCCTGCTGAATTGCTTTTGAGGCAAAATTTTCTGAAGCGATCAGCTCGATGTTGCCAGCTTGGCGCGCTTCTTCTTCTTCGATCACCGCATAAATTTCAGGGTCCACGACAGCCACGTTTGGCGCGCTCACGGCAGCACCGCACGCATTCATCTTCGCAACACGTCGCTCATGACGCCCTCCGGCATCAAATTCAGCACCGAGCCAGGAGTCGACGATCTCACCAGCTTCCTCCGCCGTGTTAAAATCGCCGGCGAGACAAAGAACGTTCGTGTTGTTGTGCACACGGGTCTTCGCCGCCAGTGCAACATCAGTCACCACAGCCGCCTGAATTCCGGGAAAACGATTCGCCGCAACAGACATTCCGATACCCGTGGTGCAACAGAGAATCCCGAGATCTTTCTTGCCGGAAACGACAGCACCAGCGACGAGATTTGCGTAGTCAGGGTAATCGACGGACTCAGACGAAAAGCAGCCGATGTCCTCGACTTCATAGCCTTGACCTTTAAGATGGGCGACAACGGCTTCTTTCAGTTCAAAACCGCCGTGGTCGGTTCCAATGATGAGGGTAGGTTTATCCATGAGTAAATTGGCGAAATCTTGCGGGGAGTAAGGATTTACGAATCGTTAGCTAGATCGGGAGACCCTAAAAGTCAAAATAACTTACCGACGCGGCGCACGACGAGCTTCATCACTTTCCTTCGAGAGCATCCGGCGAAGGATCCCCCGTCGTGACAAAACTCAGAATCGACGGCATCGCCTCCTCGATGAGATCACGAGTGAGCTGATATTCTTCGAGATCTCCTCCGATCGGATCAGGGACGTTCACATCGTATTCATCACGCGCCACGAACTCTCGGAGAACGAAGGTTTTTTCGAGGCTATGAGGAAAGTAGGCCCGAATCGTCTCAATATGTCCCTCTCCCAATCCGAAAATGTGAGTAAATTCCTCAATCATCTCAGGGGTGATCATCTGACTCCGCTGCGAGGTGATGTCAATCCCGCGTTCCTTCATCGCAATCGTTGAGTTCGAGCTTGGCGGGTGCCCCTCCATCGCGCCTAGACCGGCGGAAGCGACCTCGATTTCGTGGCCACCCTTTTCTGCGAGGTCACGAAGAAGCCCCTCAGCCATTGGGCTCCGGCAAACATTTCCAGTGCAGACAAAAAGAATTCGGGCGTTCATTAATCGAAACGACGGGGTAATTCAATGGAGCGGAGAACGCCCGATTGTAAAGCCTCAAGCCATAAAATCCGCCTTGATCCTGCGAGTGCGCGGATTATGGTCGCGGTCCCTCTCGAAGCAAGCGCTTCGACTCCGACATGACTCTGTCCGAAATACTCAATCCAGAGCGGGTCATTGCCGAGATGCAATCCGAAGAACACTGGCCCGCGATTGTGGAGTTGGTAGATCATCTTATCACGACCAGCACCCTTACGACGGCCCAAAAGGAACCGGCGCTTTCGGCATTAAAGGCCCGTGAAGAGCATGGCAGCACTGGCATCGGCGGTGGAATCGCGATTCCCCATGCGAAGATCCCGCATCTCGATGAACTCGTTGCCGTATTTGGACGATCCAACCCCGGAGTCGATTTCTGCGCCCAGGATTGCGCCCCCGTTCACTACATCGTGCTCTTTCTCGTGCCTGAAGGACAACACGGAGCCCACTTAAAGACGCTGGCCTCAATTGCCAAAACACTCAACAGCGCAGAAACGCGAACCCAACTTAGCAGTGCCGGAAGCGCTGAAGAAATTTATCGAATTCTCGCTGAGGCTTAGGTCCCTCAACTTTTCCCCTTATCATGTCCGCTACCATTGCCGATATTCTTGCCACCCGCCTCAACGAGGCGCTACCGGGCACTTCCTTTGCCGAAGATCTTCCCGACGGCTTCATCGCTCAGGTCGAGCAGGCGCAGAACCGTCAGTTTGGAGATTACCAATCCAACGCGGCGATGATTCTCGCGAAACAGGTAAAACGTAACCCGCGCGAGGTCGCCGCGGCGATCATCGAAGCTTTCGATGGGGGGGAAATCAGCGACACCCCGGAGATCGCAGGTCCGGGTTTCATCAATTTCCGGCTCAAGACAGGCTTCCTCGAAGAGCGTCTCCGGGATCTGCTGGATGACGAGGAAAAACTTGGCGTACCAACAGCGGAAACCCCGCAAACGATCGTCGCAGATTTCTCGGCTCCAAACGTCGCGAAGCCTATGCACGTAGGCCACATCCGGAGCACGATCATCGGCGACAGCCTCACCCGTATTGCTGAATTCCTGGGTCACAAAGTAATCTCCGATAATCACATCGGAGATTGGGGCACACAGTTCGGCATGATCTTGTGGGGATGGAAAAATCTACTCAACGAAAAAGCCCTTGAGGCAGACCCGATTCCAGAACTCCTCCGCATCTATCGCGAGGTGAATGCAAAAACGAAGGAGGACGAATCCCTGCGTGAAGAGTGCAAAAACGAACTCGTGAACTTGCAGGGCGGCGATGCTGAAAATCTCGCTATCTGGGAGCGGTGTATCGACCTTTCAAAAATCGGATTACAGAAGATTTACGACCGGCTTGATGTGAGCTTCGATCTCTGGCTCGGCGAAAGTTTTTACAACGACCGTCTCGCTCCTCTCGTCGACTCGCTCCTTGCCTCGAAGATCGCTGAAGAGTCCGACGGCGCGATCTGTGTTTTCTTTCCCGACGAAAAGCAGCTCGCCGACAAACCTGCCTTGATCCGGAAATCCGATGGAGGCTTTCTCTACGCGACGACGGATCTCGCGACGATTGACTATCGGATCGAGGAACTTAAAGCAGATGAAGTTTGGTATGTTGTCGGTGCGCCCCAGCAGTTGCACTTTGATCAAATTTTCAGGATCGCAAAGCAGCGGGGACAAAACGCCGAGCTCGAATTTATTCCCTTCGGATCTATCCTCGGGAAAGACCGAAAGATGCTTCGGACCCGTTCCGGAGACACCGTGCAGCTCGCCGACGTTCTCGACGAGGCCGTCGAACGCGCTCTCAAGATTGTCGAAGAGAAGAATCCTGAATTCTCCAGCGAAGAAAAAAAGGAAATCGCTGAGATCATTGGGATTGGCTCGGTGAAATACGCAGAGCTGAGCCAATATCGGATGACCGACTATATTTTCGACTGGGACACGATGCTCGCCCTCAAAGGCAATACGGCACCCTATCTCATCAATGCGTATGTAAGAACGCGTGCGATTTTCCGAAAACTCGGGAGCGATTTCGAAAGTGGAGGCAGCATTACCCTCACTGCCGATGCCGAGAAAGAACTGACCCTGAAGCTCGCTCAATTCGCCGAGACAGTGCCCTCAGTCCTCTCCGACTTTCGCCCCAACACCCTCGCGACCTACCTCTACGAACTGGCAACGACCTATCATCGTTTCTGGGAAGCCTGCCCGGTTCTTAAGGAAGAAGGAGCCGTTCGCGAGACAAGTCTCGCGCTTTGCGAACTGACGGGTCGTGTCCTCCGCTGTGGCCTTGGCCTCCTCGGTATTAAGACGACAGAGAAAATGTGATTTGCGATGAACGAACCCGTCTGGTTGGAGAAAGCGCAGGGATACCTCGAACTCGGCATGCTAGATGAGGCCTGGGATGTTATTGAGGCGCTACCTCCCGATGAGGCGGTTCGTTCCGACGCGCAGGAAATGCGAGTGATCATCCTCCTCGATCGCAAAGAATTCGAAGAGGCTCTATCCCTCTGTCGCAACCTCGTTCTCATGCAGCCTGAAAATCACGCCGGCTTCATTCAGGGAGCCTACGCACTGCATTCTCTCCAGCAGACACAGAAAGCAATCGACTTTCTTCAGACCGGTCCAACCTCGCTCCGCGAAGAGCAGTGCTATTTTTACAACCTCGCCTGCTACGAAGTTGCCCTCGGACGAACTGAAGCCGCCCTGACCTGGCTACTTCAGTCCATCGAACTGGATCCCCGGAATCGAATTCGTGCTCTCGCTGACGCCGATCTCGAAATTCTCCACGACAAAGTCCCACCTAAAGAAACGTAGGATGCGGGAACTGATCGAAGAACGTTTTCTCAGAAACTTCGAGAAAAAAGGAGAGCTAGGAGCTGCCGTCTCGGTTTGGAAAGACGGGGAGGAAGTCGTTTCACTGAATCGGGGATGGTGCGACAAAGAGAAAACAATTCCGTGGGAAAAGAATACCCTTGTCCCGGTATGGTCAGCCACGAAAGGACCGGCGGCGGTCGCGACTTTGCTCGCGCTGCATGAGAACGGCTTCGCCATTCACTCCCGTGTCGCCGAACTGTGGCCCGAGCTCAGAGCTGCTTCTTCGAGTAAACTGAAACTTGCCGGACTGCTCTCGCATCAGTCCGGCCTTCCCGCACTGGATCCTGACAAGCGCGCTACTATTCTCAGCCATCGGGGCGTCATTCGGGAACTGGAAACGCAAACGCCGTTCTGGGAACCCGGGAAGGGACATGGATATCATCCCCGGACCTTCGGATTTCTCCTCGACGAAATCGTCCGCCGCGCCACTGGAGGAACGACGTTGGCACAATTCTGGAACACACGTCTTGCGAAACCACTACGCCTTGATTTCCACCTTGGGGATCTGAATCAGAGTCACCTCGACCGCCTCGCGACAATGATCCCTCCGACCGTGTCGCGCCCAAGTGAAGAGGAGCTCCCCTTCTTCCGCGCCCTTGCGCAGAAAGACTCCATCGCTCAGTCTGCCTTCAGTTCACCCGCAGGAATGCGCGCCCTCAGTGACATCAACAAACTGGAGTATCTGCAGGCGGGAATTCCGTCGCTCGGCGGTATCGGAACCGCATCTGCTCTCGGTGAATTTTACTCCATCCTCGCGCACGACGGAGTTCAGAATGGCGTCACGGTTATTCCAAAACCCGTTGTCGAAGCAGCCAGATCTCTCCAGTGTGATGGAGAGGACAAAACCTTCATGATACCGACCGCTTTCACCTGCGGTTTCATGAAAGACCCGACTGATGTATCAGGCGAAAAACTGAGGCATCGTTTCGGTCCCTCGACACGCGCTTTCGGACAACCCGGGGCCGGCGGCAGCCACGCCTTTGCCGATCCTGAAAATGGATTCAGCTTTGCCTACGTCATGAATCAGATGGAAGTCGGTGTCCTGCCCAATCAGAAGTCGCTCGATTTAGTCGAGGCAGTTTATGCGTAGTCGCGAGCGACGGTATAACAACCTGCCTTACCCGCCTCTTGCCATACTTCTGCCTTTTTGAAGCTCGGAATACACAGAAGGACTGCTAAAAATCACGGTTTCCACCAATGGTCCAGTCGGGTTTCTAAATCTGAGACAACTTCATCCATCTCAGAATTATCGATCAGATTTACTTTCTCCTCCGGATCCTTCATCACATTATAGAGCGCCGGTTTTTTCAGATAAGAACCCCACGCATTCGGGCCTACCGGAACAATCAATTTGAAATCACCCTGACGAACCCACCGATAGGCGACATCGCGGTCCGGTTGCCCGAGCGCTCCTGCATCCCCCGGATAAATCGCCCCGAAAACAGCCCGCTCCGGATCGAGGTCACCCAGCAGATCACAACCGGGCATTCTCTCAAAATCCTCCGCGGCAGCGCCCGCCAGTTTCAACAAGGTCGGGACAATGTCGATACTGCTCACGAGATTCTCATATCGCGCTGCCGGTATGACTCCGTCCCAACGAATCAGGATCGGGCTTCTTACCCCTTCATCAAAGGGGGCCCGCTTGCTCGTTTTCGTATGAGCAAACTCCTGGGGGCGCTTTTTCTCGGGACTCTCACTGGGAGCCCATCCATTATCTGACACGAACACGAAGATTGTATTTCCTGCATCTGAATTGGACTCTACAAAATCGATCAAATCTCCTACCGTCTCGTCAAATTGCGCAATCGCTGCAAAGTAGGGAATCTCGTGAGGTTTCACCCCCGGCGTGCTTTCGGCGATATCATAGAATTGCTCCGGTGAATCATGTGGCTGATGCGGCAGGTAGGGCGCATACCAAACCAGCCACGGTTCCTTCTCCCTCTCGCAATCAAGAATAAATTCCTGGATCGGTTTCATCGTTTCCCGTCCGATCTGAAGACCGGAATCGCCATTGCCGTGCGCAACCAAATCGCCGGACGCAAGCTTGCGAATTCCACCATAAGTCTGAGTAGCCGGCGGCGCCGTGAAGGTCGACATTCCTTCAGTGAAGCCACCATTCCGCCAATGCCCTTCCCAATACTTCCCCGTTTGCAGAGCACGGTATCCCAGGTTCTCGACGAGCAGGCGTGGGAGCGTTTCAACTTTCCCGATCAGATCGAATTCCCTCTCCCGCGTCGTCAGGTATTCCTCGACACTCGTCATCCGGTTGTATGCCGAGTTGCCGGGAGGGCCGTGATTGAAATGGATCTGATGCTGATGAGGATACAGTCCTGTCATCAAGGTCACGAGAGAAGGCCGGCAAACACTCGTCGTGAGGTAGCCATTCGGGAATGTCGCCGACTGCGAGGCGAGACGGTCCAGGTTCGGCGTGTAAACACGATCATTCCCCATAAACCCGAAGTCCGACCATGTTTGATCATCGGAAATGATATAGACGATGTTCGGACGCTCCTCGCTTAAAGCGAATGGAACCAGAAAAAGCAGTGCGACAAAAATTAACGCCCTCATTCTTTCTCCGCTTCATCCTTCTTAAACCAATGCCCGAAACGATTTTCCTTCGGCACGGCGGGCCCTTCCGGCTTTGCATCAATCGTTGAAATCGATTCAGCGTAAAGCAAATCACCGGTATAGCCGTCATGAAACCGCACCACGACCTGCGGTTCATCGTAAGCAAGATACTGATATCCTTGACCGTCGTTTAATCCTGCCCGAACCACATTATTGACCTGAACAACGGTGTAATTTGTGTGCCGCTGTCGGAGGTAATGAACATTATCAGGGTATCCGCCACACCATTTTATTTTCACCTTGCGCCCCTGACTGTCAAACCAACCACCTAGCGGAGGCAAGCCCGCTGTTCCGATAGGATGGTTTGCCGAGTTAATCGGTGAGCAGAGGAACTCCCACACGTTATCTGTGATCTGTGCGGCGAAGGGCTGATGTAAATCCCCCGTCAAGATCAGGACCGGCTTTTCGATTTCATCGAGAACCTCGAGCAACTGCTCACGTTCATGCACATACCCTGCAAAGCCATCGCCCTTTGTCTCCGTGCTTTCCCCTCGCATATGATAGGCCGAGTGAAAGATGACCCAGGGATCTCCCGAGACAATGAAAATAAAATCGGCCTCGGAAGCTTTCACTGTTTCGATGAACCACTTTTTCTGCACCGGGCCGAGGATAGACTCCCCTTCCTTCTTCGCGTACTTCGGTCCTTTGAATTCCGTCCGCTCGCTTCGCGTGTCGAGAAAAACGAAATGGGAGTTCCCGATGATTCGATCAAAGTAGTGGTGTGTCCCGATACTGTAGGGCGCTGTGTTCGTCGCGCGAAGCTGAGGAGAAATTCGTAGACGTTGACCATCGATCACTTCTTCGATTTTATAGACCCCGGCATTGGGGCCGCCACGATGACGCTTGTGAGCTGCCTCTTTGTCGCCGCCTTTCATAAAAGGCCCGATGTGAAGCGTGCTAACCTGATCGAGATTCAGCTCGGAAAAATCAGCTCCCGGATCGTGGAGGATGTCACTATCTTCTTCCAGTTTTGCGTCACCGAACCAGAGATCGCCTCGCTGAGGAGCCGCGTCGTTGGCCCAGTTCGCGTAGTATTGCCAGACCGCAACAGCCGGATCCCTCACCAGATAATTTCCGTCGTCGAGCCCAACCTCACCAGCCCCATCGATGTTGTCGGTCACTTCATGGTCATTGAACATCGTGAACATCGGGACGTGCCGGAGGAAACGGTTCAGAGAACGTCCGCGCTCAAGGTAGAGCTTGTAGTTACTCTCAAGTCCCTGCGCCGTTCCATCGAGCGTCTCCTCATAGGTGTAGTCACCGTTAATGATATGAAACGAAAGCTGCTCTCGATGCTTTTCCCAAAGCTGATCAAAAGCGGGAGGATTCGCGTAGATACCGTAAGTATCCTCAGGTGAGCGCTGGCGCTGACAGGCCCCGATTGAAAAAGAAAAGTTGAACTTCCCGTCGGGATTGAACTCATGCGCGAAACTTGTCATGTCCGGCAGAGTTCGGAAAGATGGCCAGGGATCCTGAAGGTTTGCCCGGGTGTCCACGATCTCGCCCCGCAGTTTTACCGCGTAATAATAGCGGGTGTTCGGCTTCAAATCGCTGACCGTAACCCAGCCGGCACCATCCTGTTTCGCGAGTGTCTCACCCGCTGTTTCCGGCGCACCCGTGAATGGCAACGACTCCGACACCGCCACTGAAAAGTCCATGACCTCGGCAGTGCGAATCCAAACCCGGATAGATTTGTCGTTCACCTGACCGAGGACCGGTCCATGAGTGATCCCGAGGCTCTGATACGGCACGACGTGATTGGCAACTGGATCCGGCCATGGCTGATTTTGTGCCTTTGCCGAAACACTGACAAAGAAAAGGAAAAAAGGGAGATACTTCATGACTTCGGGATCTTGTTGAGCGTGTAGTAGGCGTTTGGAAAATCAAGGCTGCGCCCATCGGAGGAACGAACCCCCTTCGTCCGAAGCTCGTGAACATAAAGGGGGCGGAGTTCTTCGACTTTAATCCTGACACGCTTCCCATCGTCAGAAATACTCCCGACACTGAGACCGTGGTCCTTAGTCTGGATCTCCTCACTGCCATAGGACGATGAATATTCGTAGGTATAGCTGCTCATTTCGAATGCTCCTTCCAGCGAAGCTTCATCGACCGGCTCCGTGAAGAGCAGGTCGAAGCCATCGGAGCGGGCACTCATTTCCTGAATTGAAAACGGAGTCACTCCCTTGAAAGAAATCCGGGAGAGACCATAGGAACGATTCCCGAGCGAAGACCATCCACGGTTCGTCATTCCCACAAAGAGCGATCCGTCAGGCGCAAACGAAAGTCTTACCACTGCCGCAGGGAAGCCATTAAGAAAGGGAAAACACGCTCCTTGATATTCACCGCCCACCTCTTCTAAAAAGACACGACTGACGGAGGAATTGGTGAACTCTCCGATAAGCAGTTGCCCGTCGAAAGGGCCGAACTTTCCATCGGTGTCGATCACCTGAATATCAGTGGTACTTCGGCCTACTTTGTTGTAAGGCAGCCAGACTGCGGGCGGAACAAATTCTTCACTCTGCTTCAACGCAATCGGATACGGAACATTCGCTTTCGGTACCGCTGAAAGTTGAAACGGCGCGTCAGGATCCTTCAAAGTTCCCAGCGACTCCTGATTCCCGAAGAAAACACCTTCGCGTAAGTGATAGATGGGACTCGCGGGCACCCACGTTCCCTGTTGATCGGAATAGAACATATCACCTTCCAGATTCGCCCCCATTCCACTGGGCGAACGCATCCCGAGCGCCTTCGGGACAAAGCGATGATCGTCACCAATGATTCCGCCCCAGCCACGCCAGCCCATGCTGTTGTCCGAGAGCTTGCCCATTCCAAGATTCAGAGTAACCCAGAGATTCCCTTCCCCGTCACGCTCAGGACCATAGGTGTAGGCATGATAGTTTCCTGACACATTCCACCCGTCGCACTCCGTGAGGTAGGCATCCGCGACCCCGTCACCGTCATTATCCTGCAGGCGGGTGATCTCCGCCCGCTGCGAAACGAGAAGATCGTCTCCGTCGCGGGCAAGCCCAAGCGGCTCGTGAAGCCCCGAGGCAAAGAGACGGTATGAAATGTCTTCAATTTTGTCGGAGAGCGCGTTATCGATCATCCAGACCTCACCCTTCCGGATCGAGATCGCAAGGGTGTCACCCATCCACTCCATCCCACTCACTTCCAGCGTAATTCCGTCGCCGGGCTTCCACTCTTTCGAGCGGGAATCACTCGGCGAACTTGCGGTCATTAACTCGAAGACCTCATAGGAAGCCTTTTCCTCCTCCGTCTGACCAAGCACAGGAATCAGGAGGGCGATTGCCGAGAAAAAAATCAATTTCATTTCCATGAATAAATGAATGTCAGGGATTTCGCAGAGGCTTCGCTTGCGACTTCAACTCCGTGGGGATGGGACACTTTTGGAGCCTCGCCATCTTCCCACTTCAAAGAGCGAATCAGCTTTCCAGTTTCGACGCGGAAACTTTCTTCAATCATATGTCCGTCACGCTCAATCAGGAAAACTGGATTGCCGTTCGCGTCGAGTTGATATCCAGAGAAACGTCCTTCGCCACCCCCTTCTCCGAAGGCATAGACATCATCGCTGAGGGGGTTCTCGAACGGTGCTGCTCGCGTGAACCAGGTGTCGTAGGCATCGAAGAACTTACCGCGCCAAACGAGAGATGGATATCCAAGACTGCCATCGTAGGCGAGATGAATCTCCCCGGGAAAGCCGACGAGAATCGCCTTCGTTCCAGCCCCTTCGAGAAAGGTTCGCTGAATGATCGGCCGCTCTCCCGGAACCAGTTCAAACTGGCCGCCACTCCGGTCAGGAAAGCCTTCCGGCGATCCCTGGCCATCTTTAATGAACCCCCATATTGCCGCGATCTGTCGATCCGTATCGCCTTCGAGCACGTCCGGCACCGTCGACTGCCCACCCGGCCAGAGTGGAGGCATGAGCGTGCCGGGACGATAGCTTGCAGGATTGATGAGATATTCATGAAACCAACTCGACTGAAGCCTCGCATCGAGGTTGCTGATATCGAGAGCCGGAATCCCGAGTGATTTCTGCTCACCCCAGTTGTGACAGGTGATGCAATTCGTTCCTCCGTGGATTCCGAGCAACTTCCTCCCTGACTCAATGTCATCGGGGCGGATCACGATATCCTTCGCTTCAGGCTTGGCGTCCATTTCCTGAAACCATTTTGTGAACGCTTCGGCATGAGCAGCGTAGGGCGGCATTTGTGTACTCATGTAGGGGCGTACGCGGCTTTCCGCTTCCCCCGCGAAAACAGACTTCATCCAGTCTCCCTGCAGCTTATGCCCGATCCCGGTGAGTGGCGGCGGGAGCCGACCGGAATCACCGAGACCTTCATCACCGATGAAGAAGTGATTCGTCTCACTTGTAGGGCCACCGACCCCGTCGCGGTCATGACACGCGTAGCAATTCATCGCCGCGAGGGTGAGTTGGCCATCAGGATCATTCTCAGGACGTGCCCCGGTAAGGAACAGATTGAGAGAGGCGAGCTGTGGCGCGGTCAGATCGTAGTAGGGAACTCCCGGAGTCGGCTCACTTGAGAGGCAATGAGCACCCTCCTCTTCTACGACCCTGGAAAGCGGCTTCATCGCATCCGCCTTGAGTCCGGGGAGGTCATGACACGACGCGCAATTGAGTTTCGTGACAATGGCTTTACCGGATTCAATCAACTCCGCCGACGCTTTCGGCCAGAGTATTACGCCGGAGAGCTCACGCGGATCGGACCCCTGATAGTCGATGAGGTGCGCTGCGATATCGAGAGACTCCTGCCGATCCAATTGAATGTGCGGCATCCGTCCGTCAGTCCGATATGACGAAGGACTCGAAAGAAATAGATTCAAGGCTTCGAGACTCGTCTTCTTCTGAAAATCCGGATGAGCTATCGCGAGTTCCGGAACCAGCGCTTCGCCGCTTCCATGCGGCGAGCGAAAGTCAGATGTCGGCGCATGGCAGGCGATGCAGCCTTTCTCATGATAAAGCGCACTTCCACGCTCTGCGTTAGCATGTCGATCAGCCGGAAATTTGATATCCTTTCCGACGCTTCCAAGGTAAGCGACGACAGCCTCCACCTCACCGTCGGCGACCCCATGAAACATTTGCGGCATGTTAGAACCCTCGCGTCCTGATTCGGGATCTTTCAGAAAAGAGACCAGCCAATCGCGCTCGATCCGCTGAGAGAGGTTGATGAGCCGAGGGCCCTGACGCGGAACCACCGTCGCCGAGCCTCCGTGGCAGCTCGCGCAACCCAATTCAGAATAGAGCACCGCGCCACCCTCGGCGGTCGGCTCCTCAGAATGAAAACGCTCAAAGCCAACCACATGTGGCGAAGCCTTCGCCGGCGAAAGGCAGCAAAATAGGGCGAACACAGCAAGCAGCAGGCAGGACGGTTTGCCGAACCCGTTTCGCCTCCGCAGCACGCCGAAGATTTGGCCTCCACCTGCACCTGTTTCGAATGCACGCATCTCAGGAAAGTTTCGCAAGACACTCCCCGATGTAGCTTCGCGACTCATTGATCGCCGCCGTGATTTCTTCCGCCGTATCGAGCATCGGAATCCCTCTCGGCACCGGGTGCATAAAGATCTCCGCCAATCCATCAAACTCAATTTTCTTCAACGCCTCCAAAATCGGCTCATAGTCAAGCGTTCCGAATCCGGGCAACTGTTTCAGCTCTTCCTCCTTCGCCATTTTCTCTTTCGACGACGGATGGAATTCCTGAAAATAGATGAATGGCAGGTTCTCTTTGCCGCAGTCTTCGATCAGTTTTGGAATATCCTCAACCGCGTCATACAAATGATGCGGCGCAAAAGCGATCCCGACATTTTTTGACGGATTTAACTCCGCGAAGTAGCGAATCGAATCCGGTGAAGAAAGCATCGCCTTCTTGTGGTTCTCAATCGCCATCGTGATCCCGAGTTCTTCCGCCAACTCATAGTGAGGTTTCAGTTTCTCAAAGAAGGCCTTCACCTGCGATCTTGCCTCAGACCCGCTCGCATCGATCTCACCCATCCTTCCGGAAGCACAAACCGTCATGTAACCACCGTTCTTTTTCACCCAGGCCATTTCTTCATCCTGCCCGAAGGGTCCGAGCGGATAACAGGTCGAAATCGCCATCGTCGTATGGTGCTTTTTCAGGAGCTCCCGAAACGGCTCATCACCCATCTCCGTGATCTGTTCACGATGCGTTGCGTGAACCTTCCGCCAGATATCAATCGCTTCACAACCGGCCTTCTTCACCTCGCCGAGCACAGTGTCGAGCGGCATGTCTCCATACATCGCAGACGAGAGCACGTAACGGGGGTGAGACGATTTCGCACTGGCAACAGCCGGAAGGACTGCGGCAGCGCCGAGAAGTTGACACGCTTTTCTGCGATTCATGATAATGGAGAAAGTCTTTCGTTCAGGCTCTCTTCGCGGCCTCCTCTTCGAGCATCTTGATCCACGGCCCAACGTAGGAGCCATTGTCGTGGAATGTCCGGCCGGAAACCATGTTCCCATCGATTACACAAGGCTCATTCACAAAAATTCCGCCACAGATCTCGAGATCAAACTGGCACTTCGCGACCGTTGCCATCCTGCGTCCCTTGACCCGGTCCGCCCTCGCCGGGATTTCGACTCCGTGACAGACACTCGCGATCGGCTTCTTCTCATCAAAAAACCACTGCGTCATTGAAATCAAATCCGGATCTTCACGGATGTATTCCGGAGCACGTCCGCCGGAAAAGAGAATGCCGAGATACTCTTCAGGATTAACCTCGGAGAAAGCGAGGTCGGCCTGGATTTGATACCCTTCCCACTCACGGGTGATCGTCCAACCGGGGCGCACTTCGTGCATCACCATTTGGTAGAGTCGTTTTTCAGGGGCAATCACGACGGGCTGGATCCCCGCTTCCTGAAGTCGGTAAAAAGGATAGAGAGTATCCACGGTTTCGGTCGCGTCCCCGACGACGATGAGTGCTTTTCCAATCATTTCTGGCATGGCACCACCCTAACAGGATTGACGCTGCTGTCTCTACACCTATGGTGCAGGAAACATCAGGTTTTTCGTCATCTTGAAATCAAAGCAAAACAGTGAAGTGAAGCGTGTCGCGATCCTCGTCGAAACGACGCGCTCCTACACGCGGGAAATGCTCGCCGGAGTTAGCCACTACCTAGAGGGCGCGGGACGCTGGTCGACTTTTCTCGAACTGCGCGCGCTTGAATCATCACTACCGCCATGGCTCGGAAAATGGGACGGAGACGGCATTTTAACTCGAACACATAGTCAGGCGATGGCAGACGCAATCGCGCTAACCGGAGTTCCTGCGGTGGAATTGCGCTCCACCAACTATCATCAGGGCTTTCCCTTTGTGGGAATGGACAACGCTCTCATCGGAGCGATGGTGGCGGAGCACTTCCTGAATCGTGGCTATCAGAGATTTGCGGCCTACACCCTCGATACCGAATCCTTTTTTCGCGAACGGGTCAGTAATTTCGTCAATCGAGTCGAGGCGAGTGGAGCACATTGTGAGTTGCTTCCCTCTCAGGGGGAATCGAGTCCGCTCGACTGGGAGATGCACCAGACCGAGTTAATGCAATGGCTTCGGTCGTTGGAGAAACCAATCGGAATTTTCGCGACCAACGACCAGCTCGCATCCCGCGTTCTCGATGCCTGCCGGCGGGCCGCTATCGCGGTTCCTGAGGAGGTCGCGGTGGTAGGTTGTGAGAACGAGGAAACACTCTGCACTTTTACCTCGCCTCCCTTAACAAGCGTACAATTCGACGGCGAACAGGTTGGCTATCGCGCGGCGGAAACGCTCGATCTTCTTATGCAGGGAAAGAAGCCCGCGCAGCAGATCTTGATCCCGCCGAAAGGGATCGAAGTTCGTGGCTCTTCAGATGAACTGGTCATCGAAGACGGGCTCGTCCTACAAGCGGTTCGCATGATTCGCGAAGAGGCACTCAAAGGCGTGACCGTCGGTCAAATCTGTGAGCGACTCAACGTTTCGCGGAGTACGCTCGAACGCCGCATGAAACAGCACCTCAAGCGCGGCACTAAAGACGAAATGCTACGGGTCCGCTTTCGCGAGGTTAACCGCCTTTTGCGAAATACCGATTTCACGATCGAAACAATTGCGGGGATGGCCGGATTTTCACACACCCACTACCTTCATGCATCGTTCCGCGAGCGATACGGACTCACGCCCGGAGAATATCGGAAGAAGAACCGAACCTCTCTCTAGTTTAATCCCGTCGGTGGCTCATCACCCTCTTTGTTCGGTGGCACAAACCGAAGATCGAGATTCCAGCCTGCCTTACCGGTCGTATCGACGATCAGTTTGGCGAGCGAGTGCAGAATTTGATCATTCAGCGCCATCTCAATCCCCTGACCTTTTTCCGGATGCATGCAGAGAAGCTGGTTTCCATCCGGTCCCGTTTTGAGACCGACACTGAAAAGCAGAGCCGGCTCTTCACCGAGCGGGAGATAGGTGCTCTCCTGATACTGCGTTTCAAAATCAGCCTGAGACACGACCTCTTTGTGCTTAATCTCCTGCTTTGCCGATTCGACAAGGGCATCCTTCAGCGGTGGCGCACCTCTCTCCGAAGCCGGGGGTTCGTCGGCTGGGTCTGTGCCAAGAAGCTTCGAGAGCGTGTTCCAAAGCAGTCCTGCATATCGTCGCGTCATCCAGAAACGAAACTCCTGACGTGCTTTCGTATTCAGGCGGAAAAGTATGCGGTCCTCCGTGGAAACGTAGGAAAGCTGCATCTGGTGCATCTTGCTCATGTCATGAAAGTCGTTGCAGGTGAATCCGCGTCAAGCGTCCTCATAGAGTTTAAAAAGGGCCGAGTGATCGAGATCGCCATGACCCAACTCCTCAACAAAACGAATCCAAAGAGCTTTCGAGTTCGCGAGTGTGCTCGAATTCAGCCCTACCTGCTCTGCCAGCTCCGCCATCAGTTTCACGTCCTTGAGTTGTAGCTCGCTCCTCCCACCCGGTTCAAAATTGCGGGAAACCATTCGCTCACCATGCAACTCGAGGATCCTGCTTTCGGCAAAACCTCCACGGAGTGCCTCGCGCACGAGAGCGGGATCGACACCCGCGAGTTCCGCCATCCGTAGTGCCTGCGCAACCGCATCGATCGTCTGCGCGACGATGAGTTGGTTCGCGAGCTTTGTGACCTGACCTGAACCGCTCCTCCCGAGGTGAGTCACTTTCTCACCGACCACTTTCATGACTGGCAATACTCGCGCAAAGGGTTCGTCAGCACCTCCCGCCATGATCGTCAAGTTGCCAGCTTCGGCACCAACCTGCCCGCCGGAAACCGGCGCATCAATCCAGAAAGCGCCGCGCTCTTCCATCGCAGCGGCAAAGCCGAGCGTCTCATTATAGCCTGTCGTTCCAAAATCGATCACACAGGCACCGGCGGCAACCGAAGGGAGAATAGTCTCGACGAGCCCCTCGACAACGTGACTATGGGTCAAGTTGAAGCAAATGATCCCATCACCGACTGCTTTGGCGAGAGCGGCAGGGTCGGTCGCAACGAGCATGCCGCGCTCCGCCGCTTCGAGCGACCGGGCCTCGCTCCTGTTCCAGACGACCATCTCTGCCCCGGAATCCTGCAAGTGGCAGGCCATCGGCCAGCCCATATTTCCAAGGCCAATAAATCCAATCTTGTCTCTCAAGGTGGTTTCACTCATCTTCACAGCAGCTACGCTCTCAGATCTCAATACGAAACGCGAATGAAAGTTCTTATCACCGGTGGAGGTGGATTTATCGGAAGTCAGCTGGCAAAGCGGCTCGGCGAGAAAGGCAGCCTTATCGGCCCCTCCGGGGAACAGGAGAAAATCGATTCCATTGTCCTCTTCGATTCCCATTTTTCTCCGGCCATTCAACAGGGTAATGTTCCCGACCTAACCCTCTTAAGTGGCGACCTCACTGATCGCGATTCCGTCTTTTCCTCCATCGACAGGGATGACATCGCCGTATTCCATCTCGCCGCGATGGTGAGCGGAGAATGCGAACAGCGCTTCGACGATGCCCTCGCGGTGAACCTCGATGGCACGCGCCATGTCCTTGAAGCACTCAGGGAAAGATCAGGAATCCCTCGGATTGTTTTCGCCAGCAGCGTCGGATCATACGGCGGTGAAGACATGCCGGACACGGTTGGTGATCTCACGAAGCAAACGCCGCGCACGACTTACGGGATGAGTAAGGTAATCGGAGAGCTGATGATCAATGACTACTCACGCAAAGGATTTCTCGATGGCCGTTCCGCCCGACTTCCGACCATCATCATTCGCCCCGGCGCCCCCAACGCGGCAGCCTCAAGCTGGGCGAGCGGTATGTTTCGGGAACCCCTCAATGGCGAGACATGTTATCTGCCGGTTCACCGCGACCAATGCCATCCCATGCTCGGTTACCGAGATGTGGTGGAATCATTCATCGCCCTGCACGATGCCGATCCACAACTGATCGGCAGTGACCGCGCCTTCGGTCTCCCGAGCCATCGCATTTCAGTCGCAGAAGGGTTAACGATGCTTGAGCAAGTCGCCGAAGAACGACAAATTTCTCCCGGCATCGTTGTCGACGACTTCGATCCGGTCATTCAGGCAATTGTTGACACTTGGCCGACCGCAACGGATGGGTCTCGGGCGCTCAAACTCGGCGTTCCGGAACCGAAATCAGTCAAAGACATCATCCGTGACTATATCGACGACTTCACTTCCTACACCTCATGAAACTGCTCTTACAAATCCCCCTGCTCGGTATCATTCTCGTCGTCTTCAATGTCATCATTCTCAACAACCCGCTCTCGCTGCGGCCGGATGCAGAAGCTGTCTTCACTCTGCCGCTGCCCTCCGGAGTGCCGTGGGAAGCGACCATGAGTGACCTCCTCATCATTGCCGGCGTCATCCTGCTTTATCTCGAACTCTTCAAGGCGACCCGCACCAGCGTCAGCGCGATCATCGAGCACGTCTTTTCGCTGCTCGTGTTTCTTGTTTTCCTCGTGCAGTTCATCGTTTATCCGCCTGCAGCGAACTCCACCTGCGTAATTCTCATGCTCCTGGCTCTGCTTGATGTCGTGGGAGGGTTCACGATTTCAATTTCAACCGCGCGCCGCGATGTCGGCTTCGGGACGGCCTGACGGAACAACGAAACGCTGGAAAACTTCTGTGTCCTCCGTGTTTCAACCCCGGAGGCCCTGCACGGCCCAGGGGAATTGGAATTTCCAACCACGGAAATCACAGAAGACACGGAAAGACTCTGCGATCAGTTTGTTGAGCGACTAACCGAATTCACTCATCTCGACGCTCTCGCGGCGCTTGATTGATTCCTGCGCCGCGAGGCAAACGGCAACCGCAAGCCGTGCCGAAGGGCCGTCGTTGAGGGGAGTCTCTCCCGTCCGAACGCAGCCGATGAAATGCTCGAGCTGCGGTCCGATCCCACGATCAACGCGCCCGGAGCTGTCCACGAAATTTGCAGCATCTCCTTCGTCAGTGATTACCAACTGCTCGGGATCACGTTCATCGAAAGAATGATAGGTTAGTTCGAGAGCCTGGTTTCTCGTATCGATTCTTCCCCCATCTCCGCAGACACCAATTTCGCATTCCCCTCCCTTGGGCGCGAATAAACAAAGTTCGAGGGAGGCCCGTCGACCTCCCTCGTACTCGATGAGGACCTGAGCATTGTCCAGTCCTTCGCGATCTGTCAGAACATTGGTCCCTCCGTGGGCGGAAACGCGAAGCGGAGGACGATCCATCATCCAGTTGAAAAGGTCAATGTGGTGCACATTTTTTTCGAGGATCGTGCCGCCGGTGTAGGCCTCACTCGAACGCCAACCGGGACGCATCGGCCCGCGGAATTCCCGACACCACATCAGTTGAAGATCACCGACATCACCGCGATCAATGCGCTGCTTCATCTGCCCGTAGAGGGCCTGGAATCGCATCTCATGACCAATTTGAAGCACCTTACCGTTCCTCTCGGAAAGAGAGATTATTTCGTCACATTGCTGAAGATTTAATCCGAGTGGCTTCTCACACATGACATGCTTTCCTGCGTCCAATGCAGCCATCGCCGCCGCGTGATGCTGATCGTTTGTCAGGGCAATAATGACGGCATCGAGACCGTCCATTGCGACGACCTCGCGCCAGTCTTTTGAGCAGTACAAATCAGGACCAACGAGCTCTCTGGCCGCTTCGAGACTTTCATCACTTCGACTGCTCACTGCAGCAATCTCGACATCATCCATTCGGATCAGATTTCTCAAATGGGCTTCGCGGCCAAACCAGCCAGCTCCTAACAGGGCAACTTTCATCATTTTCTAAAGCCAGATCGTTCCTGCTTCCCGTGGCCGCGGCAAGAGAAAACGCAACGCACCCGCGTCAGGCCCATAGATATAGCAGAGCCACTCCGGCGACTGCGACAATCGCGCCAACAATCGCCAATCGTGAAGGGTGATCTCCTTCAGTCATCGCTGCTAATGGCATCAAAACGATGGGTGTCATCGCCGTGATCGCGAGGACGATTCCACTTTCGAGCGAATGAAGGGCCCATTGGAAACAGCTCACTCCGATCACCGGACCAAAGAGCGCTGCCCCGAAAAGCCATGGAATCAGTTCAGGCCTCATTGTTTCACGGAGTGTCTCAGGGTATCGGCGCTTCATGACCCACCGAACGACCGCCATCGCGACCGCGGCAAAAATGAGCCCCGCAAAAACCCGCTGAAACGCTGCGCTGATACCGTTGATCATGATCCCGTTCACGAGAGCAACCTCCTCTGCCTTTCGGCTGATTACTGCTCCAGTCCCCTGGCCAAACCCAGCAGTTACGGCCATGCAAACGCCAAAGAGAAAATTCCCCCGACGCTCGATCTTTTGTCGCGCTTTTGCCCCCGGACGAATCGCCATCGTCACCCCGGTCAGAATCATGGCAGCGCAGAAAATGACCTGAATTGAAACGGCATTCCCCAGCCAAAACCATTCCATCGCCATCGCGAAAAGAGGCGCAAGACAGAGGTTTAAGAGAATCGTGAGTCGACTTCCGAGCCTTTCATAAGCCAGAAACAGGGCAACATCTCCAATCCCGAATCCAATCAAGCCGCTCACAAAAAACCAGCTGAAGGTTTCGAGATCTAAAGATTGAGGCCAAAAAACTGCGACGAGAAGTCCGAGAATCGTCGTCGCGATACCAAGGCGGACAAAATTCCCCCGAACGGCTCCGAGGCGAACTGCAACGCGCTGGCCAGTGACCGCTGAAAAGGCGAAAAACAATGGAGTAAGAAGCGCACCGATCATGAAAAGACGCCGCCCCGCAAAAGGAAGATCAGCAGTTGCAAAGGCAACTCCATCCGGAAAGGTTTGTAAAGTCAATGAAGACCGGCCCTACAACCACCTTCTACATTCTTCAGAACGACGCGCTCGTATCTTCGAGCCTTCCTGTCGTCCGCCTGAATGATGCGGCCATCGTTCAGGGCCACGGCTTATTCGAAACGATCAAAGTTTATCAGGGCCGGCCGTTTGCTTTGTCCGAGCATATCGAACGGATGAAGCGAGGCGGTGAAGCGTTGGGAATTGAAGCACCGTCACTCGACGAAGCCACGAAATCGATAAACCGTCTCCTCCTCGCAAATGAGCAGGAAAAAGCACAAACCTGTCGTGTTCGAATCACGCTCACCGGCGGAGTCGATGCACCATCAATTTTCTATCAGTCGTCCGAGTGCCCATCTCATCCTGAAACGGCAAATGTCGTGACTGGAAACTTCGTTAGAAATGAGCGGAGCCTTCTTTGTGGTTTTAAGACCTTGAGCTATGGCGAAAATGCCGTCGCCACCCGTCACGTCAAGGCAGTAGGTGCCGACGAAGCAATTTGGACAAATACGATGGGTGAACTTTGTGAAGGGACCTGGTCAAATATTTTTGTTCGGATTGAAGGAGGCTGGAAAACGCCGCCACTTTCGTCAGGTTGCCTTCCCGGGGTTACCCGGGAAAAGCTACTCTCCCTCGCACGGAGCCGCCGAATAGTGATAAGTGAAACACCCATTGAACTGGCAAGACTTGATGAAATTGAAGCGGCGTTTCTGACTTCATCGATCAGGGAGATACAACCCATTGCGAGCATTGATGGTCTTCTCCTTGGAGACAGTGGCGGTCCAGATATAGAAATTTTGAAACGCGACTTTGCAGATCTCGTCGCGTCATCTCTTTAGACCCATGCCACGGCTTCTCATCCTGTTTTTGTTCGCCCTCTCACAGGCGGATTCGCTTTCCGGAGAGGAGCCGGTAATCGATGACGCGGCGATCAGGAAAAGCTTCCTCAAACAGATCATTGCGCTGAAGGAAACGGGCGGATCAGGGGGATTAAATGCTGCCGCACTGAGAAGGGAGCTAAAGGAAGAAAGGCGCGGGATCCCCGATCTAAAACTTCATCCGCCGAGAACTTCTGAGCTATCAAAACAGGAACTCTATGAGCTGGCGAAAAATGCGACTCTCATCATCGGACACCTTTATCTTTCCGACTCAGGCGAACAATGGCGGACTAATCTGGCAGGAGGAGTTGCCCTCTCAAAAGATGGCATTGTCGCGACGAATTACCATGTGCTGCAGTTTGAAAGAGCCTCAATTTTCGCTGCAATGGACCAGCAGCAAAGGGTTTTCCCGATTCGCAAGGTTCTTGCCAGCGATAGGAAAAATGATCTTGCCGTGATTCAGCTAGAGGTTGAGAAAGGATTAGACCCTTTACCAGTCTCCCCGACTTCTTCAGTAGGCGATCCGATTGGAATTGTTTCTCACCCCGACGCTCATTTTTATACCTTCACTTCCGGCGAAATCTCCCGTTTCTCAATCACCCCCAAGATACGCGCTCTCAGGATTGAGGTGACCGCTCCCTTTGCGAGAGGTTCGAGCGGATCAGGGATTTTCGATCAGCGGGGAAATCTGGTCGGCATTGCTTCGGCGACGAACTCGATCTACTACGAGGAAGACGATCGCCATGATCGTAATTTACAGATGGTCATTCATTCCGGCGTCCCTGCGAGATCGTTACTCAAACTGATTCAGGGGAAGTGACGAATTACTCGACGAGTGATTTTGCCCACTCCACGACTTTACTTGGGTCATGCAGCGAATGCGGATGATGACCGGCGCCAGCTTTTATCAGTGTCGTGATCGCCCCCTCTTTCGCCCGGTAGAATTTCTCGAGGCGCCCTCCGTTTTCATTGTAGGGAACCACCTTATCATTTCCACCGGCAACGAGAAAGAGGGGGACTTTTTCAGAGATAAGAGCTTCGAGTCGGTCTAAGGGCCCTCTCCATTCATCCAGAGTCGCTTCATCCAATCCATACGCATCCAATGCCTTTGAATACAACTCATCGGAAGCTTGCCGAGGCCAACTGTTGATATCCAATACCGGCGCATCGAGGTAAAGTCCCGCCACTCTGCCCGGATTCTGAATCGCCCAGTTTGTCGCCGCCAGCCCTCCCCGACTGAACCCTTCAAGGATCGGCGTATTCTTCAAGTCGTAACGCTCTAAAGCAGACAAGTAGAACTGATCGAAGGTCTTCATCGCTTCAGGGCCTCCGAAAAGATGCCCCACATCAATCCAGGCAACATGCCATCCTTCAGCGAGGAGAGCCTCATCGACCGCAGGAAATGCACCGTAAAATCGAGCGCGCCAGATCCATGGATTTCCCTCCGCCGGCACTGTGGGTTTCGTGACGCGACACGCTCTACCATCGATCAAAAATTCATCAGTTTCATACTCTTTGAGGCTCCGTCTCGCCATTGGAAGCTCGCCGGGAAGGCCGCTGACTTTTCTTACCTTATTGGTTTCCGAATCGCCGATGTAAAGATCGCCATTCACGGGATCAACTCCCACGCCGTGGAGTCTATTCATTTCACAGACCAGGGGATCAGGAGTGTCAGGGCCATCCCCCCTCGAACCAGTCCCTGCAATCAATCGAACAACAGGTTCATCTCCTCTGAAGTCGATTGCCCGAACGGTGTGGGACTCCGTATCCGCGAGATAAACCAACTTTCCATCGGGCGAAATCGCAACTCCTTTCGGACCCGAAAGTTCGGCATCCTGCGCGGATCGCGGTTCGGGATGGAATCCCTTCTTCCCGCTTCCCGCGATATGGTGAAGAGTCATTGCTTTCGCATCGATTCGAAACACTTGATTGCCCTCACGGAGCGCCAACCATAAATCACCGTTCGGGGCAAGATCGAGAGCACGAGGACCTTTTAAGGGTGTCTTTGAACTAACAAGAGCACCGTCAGGGGTTGCCTCCGCGCTTCCATTCCCGCACCAGGTCGAAATAATTCCTGAGCTTAAGTCAACTGCTCTAATTCGATGATTCCCGATGTCGCAAATGAGCAAAGTCTCACCTGAGGCATCAAACTGGATCGAGTGCGGGCGATTCATTGTCGCTTCGACTGCGAGACCGCCGTCTCCGGAGAATCCACTCTTCCCTGTCCCTGCGACGCGCTCCACTTTATTGGTCCTCGCATCGAGGCGGCGAATCACATGATTTTTCATCTCAACCCAATAAAGGTCGCCGCTAGGATGAAATCTAACTTCGTAAGGCTCATGCAGGGACGCTTGGAGGGGATCTCCTTCATCCCCATTCAACCCAATTTCGCCCGTCCCCACCAGCGTTTCGATGTCACCCGAAGCTCGTGAGATTCGCCGAATCACATGGTTCCCTGTATCACAGAAAATTATATCCCCGTCAGGAGCGACAATAACTCCAAAAGGATTATTTAATGTTGCCTCTGCCGCAGGCCCCGAATCTCCTGAGTAGTCGCGGCTTCCTGTCCCCGCGACCGTTTCAATTTGAATTTCAGCGGAGGCCAAACTCGCAACCAAAACAGCCGCGAATACGATACCAGTTAATGAGTGATTAAGACCCGACATAATCGGAATCATGGACAACTTTCACCGAGCCCACCAGCGAAAATGATACACGGAAAAGAACCGCGACAAAAAACCGTCACGAGACCAGGCGCGAGTAATTTATCGACAGAGTCGTCCGGCTAGCGCCGATTACTTCCGCCAACCCGCGTCTACCAGCGCCTACCAGCGCCTACCAGCGCCTACCAGCGCCTACCAGCGCCTACCACTTGTAACCACTGGTTACCATCGTCGGGTCGCACCTCGGACGAGGCCGACCATGACTCCTTGAATCAACAGTTCCTGTGCCGGAATAAGGTCCGGGAACATTTCATTTTCTGCCTTCAAGTAGGGCTTCCGTCCGTTCGAGACAAAACGCTTCAAAGTTGTTTCCCCGTCGATCAGGGCTGCGACGATGTCCTGATCACGCGGTTCGCGGTATTCTAATACAACATGATCTCCATCCATGATATGGGCATCAATCATCGACTCGCCACGAACTTTCAGTGCATAGGCCTTTGAGCGCTCACTCAATCCCATCGACCGGACATCCACAGAAAGTGTTCCGTCCGCATCCGGCATCGTATCATCGGCATAACCAGCCGGGATCGCGCCGTAGATAGGAACATCGACGATAGGCTCCCGATCTGCTGCATCCGCAAGTTGAAGTGAGCGAGCCTTACGATCCTTCTTAATAATGGCTCCCTTTTTCTCAAGAGCACGCAGATGGCTCACCGCAGCAGTCTGACTTGCAAAGCCAAAATGCTCCTGGATTTCCCGGGTCGAAGGCATGATACCTGACTGGCGATGAACTGATTGAAGGTAATCAAGAATTTCTTGTTGGCGTGCCGTAAGTTTCATTTTGAACAGTGTTAATAGGAACATTCTTTAAATTAGCGGATGCGCAAGAGAAAATCGGATTTTTATTAGCTAATCTAAATGAAATCGAAATTCCTCATTGTTATCGTGCTCATTGTTGCTGCGATTCATATTCTCCTGTTCGTTTTGACCCAGCGCAATGCCGCGCCTCTCGAACCCTCTGAAGCTTTTGACGGGGCTCCGGAGGAACGGGTGATCGCGCGACCGGTCGAACCGACTAAGGCGCCGAGAATTGCCGAGCAGGAGGCGGAATCCGGAGAAGAGGATTCAAAACAAGCCGTCACCAGTGCGGTGAACTTGATCCGGAATAACGAGAACCCCGCCGTTCCGGCTGCTCAGCAGGATCCTCCTTCAATTGCTTCCGAACCTGAGAAGACACCGGAATCCGATGCGACCATGATCGTCGGCCTCGTCGAGGGTCAGTCAAAACTGCCCCCCGAAGTCTTCGCTGTCGCAGAAGAAGGTGCCAAGGCGGTAGCGAGACAGGACTGGGAAAAGGCCCGGGAACTGTATCTCCAACTGGTGAAGGAGGCACCCGGCAATGCGCTTGGATATGCCAATCTGGGGGTTGCTGAACACCAGCTTGGAAATCTGCTTGCCGCTTCTGGAAATCTACGTAAGTCACTGGAAATAAACCCTTCGATTGCCCAGAACTGGCAGACCCTCGGAATCATTCACTACGAACGGGAAGAACTTGAACTGGCAATCTCTTCTCTGACCCGGGCGATTCATGAAGACCCTTCCGATGCCAGGTCACGCCTCTATCTCGCCGCTGTCGTTCGTTCCTATGGATGGATCGAAGCTTCTATCACTGAATTGGAGAGGGCGGTTAAAACCGATCCGGATTTCGCAGACGCCCACTATAATCTCGCGGTCAGTTATCTCGATCTCAAGCCGCCAAAAGTCGAGCTCGCCCGAAGGCACTACTATGCAGCCATTGATCGGGGGGCCGAATCCTCTCCCGAGATTGAAGCTGTTTTTCGTTCGATGAGTGAAAACGATTAAATGATTTTTTTTGAAAATCGCTTAGCCTGCGCCGTTCGACTATGAGAGGCAAAACCATATTCAGTTCACGACCGGCAATGGCCCTTTCCGCCCTGGCCCTCGGAGTTTCTCTATTATTTAGCCAGACAGGTTGCCAGTCGACTTCGGATGAGCCCATGTCGATCGGGGCTCAGGTCTCCGAAGATGGCAGTTCGACGGTGGAGACGGAAACATCTCAAGGACGGGAAACAAACAGATATCCTAATCCTCTCGCCGTTAATTTCGGGGGGCGATCCGCAAACTTGCAGAGCCCACCTCCCAAAATCACGGCGCGAGCCGCTATTCTTGTGGATGGCTCAGGCCGGGTTTTATTTGAAAAAAATGCCGACAGCCGGATGCCGGTGGCAAGCACACAAAAACTTCTTCTCGGAATCATGATAGCCGAGCGAGGGGGATTGAACGAAATCATCACCATTCAGGACCCCGATACCTGGGCAGAACCCACGAAAATGGGAATCAAGACCGGGCAAACATACACTCGAAGTGAACTCCTCCGAGCGGTACTCGTGCGAAGCAGCAATGACATCGCCCGCGCCCTCGCGCGCGATCATTCCGGAAGTGTTTCTAATTTTGCCGCCAATATGAACCGGCGGGCCCGGTCACTGGGAATGAATAATTCCTATTTCACCAATGCGAGCGGCCTCCCGACTCCGGCAGGTCAATACTCGACGGCACGCGACCTCTCCAAACTTGGGAAGGCCGCGCTTCGAAATCCCACGGTGCGGGATGCGGTTCGCACAAAAGGAATGGTCTTCCGATTCTCGGATGGTCGGACGACTTCGATTTCGAATACAAATCTGGTTCTTCGCAACTTTCCCTACTGCACCGGTGCTAAAACGGGTTTTACCAATGCCGCGGGTCGTTGCCTCGTCTCGTCAGGGAGCGCCAACGGCCGCAACGTCGTTGCCGTTATTCTCGGCAGCACTTCTCCCACGGTCTGGAAGGAATCCGAAGCCCTCCTCCGATATGGGCTGGGCATGTAGGAAGCGACTTGAGCGTTTTGCCGTTTGACCGAACGTAGCTCACTGAACCCGGGGAAAAACGTGAGTGTTATTCTAAAAAAGAAAAAGTTCTACCCGGTCAGTGAACTGCTCGGTGAGTATCTGGGCAACTACCAGCGCTCGCTCGATATTCCGGTTGTCTACGATGACCTGCATCGCTACTCGGCTTTGTATCCCCTCTTCGACCGCGAGGGCAACGATACTCTCTGGAAGACCGCTCACTACGAGCCCTCGATTCGGGAAGAGATGAGCGAAAAGCTCATCCGGATTTACTCTCTCATTAAAACTAACGACGTAAGGGTCAGTGAGCACCTCATCATGGAGCGGGTCGACTTCTGCGAATTCGGAAATTCCCGCCCTTTCCGTGTTCGTATCGTGAACCAATACAATGACAACTACGATCACTTCTATGTGAAGATCGCAGATGCGTCGCGTATCTACGGACTTGAGCTGGAGCACATTCTTTCACCCAACCGGATCAACTACCTCGTCAATGGCGACACCCTTATCGAAGAGCATATTGCAGGGGTGCCCGGCGACATCTTCATCCGCGACTACTTTGAGCGTGAGGACACAAATTTGGTTCGAGTTGCGAAGGAGTTCGTGAAGTTCAGCGAACGTAGTTTCATGCGATTGTTAGGTGACATGAGAAGCTACAATTACGTCGTCGACATCACACCCGATTTCGAAGACGCCCAGTATCGTGTCCGCGCGATTGACTTCGATCAGCAGAGCTACATGGGATACACCAAGATGTATCTTCCGCAGTTTTTTGAGGAGAATGCTCAGGCGGTGGGACTTTGCACTGAACGCATCAACTACAAGACAATGCGACAGTATCAGGACGAGGAACGCACCCTCATGGACCGCCGGATCAGACTGGCCCATAACCGACTCAAGGATTTCTGGAGAACGATGCGTCCGGATGATATCGCGCCGGCAGAACACATCCTCTCTCTGCGCGAAGGCCTAAACGAATATCATGAGACAACCGCTTTCTCAGCTTGCGAGACAATGGGAGATCTCGTCCAAATGAATCTGGACGTCTCCGTTTCTAAAACTGAATCCTGATGTCGCACCATCGTCACTTCTTCCGCGCTTTCCTGCGAAACTCAGGGCAGGTTGGCGCGGTCGCCCCGAGCTCGCCGGAACTGGCAGCCCTCATGCTTGAGTGGATGGACTGGGACTCGATCGACTGCGTTGTCGAATTTGGAGCCGGAACCGGAGTTTTCACGGAAGCGGTGCAGAGTCATCTCAAACCGGGCGGCAATTTTTTTGCCATCGAAAGAGATCCTGTTCTTGCAGAGATTACCCGCAACCGCTGCCCCGGAGTCGACCTCCACGAGAGTTGCGTGAGCCGCGTTGCCGCTATTTGCGAAGAAGCCGGCATTACGAAAGTGGACGCGATCGTCTGCGGCCTCCCATGGGCTTCTTTTTCGTCAGAGATTCAGGATGAATTCCTCGATGCGATGTTCGAAGTCCTTCCCAAAGGCGGGCAGTTCGCGACGTTTGCCTATTGGCAGGGACTTCTCCTTCCGGCAGGACAGCGATTCCGCAAATACCTGAAGCAGCACTTTTCCACCGTCGAGCAAAGCCCCACAGCGTGGAGGAATCTTCCTCCTGCGTTTGTCTATCGTTGCGAACGGTAACTCAGGACGCGGCAGCTACCGCATTTTTCATTTTCTCGAGGCCGAGCTTTGCACACTCAAGAGCCGGCATTTCCCAGTATGATTGATTAAAAAGCTCAAGCGATAAGGCCGGGTATGCACCCACCGCTTTGAACTTTTTCAGAATGGAGGAAATCGGAGCAATTCCATCACCGGGGAAAACACGATCAGAGTCTTTGATCGTCTCGCGGGGAGGATCAGCTGGATAATCATTCATGTGATAGGCCTGCAACGCTTGCGGGCCCATGAGAAGAATTGAATCGAAGGAAGATCCGCCTTTGTAGGTGTGATAGACATCTCCAAGGAAACAAGCCTTTGGATGTCCGGCGCGGATTGCCACATAGAGAGCTTTTTCCACCGTGCCAATCGTCGGATGACCTCCCCACATTTCTACCTGAGGAACGATCCCCATTTCATCGCCAAGCTCAAGAAGGGCACGATACCGGTCCGCGACATCGTCGAGATCTACGACCTCACCCTTCTTGATTCCTGCCGGAGGGGCTGCGATTCTTACTCCGCCCAGTTGGGCCAGAGTATCCATATCACGTTTCGCCTCCTCAAGGCCTGCCGCACGCTGCGCCTCATCACTGACCGCCCAGGGAGCAAAGCCAATCGCGCTTTCAACAGTGAGCCCATAGTCGTCGATCCTTGTCTTCAAGTCCTTGAGCGATCCACCACCCTCAACATAGGCATTGATGCGACGAAACCACGGCTCAATGGAGTCATACCCGGCCTTTCCAGCCACTTCAATCTCCTCAGCCGCATCGAGTTCCTGACCCCGGATCGTCGACATGTTGAGGCAGAGCTTGAAGGTTTTGTCGACGGGCTCTACTTCCGACTTCGCAGAAGTGGAGCCGAGCAACACTCCTCCCCCCGCGAGTAGACTGCTCGAACGAAAGAAGTCGCGTCGACCGGTGAGTGAGGATAGTGAAGACTTTTGCTGCATAGCAGATCTTTGCCATTTTCAGGCAGGGCAATCAACCCTCTTCACCTCCCTTCATTCAGGGAGGCCGGACCGCCGATTCCACTAAGAATAGAGGCTAAAGCTCCGTATTTACTGAAAGAAGTGATCGCTTCATTCGTCATATCTCATATAACCGCACCCAAATGAATTTACGCAGCCTCTTTCTCATCTGCTTCGCTACAGCCCTCTCAGCATCCGCGTCGACGGCAGAAGAGTTGGTGCGCCCGAATTTTCTACCCGAAAAGCTTGAGAATTCGAAGGGCAAAAAAATAGACAGTAGCGGTCTCGCCGGAAAATATATCGGCCTCTATTTTTCAGCTTCATGGTGCGCCCCCTGCCGTGCCTTCACTCCACTTCTGAAGCAATTCAGAGATGATCATCTCGACGAGGGATTTGAGGTCGTTCTCGTCAATTTTGACAGATCGAATACCGACAAACGTCGCTACATTCGAGATTCAGGGATGGAATGGCCATCCGTTCCGGGAGCACGACGTAAGGCATCAAAAACTCTCATGGAAACGTATCAGGTGTCGGGCTACCCGACCCTCATCATTCTCGACCCTAACGGAAACATTGTCACTAACGAGGGGGTTGAGGCAATCATAAGTGAACCGGAAACGGTTTTTGGACAGTGGCTTAAATTTGAAACACCCAATGCCTAACAAACTCACATACCCTGAACCGACCGAGAATATCGTTGCGATTGAACCGGCTCGTGCAAAGGATGTGGCTGACGCCGAGGCTGACCGGAAACGCTCCATGAGCGATAAGAGAAAACCACCCAGAATCGATCCCGACCAGGATCTCATCGACCGCTCGCGGGACGGCGACACCGAGGCGTTCGATGAGTTGGTGCGAAAGTATACCCCGAAGCTTTACGGGCTGGTCTACCACATGACCTCAAATCATGAGGACACGAACGATGTCCTACAGGATGTTTTTGCAAAAGCGTATCGCGCCCTGAAGCGCTTTAAAGGCAAGTCGACTTTCTACACCTGGATCTACTCGATCGCGACGAACATGACGCTGAATTTCCTCAAGAAGAGGAACCGACGACGCGGCATGAGCCTCGACGATGTCGACATGGCGATCCAGAATGATCCCGACTTTATTGAAGCGACCAGCAAGTCTGATCCCGTTCGTGAAGCAAACATCTCTGAATTACAGGAAAGATTGAACATGGCAATGCAGGAGCTGTCAGAAGATCACAGAGCAGTGGTCACCATGTTCGACATTCAGGGAATGCCCCACGCACAGATCTCAAAGATTCTGGGGGTTTCTGAAGGAACGATCCGGTCACGTCTCTTCTACGCCCATCGACAGCTTCAAACCTATCTAGACGATTTTCGAAAGTGATTTTCGAGGCGCAAGGAAAGTTGGATCTGTCGTTGAATTACAACCTTGATCCTCGTAACTTCTCACTTGCCCCGGTATTTTCGATGAAAGACTCTGAAGACGTACAAAAGCTCCTCCGCCTCAAACGCTATGAATCGCCAGGAGAGGAATACTTCCAGCAATTTTCCGAGGACTTTAAAGACAGACAGCGTTCCGAGCTCCTGAAAGGCTCCGCCCGGTCTCTCTTAATCGAACGGGCGTCCCTCTGGCTCGATGAGATGAGCCCGAATCGCTGGGCAATCCCCGCAACAGCCACCGCCTGCGCCGCAGCCCTCACCGTGGGAGCATTCGTCGCCTTCCAGCCGGGTGAGACCGTGTCCGCTGAAAATTCCGTTGCTGAAGTGGAGACGCTCCCATCGACGCTTCCCCGGTTTGAAGGAACGACAGACGAAGTGATCGAGCTCTCACTCCCGAAACCATCAAGCCGTATTCCCGGCGAGGCGCTTCAGCAGAACAGTAGCATTCTCACCGCAGGCGCCGCCCGGGGATTTCGCGAACTTTAATTCCGGGAGACATGGCACTCTCCATCATTCGCCAGGCTGCGCTTGCTTTGATACTGGTAACCTTGTCGCCGCTCTGTGCCGATGAGGCTGAGAAGGAGGTCATTATTCAATGGTCGCCCTCGAACTGGACTCCGGCGGTGCCGACAACAAACGATTCGTGGTTTATTGGCGTGGCCCCGAAATCGATCACCCTACCCGAGGATACCGGGGTTACATTGAAGGTAGGAGGAAATGAAATCTCATCCCGGATCATTCATTTCGATCAATCGCATCGCCTTTGCTTAATTCAAAGTTCCAGTCCGATCAGTGGGCTAACAGTCCCCGAATTAGCAACCTTCCCGCTCCCCGGAGCCGGCGAGAAGCTCCACTGTTGGAAACCGGGCTCAAGTTGTCCGACCACGGTGGCAGGGAAAGAATATAGCATCCGCGGTGAGCCACTTTCCTCCCCTCTTCTTCGGGTTCGCGTCGCCGACGCCGAAGAGTTTTGCCATCCGGGCACTCCGCTCGTCTGCGGCAAGGGAAAGCTTTTCGGGATTCTCGCCGAGGTCTCATCATCAGTCGAGGGCGAAGCCCATGCCATTCCCGCGTCCTGCCTTCATAAGCTTTTAACTGAATTCGAACGTTATAATCGCACCGGTCGAGTGTGGGTCGGACTTGTCTTTGAAGACCGCGCAAAAACACCGCAGGTCGTTGAAGTCCGTCCCGGCTCACCCGCAGATGCCTCAGGGCTCCTCCCGGGAGATGTCATTCTGAGTGTGGGCGGACACGAAGTCCCCGATCTCGATGACCTCACACAAACGATCCACCTTCTCACAGCCGGAGACGCTGTCGAAGTCGTTGTCCTTCGTGGACTGAAGCAGATGTCTTTGACGCTAACTCCTGAATTTGCTGAACAGGTTGTTGCCGAAGCACCTTGAGAAATTTTCCGCAGGCTAACCAAGGCCGACCCGGCCCTGCAGGGCCCGCATCAAGGTCAGTTCATCCGCTGACTCGAGACCGCCACCGGCAGGCATTCCCTGAGCCAACCGGGTCACCGAGATTCCTTCGATCCCTCTCAATAACTCAGCAATATAGTTAGCCGTCGCTTCGCCTTCGACATCAGAACTCAGCGCGAGAATCACTTCAGTGAAGGCTCCGGCTCGAAGGCGATCCAACAGCTCACGGATTCGCAGTTCCTCCGGACCAATATTATCAAGCGGTGAAATCCTTCCACGAAGTGAATGATAGTGACCACGAAACGCGCCTGATCTCTCCAGCGGCAATATATCTGTTGGCTGCTCGACGACGCAGAGGAGTGACCCATCACGCTGCAATCCATCACAGACCGCACATCCTTTTTCGTGAGTGGAGAAAAATCCGCAGAGCCGGCACTCGATCACTTCCCTACCGGCAGATTCCATCACCTCCGAGAATGGAGTGGAGACTTCTTCTCCCTGTTGCATGAGCCACACCGCAATCCGTTCGGCGCTCTTAGGACCGATCCCGGGCAACTGCTTCAGATGCACAATAAGAGCTCTAACAGGATCAGGATAGTCAACGTTCGCCATGGTGATTACTACGCTCCTCACATGAGATTGATCAACCTCGCATGCTTGCCCGGTGTCACTTCACTCCCCTCGCCCGATGAATCTGCGAGACCGGACTGCGCCCTGGAAATGAAGAACTCGAGAGGACCATCATCGATCCCTGAACTCCGGGCCCGGCTGAGGTGATCAAGCGCCTCCTCAAACTTCTCTTCGCGAAGAAATATGATACCCTTCCAATAGAGGTCACGCTTCTCCTTTTCGACGTCAGAAAAGCTGTCTGCGGGAGCGAGCAGTTGATAGATTTCAGTCATGAGTTTTGACTCCGGGTCAAAAAACATTTCCATCGGCCTCACTTCGAATGCCTCCCGCACCAAATGATAAGTCTGCGGACCAATAAGGAGATCCGACCCATAGCGTCCATTCGCATGAGCGAGCCGGCGGGAATAATCAGTCTCTGCACCAATCCCACTGAAGAAGTAATGCTCGTCGGCTCCGTAAACTCCGATTGTCATCGGTCCCGAGCTTATCCCGACGCCGTAACTTAATCCCTGAAACCACCGGGTCTCACATTCATGGCTGAGGTTCCGCAGACGTGATCGCAGTTCGAGAGCCGCGCGACAGGCTTCAACCGCATGAGTTTCCGAGGGCTTCAACATTCCGAAATAGCCGCGAACCAACTCCGGACCCGACTCATCGAGATAAGCACCCCGACCCGTGAGAAAGGTGGAAACACTGCGTAAAAACAGGTTGCTCATTTTCACGAGATCCGCGGGTTTGAGCTTTGCCTGCATCTCATCATGATTGAAGAGGCGACAGGTCACCACCGTGACCTCATGAGAAACTCCACTGAAATTGGGAGGGTCATCGGCTTCCAGCAAATCATTGAATGTTCGATGGGAAACGCGTCGACCGATCAAATTTTCGAGGACTCTTTTCCGCATTCCCCGCTCCGTGCCGGCGAAAACGAAACCCGCCACGGCGGCGAGAGCGACGGCGGTGAGGGAGGAAAACGGATCGAAGATGACATTGTGAAGCGCCAGGGTCGGAGAAATTCCCAGCACGAGAAGCACCGTGCAGAAAATGATGAGAACCTTTTGCGACGGACTGGTCACGTCGATGACGCACCACGCCACCCCCCCTGACAACGTGATTATTATAAGTCCCTCAAGCCATTTCAATCGCAGAGGATCTTCGGAATTGAGAATCCCCTGACTTGTCCACTTGGAACGAAGCCACTCCGTCATCGGCTCAAACACACCCAGAAAAAACAGCGTGAGGACGAGGAGCGATACACCTCCGCCGATATAAAGAAATGTCAGAACGTAGCGACGCATGCAAAATCAGGGCGTCCGATAATTGGTGAGACCGCTTCTGCGACCCAGTTTATCGGGGACTCACATTGTAGAGCGCCACTCTGGACGGGGCAAGCAAGGATGCAATCGTTCCCGCATGGACGGAGGCAGCCCTCTGCCACAAATCTAGCGGGAAGCCCTTGCCGCATTCCTGCCCTGCCCGAATTTTTTCCCCATGGCACGACGCAATTTTCTCGTGGGAGAATGCCGGTTGAGACGTCTGAAACGCTGAAGGCTATCCTCATCACTCAACCATTCATCATGCAAGTGGTGCATTTCGGCGGAAACCCGCTCATGGACAGTCTCAGCACGTTCTGCGGTAAGACGCTGATAAACTCCCGTCGCATCACAGAAAGCCGAAAGCGCATCCATGTATTCGCGATGGAGAAAAATCGAATGCTGCTGGAGAACGGAGAGATCCACTGACAATGCTTCATCGAGCGCAACGATCCAGTCTTCCTCCTCAGCGAATTCAATCGGCACCTCATCGTGCTCCCAAAGTTCGCAATAGCTGAGCGCAGCCTGGCTGCCCGACGGAATATTGAGCCGCGCAACGCCGCCAGACATGCAGATGATGCGACAATCAAGATCGCTTCCGCAGTAGAGGCGCGAATGAAGAAGCATCGACGCAACATCCCAGATATTTGCCGAACCAAATGCCGCCGCATTCCATTCCGGAAAAAGATCAACCCAGGAACGGACTTTGGAAGACCTCCCCCCCGGACTTTCGGTAGCGGCCTCGAAAAAGACCAGACCAAGACCATCGCGCTCTGCGACTTCCCGCAAGGCATGGGAGAGGCGCTCTTTCTGACTGCTGACAACCTTGCTGACCTCGACCGCAATCCAACCATTTGGAAATCGGCGGCGAAGTTCCTCAAGCGAATCGCAATCGCGATGCTCGCGCAGTTGGCGGGCGCCTACCTGCGGCAGAACAGTGAGGGGGCATGGCATTTTTCTGACCGCAAATCCCTCAGACTCAAGAAAACTCGCTCCATTCTCATCACGAATTCCAATGAAATTAGCCTGTTTCAAAGTCCTGAACAAATGAGATTTCTGATTCGCCGTGAGAACCGAAGGGTCTGACAAGCCCAGGGCATGAAAGCTGAGACTGGCACCGTAAAACTCTCCCTCAGCGGCCAGAACGTAAGCGAGATCATCAGCTTGCCCGGAGCGACGTTTCACGTAAGAAGCCAACTCCTCATCGCCGCCAATCATGGCGAGACTCTCGAAGCGCTCGGATTCCTCACCCTTCACCGCAGCAGAATAACCAGTCTTCAGATCCCTACTCAAAACATCTCCACCACAGTGGATTAACTGGAGGCGGTTTCCGATCATCTCAAGAGCGCTTTCACCATAATTCCGGACCGAGTGTCCTCCAAAACCGGTCATGTCAGAACTAACCAGAGACGAGCAACGGAATTTTCCGAGATTCAAGACGCGAGTCAGAACGTGGGGGCGAAGCATTTCCCCGACATCGTAGTGATCTGAAGGCCCGACAATAATCCCGTCGCCGGAAGGAGTCGTGACGCGGTTCACTTCTTCAAGTGGACGGACCCAATCCATCCCCGGCCGATGATGATGACGCTCCGCCACCCCGTCACCGGGGGAACTCAGATCGTTCGATTTCTGGTTGATCGAATGCTCGGCCTCTCGCATTCAGAAATATTACGCCTTTCCTAACTATTCACAATAATTAATGATAATTTTTTAAATTACCTAAAAATTTGACGTGTTTGATAAAAATATTAACCGAGTAGCTTAACCATAATCAGCTCAAATTCGCGGATATCGTCACGCCGTCCGTTCGATCGTAATCGAGAAGCGGCAGCACTCAATGATGCCTTCACTCACCCAGCCCGATGACTTTTCGCATCTCTTCCGGGCTCGAAGGGTTTTTCAAAATCCCCACGAGATAGTCGCAGGTCTTCTCTTCTTCCGAAAAATCGAGCCACCCTAC
This sequence comes from Verrucomicrobiales bacterium, assembly GCA_029210205.1. Classification (GTDB taxonomy): domain Bacteria; phylum Verrucomicrobiota; class Verrucomicrobiia; order Verrucomicrobiales; family DEV007; genus Arctic95D-9. The sequence continues at coordinate 5,683 of JARGOD010000018.1, read as the reverse complement.
CAGATTTCCCGGTCTCTCAAGTCGCGAGAAAACCGCTCGATGAATTCGATCACGGTCGATCCACATCATTCCGTAGCCGTGAGATCCGTCCTCGTTATTCTGGTTGCTCGACCAGACCTGAATGGCACTTCCATCTGAATTGGCTCCCAAATAAACGACGAGATGCCCCCGCTCTCCCTTTCCTATCTTCTCGTTCCAGAAAATTTTGAGGAAGTCTCCGGCTTTTGCCTCTGAAAACGATTCAAAATTGCTTCCCAGATCAAGGCGCTCGAAGAGACGGGCCGTCCCCGGTCCATTTGCATTCCAGTGCCCGAAGAGCCCGACTCCGTCGAACTCCCCGTGAATCACCGCCCGGGAGCCTCCAACATCGGCAAGTTCGCGATTGAGCTGCTTGGGAAACTTCAACTGACCGTTCTTCTGCAAATCTTCAAGGACGGCACAAAAGAGGAGGTAAGTCGCGCTCGAACAAAAACTGTAACCTGACGCTTTTCGAGGCTCGACCTTTAATTTTCCATTCAGTCCAACTTGCAATGACCGCCCCAACTCATCGACCGTCTCGTAGAGGTCATCAAAACGCTGTGACTCCGGTAATTCCCGACGATAAGACGCGTAGACCCCACCCTGAGGCATCGCGGTGATTTTTCTCACGAGAATGTCATTCAGATCCTCTGCGCTTGCGTCAATAGCAACAAGGCACAGGCAAGCAATAATGGGCAGTCTTGGTGTGAGCATCGATTACTATGACGAGATTTACGAAGTTCGCCATGCCCTCTGCATCGCGAGAATGCGCTTCAACTCGTTGCGCTCAGCGACAGGAGTCGAAGGGTCGGCGATCAAATCCCTTAAATTTTCCTGCTCAAGCCAGAGAATCACCTCGTTGGGCCAAATTCTAATATCAAAACTCTCATGAATCTCTTCATTCTCCCAGGTTGGGAGAGTGATTCCCCGACTTATTTGAGGCTCACCGAGGTTATCGGATTCGCCGGAAGTAGACGCAAATAGTAATGGCGGAAGTGAGATTACCGAAAGGAGGCAAAGCAGAGTGAGTTTTTTCATGATGAAGAGGGGTCACATTTGGAACGGTCGACCTCGCCCCCGCCTTAGACCTGCCTCATGAAATCCAGTGTTTGAGAGCCATTTTGAGCACTACTTCTGCCGCTCTCTCATATTCGCTGACTTTTCGGCTCTCCAACCTCTTGACAAGCGATCCAAACCGCCTAGATTCCCGCTCCCCAGCTCCCTCGGCGGCAATTGAGACCACAATCGAACGTGGACAGCGCCTAACGGATATTGGAGTTGGGAGTAATAAAGGACGGAAATGAAAACGTTTTCTGCAAAAGCTGAAGAAATTGATCGCAAGTGGTATGTCATCGACGCCGAGAATAAGGTTCTTGGAGAAGTCGCCGTCGCTGCTGCCCGCCTCCTCAGGGGCAAAGACAAACCTCTTTTCACTTCCCACGTTGATTGCGGAGATTTCGTCGTCGTTATCAACGCTGACAAGGTGAAGTTGAGTGGCAACAAAGAGCAGCAGAAGATCTACACTTCGTATTCCGGCTATGTCGGGGGCCAGAAGCGCGAGTCTGTTGAAAAACTCCGCCAGCGCCGTCCCGAGCTCATCGTTGAGCGGGCCGTTAACGGGATGATTCCCCACAACCGACTTGGACGCCAGATTTCGAAGAAGCTTAAGGTATATGCCGGCAGCGAGCACCCCCATGATGCCCAGGAAGTTGAATCCTACGACGTCTAATCTTTCTACTGTAATTGAGCTATGAGCGAATCCTTTTCAGCAACCGGTCGACGGAAGACGTCAACTGCGAGTGTTACCCTGAAGCCCGGGAGCGGAACAATCACGATTAACAAGCGACCATTCGAAGATTACTTCGGCACTGTTTCGCTTCAGAATCAGGTTCTCCTTCCCTTTCAAGTCGCGAATGCGGTGAACCAGTATGACGTATCGGTAAACGCCAAGGGCGGCGGAGTCACTGGTCAAATCGGAGCGATTCAGCTCGGTATCGCACGGGCCCTTCTCAAAACGAATGAAGAGTTGAAAGACACCCTTCGCGAGTCTGACCTCCTCACTCGTGACTCCCGTAAGAAGGAGCGCAAGAAGCCTGGACAGCCGAAAGCACGGAAGCGTTTCCAGTTCTCGAAGCGTTAATCCCTTCGACCTTCATTCGGCAGCAAAGACATTGCCGATCTTTTGACAACAGGGTTGAGTGTTTCACTCAACCCTGTTTTGCGTTTCGGGAAGGCCCCTCTTCGGCCATAGATCCCGTGGCGAGAACATTATTCTCCTTGTTCTCCACTGTCCGGGCAGCAACCTCAGTTCCACCTACCTAGATCTGAGCGTCGATCTCCTCAGCTGCCAGTTTTGGCCCGAGGTGACGAATATCAGCGGCGCTCTCGAGAAAGATACCGTCTTCCGCTATGTTGACGGCATGGTCACCGACCCGCTCAATACTGCGGACAATAAAGACTAAATGAAGGAACGATTTGATCCTCCCCGAGGCACTGTCCATTTGCTTGGTTAACTCTCGGATGACATCGTTATGATCAGAGTCGAGCTCTTTATCACGATCATAAAGGGAAATTCCCAGATCGGTATCCCCTTCGACGTAAGAACGCATTCCGTCACGCAGGAGACTCAGCGCCTTCTCATAGAGCGGCTCAATCAGAGCAGCCTCTTTGATTTCCGGGTGTTTCAACATCTTCCGAGCACGCCTCGCGATATTCTGCGCTTCATCAGAAACCCGCTCAAGATTGTTCGCCACTTTCATTCCCGCAATCACCTCACGCAGATCACTGGCGACAGGATTGTAACGCATCAGGATCTCGAATGAATCCGCATCGATCTTTTTCTCGAGCGAATTAACCTCATCGTCCTCGACAATAGCGGCATTGCAGAGCTCTTCGTTCCGACTCAGCAATCCCCGGATTGCACTTTCAAGATTCTGTTCCGCGATGCTTGCCATCCGGAAGACGTTTTCCCGCGCCTCACGAAGCGCCGTATCGAAGTTTCCTAGTCGGTGAGTGGAATCAGGCATATCAAGATGGCCGGCGGACGTGAACCTGTTGCTTACGCTGCCGCGACAACCTTAGCAGAATCTTCCTCGATAGTCTCGACAAAATCAGATTCATGCTCAACGAGACTCTCTTCGGTCTCCTGTCGTGCCATGAACTCGTCGTGATGGATCAATTCAAATTGGCCTGGCTCGACTTCAACAATAGCCGTCAACGACTCAACCCAATCACCCGAATTCAGGTAGTGTATTTCACCGTCGAGATCCTTATCGGCAGGTGTGTGAATATGCCCGCAAATAATGCCCCGGCAGCGCTTCACGATGGCGAGCTCTTTGAGTTGGTCTTCGTAACGATCAACGAAACTCACCGCTGACTTCACCTTCTCCTTAATTCTCTTACTCAAAGAATAGTATTCCTTGCCGCGAAAGACGCGCCACTTGTTGTAGAGCCTGTTCACGCTGAGAAGAAGCTCATATCCTTTCGCACCGGCAATGGCGACCCATCGATGATCTGTCGTCACTGAGTCGAACCCGTCTCCATGAACCACAAGATAATCGCCCTGTGGGGTCTCGTGGATGTATTCATCGACAATTTTCAGGTTCCCAAAATTAATCGGAAGGAAGCGTTCGAGGATATCATCGTGGTTTCCGCGAAGATAGATCACTTCCGTCCCCTGCTTCTCCATCTTTTTCAGGACAGTCCGCACAAATTTGGTGTGATCAGGCAACCATTTTCCGCCGCCTCGCAGCGCCCAACCGTCCACGATATCGCCATTCAAAATCAACTTCTTACAGCGTGTCGCCTTGAGAAACTCAATCACTTCAGTCGCCTTGCTGTCCCGGGTTCCAAGGTGAACATCAGAGATAAAGATACTGTGGTATTCGTTCTTTTTCATGAGAGGGCATTGTTGAGTTCTTCGAGTTCGAGGCTCTCCGGAGTCGGGAGGACAGTTTCCCCGGAGGCGAGAATCGAAAGCTGCTTTTCAAATCGCTTAATCACCTTTTTCCATCGAACCTTCCGAGCCGAGGCACGGGCATTTTCTCGGATATCTGAGACATCCGAGTTTGCCGCACTCATGGCCAGTTCGAGGTAGGCATCGCTATCATCAAAAGGAGCGATGAATCCGTTCTCACCGTTCCGAATATGCTGTCGAGCGGCCGCGTAGTCATAGGCCACGACCGCCAGGCCGCTTGCCATCGCCTCCATCGTCACATTTCCAAAGGTTTCGGTGATGCTCGGGAACAGGAACAAGTCCGCCGAAGCGTAGTGCTCGGCAAGATCCTCCCCGCGGAGAACACCGGGGTAAATGAACTGCGGGTATTCCCGCTTCAGCTCTTCCAATTTTGGACCCTCCCCGACAAAAACGCCCTTAAAATCAGGGATGCGCTTCTGGATTTCGAGAAAGCTTTTCACGAGGAGCGGGAGATTTTTTTCGGGAGCGATGCGCCCGACATAAAGCCCGACGAGCGTTCCTTCACGGGCACCCCAGGATTGACGGAGGGCCTGCGATCGTTTCTTCGGAGAGAAAAATTGCGTATCGACGCCCTTTGGGAGTAATTCCAGATTTCGAAACCCTCTCGAATCCAGATCTGCGATGACGTCCCGGGAGGGAACAAAGGTGCAGGTGGAGCGGTTGTGGACGTGACGAAGGTATTTCACAGCCGCCTTCTCGAGCAGCGGGACCTGGTAGTGGGCCATGTACTGCTGGAAGTTGGTGTGGAAGCCGGAAGCAGCGGGAATCCCAAGGGCGCGTGCCGCAGAGATAGCTGAAGCGCCCAGCGGGGTTTCTGTCGCCACGTAGATCACATCGGGGCGACGCTTATACCATCGCGCCTGCAGCACCAGCTTGATGGGGAAGCCGAACCGAACCTCTTTGTATCCTGGAAGGCCGATAGAGGGAACCTGCAATCCCTCCTCATCACAGGCGAGAATGGCAGGCCGAATTACATCGACGCTGTGACCTCGTTCACGCAAACCTTTTACCAGGCGCTCCAGCGTTGTCGCAACGCCGTTCGCCTGAGGAGAGTATGTATCAGTAACAAAGGTGATATTCATAGAGTTCAATTTTCGTTTCAGAGTTTGAGCGGCCCTTAGCGAGGACCTCCCCGACAATCTGCGGTGAAATGAACAGATCAGATCATCGAAAATCGTTAAGCGATTATCTCCTGAACCGATCTTTGATAAAGCGACAGCTTCGTCACTTTCACTATTAAGCGCGGTTAATAGTCGGTCGCCTTTAAACAAACGAGTCGCAGCCCGGACACCTGCCAATGACCCGGACTGCGACTACCCCTCAACTCGGGAGGAATATCCTGACAACCTCATAAACAAGGGAAGGTGCCGGATATTTTCTCCCAAACTTTACCAATGGACCAATTTGATGCTCAGCAAGTTAGCACTCTGCTGAAGCAAAATTGATGATCTGTCTGTTTGTGTGAAATAAAAAATCGCCGAGGCCCTGACAGTGCGTCGATCATCCTCTTTTCGGGTGAGGGCACTTTTGAAAGGTTGGATGGAAAAAGGCATCGAATTCGAAGCAGAGTTTTCGTTTCAGCGATAATCAACATTACCAAGTATTTTAACATCTGCAACTTACTTTTAAAAACTTTTTCAAAATTGAGAGGATATTTGTCTGAATCTTAAAAATATCTCGCTATATGGA
>JARGOD010000153.1 GCA_029210205.1 Verrucomicrobiales bacterium | reverse complement strand
TGATTCCATGCTACCCAGCTACCGTTCTTTGTTAGAAAGATCGTCAAAAGCAGTTCGGCTGTCTCGATATTCCAAAGCCGCGTGGTTTGATCATCAGCAACAGAGGCTAGATATCTCCCGTCCGGGGAAGGCGAAACGGCCCTGATGCGTGCGGCATGGCCTTTGAAGAAAATGCGTTTGGGGCTTCTGCCGAGAGTTTGATCCGTAGGGAAGTATTCCTTTAACAAGGCAAAATCCCCGCCGACGATCGCCTTTCGCTGATCGGCACTGTATGAATAGGTAGTGATGCGTCCAATCATACTGGGATCAAAGTATAGCTTCCAGACACCGGCGGAGAGACGGTTGTCATCGCGTTTAGACATTTTGAAAATTCCCTTTTCATCTTGGAGAATCCGCTGCCGAAACTCCATTTGGGCGTCTTTTGTTTGATCGATTTTCTCTACTGAGAACGTCCTGAAATCAAATGAGGTCATCAAGGCTGGCCATCTTAAAAATTCTTCTACCGGGGTGCTTGAGAATCCAATGCCGAGACGGAGAGCTCCCTGCTTGGCGAACCCCACGGCTCCTACTGATTGCCCGCCTCCACTTGAGTTCGCAATCACTTCCCCGCTACTCGAGTCCCACATAAGAACTGGAAATTCATTGCCTCCAGCTGAAACGATTTTTCCTCCATCACTCGACCAGTCGACTGCGGTGACTAGATTGTCGTGTTCTGTGAATCTGAGGATTTCTTCTCCGGTGGGAACAGTGAATATGGCAATCTGCCCCACAGTTGCCCCCTGGGAGGAAGCAAACAATCGATCACTCTCTGGTGAGAACTTAACGCTTGAAACCGTGTTGCCCATATCAGCTGAAAGCTCGTTCAAGAGAGTTCCGGTCGTCGCGTCCCAAAGCAGTAGTTTTCGGTCAACTCCTCCCGAAGCAATCAATTTTCCATTCGGGGAATAATCCAGCGATCTCACGCCCTTCCTGTGCTCAAGCAGAGAGGCAAACTCGATAAATAGACTCCCAAGCTGCTCCCAAATCTTGATCACTCCGGAGTCGCATGCAGAGACTAAATAATTTGCTTCAGGCGAGAACTTTACTCCGTAGATGGGGGATTCATGCCCTACAATCTTGATGGAATTTACGACGCGAGTCGGCCGGTCACTCGAAAGATCAACGCCTTCTAAATTCATTTTCCATACCCGGATCTCACCTCTGAAATCTCCGGATACCAATTGTGATCCATCTGCTGAAAATGCGAGAGCTGTGATCGAACTGCGATGACCTCCGAGAGACAATAGAACTTTCCGAGTAGGAATGTGCAGCAATCTTATTCCCCAGCCTGAGTCATATCCGGCAAAGGCAAGCCATTCTCCGTCTGGGGAAACATCGCCGCAATATATTTTCCCGCTGGATCCATCAACTTGCTGAGAAAAGATGACCTCCTGCTCATAATCAGCAGACGCATCACCTAGCCGAATACTTCCGTCATTACCGAATGAAATAACTTTGGAGTCTTGCTGCGCAAACAAGACGCCATTGACGATTCCCGTATGACTTTCAGTGCGGATTGTGTAGTCCTCACTCGGGCTGAAGCAAGGGAAGGCAGCGAGTCCGACGATACATAAAAGAAGTCTCATGAGTCTCAAAATATGATGAAACGCGAGTCTAAGGCGAGGAGTTTTTCCGATTCATTGACTGCGCTGTATGCACAGGCACTATACAAACTACGGTTGGTTCAAAAGCTGCCTTAAAAAAGCTTAATGCCAATGCGTGAATTCATCCACCGGCGCGCGCTCGGTGCGGTAATTGTTCACTGGTGCTTCGCGTTCGGGGTAGCCCATTGCGACGCCGCAGATGAGCTTCTTTTCGCTGGGTAAATCGAGCACGTCTCGAACAATATCAGGGTATTCCGCCAGCGCGGCTTGCGGGCAGGTCTCGAGATCGAAGGCGCGAGCGGCGAGCATCACGGTTTGAATGAACATTCCAGTGTCGATCCAGGAGCCCAACTCGAGTGCCTCGTCGACAAAGAAGAAGAGTTCCACCGTCGCATCGAAGCCGTGGTAGTTTTTCTCCCACTGTTCCCCGCGTGTCTCTTTGTCACCTCGATCGATGCCCAAGGCATCGTAGAGCGCCATGCCGCAAGTGAAACGCCGGGTGCGATACGGCTCCGGAAAACGGTGAGCGTAGTATTGGTAATCGGCGTTGCCTTTGTCGCCGGAGCGCAAGGCTTCGACCATCCGGTCTCCGATCTCGCGTTTGCGGTCCCCGGTCACGACGGCAACTTCCCACGGCTGCGTATTGCCACCGGAGGGTGCCCAGCGTGCCGCCTCAAGCACGGCTTCGATCGTTTCCCGATCGACGGGTTGATCAAGAAAGGCGCGCGTAGAGGCCCGACCGCGAATGGCTTCGATGATGTCCATGGTGGGAGCGTAGGTGCGTGGCGTGGGATGTCCAGTTTCGCAACGTATCCCGGACCTCTCAATCCTACTGTTTATCTTCTTCTTACTCTCCAGTTCGACTCCAGAAGTAAGAAGAAGATCGCGGGAAAGGTTTCGCGCGAACCTGAGCGGAAATACGCCCCTCGTCGTGATGGCAAATCTAAGGCTTACTTTCAAGATGAAGCTGGTCCCGCTTGCCATTGGTCTACTCGCACTCCTGATCGCCTCCGCTGCTGCTCCGGCGATTGCCGCCCCCTTCCTCATCGAAAACGGTCAGCCTCAGGCGGTGATCATCACCGCTGAAGAGCCGACCCGTTCCGCCCGTCTCGCCGCGACGGAGCTGCAGACCTATCTGGAGAAGATCAGCGGCGCGCGCTTGGAAATCGTCACGACGCCATCTGCGGAGCTGCCTCTCCGGATCTTTGTCGGAGAAAGCGATCCTGCGCGTGAAGCCGGTGTCACCTCAGATGGCCTCACCCGTGACGCGTTTCGGGTTCAGTCAGGGCCGGACTGGCTGGCGTTGGTAGGCAATGATCTGGACTTCGAGCCGATCGAACCGTGGGCACGGCATCATAGTCAGTGGGCGAGCGAGAAACAGGCTGAGTGGGAAAAGTTGGCCGGGCATCCCTGGATGAATCCGATCGGAGCAAGTCTCTATCGAAGCCATAGTCGGGAGCTTGGAATGTGGACCTTTGATCATCGTGGTTCGCTCAACGCGGTTTATGCGTTTCTTAGAGATCTAGGGGTGCGCTGGTACATGCCAGGCGAGCTTGGGGAAATCGTGCCGACGTCAAAGAGCGTCGTGCTGCCTGAGGTGGATCGAACCGTGATTCCGGAGTTCGAAATCCGCTCCATCGGACGTCCGCTTCTCAGTTCTCAGGAAATCGACGATGCGATGTGGTATCTCCGGATCGGGGCAAACCACTTGTATTCCGTTTTGCATCATGGGCAGCGATACCTAACGGAACATCCGGAGCAACGGGCGAAGAATCCGGAGTATTACGGCATGCTTGCTGATGGAACCCGGGACACGCAGCGAAAAACCGCGACAGCTTGTCTTTCTTCCGAGGGCTTCTTCGAGGAGATGGTCGCTTTTGCGCGGCTCATGTTTGATCACTATGAGGTGCCGGTCGTTTCCGTGATGCCTCACGATGGGTTTCGGCATTGCCAGTGTGAGGTGTGTCTACCGCAGATGACCCCCGAACGTGGTCCGTCGGGATCGTCGTCAGACTATGTATGGGACTTCGTCGTTCGCGTCGCGGATGAACTGGCGGAGACCCACCCCGACCTCAAGGTATTCTGCGGCGCCTACAGCACCTACCGTCTCCCTCCACTCACGATCAACAAACTGCCTGACAACGTCTGGACCCAGATCACGAATGGTCGCCCGATCCGGGAAATGGACGACGCTGTACACGAGGAAGCGGCACGCTTGCGGGCCGAGTGGGCTGAGAAAACCAATAATCCCCTCTCCGTGACCTTGAACTACAGCCCCTTCACGAATCGGGGCGCCTTTCGTCCGCAGTATTGGCCTCACGTTGCGGCCCGTGGAATTCAGGACAGTCACGACGAGGTCTGGCGAGAGGACGTTTGGCCCTCGACCGGGAAAGGCGGTCTTCATCACCCTGCGATGGCTCACCTTAACCCCTGGGTCATTTCGCGATTCTGGTGGAACGCCGATCAGGATATCGACGTTCTTCTCGATGAATACTACGAACTCTTCTACGGACCCGCCGCCGCAGAGATGAAAACCTTTATTGAGTATTGCGAGGTGGAGTTTGCCCGTCTTGCATCCGATGCCGAAGTCAGCCGCACCGCCCTGGAGCTCTTCGATGCTTCTCTTGCGAAAGCGCCTGCCGATTCACCCTTCGGCCAACGCCTTGCGCTGGTGGATGAATTTCTCACGACCTTCCGCGCTCGCGCCGCGCAGATCGGAATCGAGCGTCCGGAGGGACTGCCTCACCATCGCATCATCGACATGAGCAGTGACAAGTGGCGCGATGCTCGTGATACCCTGACAATGGATGGCCAACTCGAAGAGCCTTTCTGGACGGCCTACAATTATCCACGCCCTCTCCGCGACGCTCGCACCGGGCGTAGCCCCGCTGCTCAAACCCGATTCCATGTTCGTTGGCTGAATGATAGCCTCTACTTTGGAATCCATTGCGAACTCCCCGACGGCGAGACGCCCGCAGTCGGCTCAACTGAAAGCGGTGCCCCGGCAATCTTTGAGGGAGAACACCTCGAGCTACTCATCGAGACGGATAAACATTCCTACTACCAGATTGCTCTCAATCCGGCTGGTGAGATTCTCGATCTCGACCGGGGAGCCGATGAGAAGAATCGGGATGACTGGTCCTCCGAGGCTGAAATCGCCACCTACGTCGGCGAAGGTTTCTGGTCGGCGGAGCTGCGTTTTCCTGTGACTGCTTCCCAGGAAGATCCGCTGCACCAGATCGTCGGCAGTCGGCCCTTCCAGTCCCGACAGCGGGATCTCGATTCCGGAAAAGGCACGAGTTTGCCTTGGCACTTTAATCTCGTGCGGAAGCGCGGCGGATCAGAGGGCGAGATGACCGCGTTCGCTCCACTCGGGGAGGGCGAGGAGACGTTTTACACGCCGCTGTGGTTTGCGAAGATTTATGTGCAGTGAGCCAGGATGTTGTTTCAGAAATAGTCCTCTAACCTCTCTTTTGGGATAGTTGATGGCCGAGAACGTTCTCGATATAGCGTTCGACATATTCCGGCAATCCCGTAGCCTCTGCCATCTCATTGAAACGTTGGACGAGTTTGGAACCGTCGACTTTGGTGAGATGCACGATCCGCCAGGCATTGAGGGGTAGTTCCTCGGCACCGCTGACTCCGTGCTCGACGTGGAAGAGCGGCTGCTCCGACGAAGCGACGATGAGATGTCCGGCATCATCTTCGACTTCGGGGAGGCCGAGGAAAGTGACTTTTTGTGCTGCGTGATTCAGATAGCAGGCCTCTATCACAGTTCCGTAGGTATCCGGCTGTAACCAGAGCCGCTGCTCGGAAACTCGGATGAAGGTCTCATCGCCATTGTCGAGCTTCCTCCTCCCCCAGCTTCGCGCGGTTCCCGGCCGAATCACTTTCGTAATGTAGAGATCGGGTCGAGCTGCCTTCCGTACTTCCATGTCCCAAAGTTGAGTTCGTGTCAGGGGAGAAGTTGGAGTGTTCGTGTAGCCTGCCGCCAAGGTACTGTTGATGTCCAATGCGGGTAATTCGATCTGGGTGTAGCGTGAGTCACTCCAGGCATCAATAAACAGGATCTCGTAATCGTTGGTGTTCATAGCAGATCGGCGGTTTAGAGTGTCTGGAGACTACCTTAGCAAAACGACGGCGATCAAGAGAATCGCGACCATTATGCTGATGAGAGTCCGGAAGACGTTGAATCGATTCCAGGACGGCTCGAAAGCCTGGCGCGCCTCCGCGAGTTGAGACTCGCTCATCGTGGTAAGCTCAAGCGTTTGCAGCTGATTGTTGAGTGGCACATTGCCTCCCATAGTTGGGGCCTGAACGCCGAGAAGATAGAGGGCAATTGCGGCGATGAGTAGTCCTTGCGCGACTCCTTCCAGTTGGCTGAAACCCATCACCGTGGCAATGATGAGGCTGATAACGGAGCCTAACCAAACCATCACGAAGAGAGGATGGCTGTTTTGAATGATTCGGTCTATTTCCTGGAAGCCTCGCAGGAATGAGCGGTCGTCCAGTTGCCCGAGACCCGGCATGACGAGAAGAGCAAAGGTGAAGAGAAGACCGGTCACGAGAAAAGTCGTGAGAGTGGCGAAGATGAGAAGTCCGTTGAAGATCAGTGTGGTTGTCATGGTAGTGAGAGGAGTAGAGGAGGAAAGTAGTAGAGTAGTAGAGTAGAGTAGAGAAGTAGGAAAGGACTGAGGGCGGCCGGTGGCGACCGCCCTCAGTATTGTCGTTTGGTTAGTTAAAGGCACCGGAGAGGTGGGCTTTCTGGAGGAAGCTTCGGAAATCTCTTGGGGGACGTCCGAGGGCTCGCTGGACTCCGTCACCGAGGCTGGAGTTCCGTCCGTCGAGGACTTCGTTGAAGAGATAGTCCACGAGCTG
>JARGOD010000152.1:1995-6577 GCA_029210205.1 Verrucomicrobiales bacterium | reverse complement strand
AGAGCAAGATTCGCGCCCGAAAAAATCGCCCCCTAGTGAATCCAAAATGTGACGCGAATTGTAACTGGATCAGAACCGATACCCGACTACCCTACTCGATATGCGCATACAGGTTGGAAACGAAATTGTTGAACTGAAACCCCCTTCCTTCAGTGGGAAGGCCGTTTTTGGAGCGATCGCTGCGATCGTTCTCGTGATCGGAGGGCTCGGTTCTTTTTACACGGTTCAGGTCGAAGAAGCGGGGCTCGTCCTTCGTTTTGGAGAGCACATCGAGACGGTTGAACCGGGGCTTCACTTCAAATTGCCCTTTGGGATTGATCAGGTCATCACCGTGCCGGTCCGTCGCCAGCAGAAGCAGGAATTCGGCTTCGGCACCGCCGGGAACTCAAACCCCAATCAGTGGACCAGTCCCGCTGAGATGGAGCTGGAGAAAAACATGGTCACAGGCGATCTCAATGCCGCTCTCGTCGAGTGGGTTGTTCAGTATCGCATCACGGAGCCCGAGAAATACCTCTTCCGCGTTCGCAACGCTGATGCCACACTTCGCGATGCTTCCGAATCTGTGATGCGTGAAGTCGTTGGAGATCGCACCGTTGATGAGGTCATCACGATTGGTCGTCAGGAGATTGAGTCTGAGGCCAACGAGAAGCTCAAAAAGCTAGTGAACCTCTATGAGTTGGGCATCATGATCGACCAGATCCAGCTTAAGAACGTCGATCCACCCCAGCCGGTTCAGGCTTCCTTTAATGAGGTAAACCAGGCTCAGCAGGAGAAAGAGAAATCGATCAACGTCGCCAACGGCGAATACAATCGCTCCGTCCCCCGCGCTCGTGGTGAGGCGGAGAAAACGATTTCTGAGGCTGAGGGTTATGCGACGATGCGGATCAACGAAGCGGAAGGTGATGCCGAGCGCTTTAGTGCCCTCTTCACCGAGTATCAGAAAGCCTCGGAAGTGACCCGCCGCCGGATCTATCTCGAAACGATGGAAGAAGTCATGCCGCAGCTCGGCAAGAAAGTCATTATCGATGAAGGGGCGAGTCAAGTCCTGCCTTTTCTCCCTCTTTCACCCACGCCTGAGGTCCCACGCACCAAGTAATTTTAACTGCCTTTATTTCACATGAAAAAAACCGGATTTGGTTGTCTCATCGCCCTCGCTCTCGGGGCGATTCTTCTCGTCGCTTCAGGCGGCATCTACACCGTGCTCGAAACCGAGCAGGTCATCGTCACTCAATTTGGTGAGCCTGTTGGCGAGCCGATCAAGGAACCTGGATTGAAATTCAAGATCCCCTTCCTTCAGAAAGTGAACAAGTTCGATAAGCGCATCCTTGAGTGGGATGGACGTCCGACTGAAATGCCGACGAAGGACAAGACCTACATCATGGTCGATACCTATGCTCGTTGGATGATCACCGATCCGCTCCGCTACTTTGAAAAGTTGCGCGACGAGCGCAGTGCTCAATCCCGTCTTGATGACATTCTCGGATCGGAAATCCGGAACGCCGTCGCTAAGCACGAGTTGATCGAGGTGATTCGCACGACAAAAGACCGCAAGGAAACCGTCGATGAAGATCTCGTTGAGGCAGACCTGACTGGTTCAGTCGGAAAATTGATCCCCATTCGCCGCGGCCGCAGCGCGCTGGAAGAGGATGTCTACTCGACTGCAAAATCGAAGCTCAGTGAGTTCGGAATAGAACTTCTCGATGCCCGTTTCAAGCGGATTAATTACAACCAAAGCGTCCAGGAGCGAATCTACGACCGGATGATTTCCGAACGCCAGCAGATCGCGGAACGTTTCCGTTCTGAGGGTGCCGGTGAAGCCGCGAAGATTCTCGGTGACATGGAGCGCGACCTGAGAAAGATCGAGTCTGAAGCTTATCGGACCGTCCAGGTCACAATGGGTGAAGCCGACGCGAAAGCGACTGAGATTTACGCGAAAGCTTACAACCAGTCTCCAGAGGCTGCTGAGTTTTACGAGTTTGTCAGGACGCTTGAACTCTACAGCGATGTCCTCAATGACAGCACGGTGGTGCTTTCAACGGACAGTGACCTCTTTAAATACCTGAAGTCCGTGAAGCCGGTCGTGCCGAGTAATTCTGAGGATGCTGCTCCTGCCCCAAAACCGGCAGCAGGTCCGGCGAGGCCACGCCCGTGAGTCTTTCGCCTTACTCAGTGATTTCAAAAAGTTCTTCACCCAACACGTCCATCCGCGGCTCGATTCCGAGCCCGGGTTCTGTTGAAGCCTGCATCGTTCCGTTCTCCCGCTGTGGTGCGCCGGTCGCATTGCTGACGGTGACGTAGCTGTTGAAGTCAGTGGAAGTGAAACGCATCTCCTCCGGCGTGCTGTGAGCGAGGTGGGCGATCGCAGCGGTAATGATGTCACCGCCCCAGCTGTCTTCGATCGTCATCGCGATCCCGAGATCGGCGCAAAGGTCGCGTGCTTGTCGTGCTTTCGTGAGTCCGCCAAATTTGCTGATCTTGATGTTCACGTTGTCCATCGCCTGATCGGCATGGCCTCGGAGGAGCGGGTCGAGTCCGTCGATGTTCTCGTCGAGGATAAAGGGGCCATCCCATATTGCGCGGACCGCGCGACATTCTTCGTAGCTTGCGCAAGGCTGCTCGATGTAGACATCGATGTCCCTGACACCCCGACAAACGCGGAGCGCTTCGTGCTTGAGCCAGCCGGTGTTGGCATCGGCGACGAGGATGTCGCCGGGCTTCAATTCAGCGGCGACGGCGTGGATCCGATTGATGTCGAGATCGACGTCGTGACAACCCACCTTGAGTTGAAACCGTCGATAACCCTCGGCCCGATACCCGGCGACTTTCATCGCCATCTCGTTGGGGCTTTCCTGGGAAATGGCACGGTAGAGATGGACCGACTCGCCGTAGCGTCCCCCGAGTAATTCGCAGACCGGCATCTTCGTCGCCTTGCCGAGGATGTCCCAGCAGGCCATGTCGATCGCGGACTTCACGTAGGCATGACCTTTCAGCGCGACGTCCATGCGGCGGTTCAGTTTCGTCAGCTCGAGTGGTGATTCTCCGATGAGATGAGGGGCCAGCTCGTAGATTCCGGCGCGGGCCCCCTGGCCAAAGGCGGGGAGGTAAAATGGCCCTAACGGACAAACCTCACCCCATCCGGTGATACCGGCGTCGGTGTCGATGCGAACGATGGTGCTGTCGAAAACAGAGACGCTCTTGCCTCCGGACCAGTGATAGGAACCTTCTTTGAGGGGGAGGTCGACCTGGTAAACGGTGAATTGGGTAATTTTCATGTTGGGAATTATTTGAAAGTCATTTCCACCCGGTCGAGAGCCGGGCGGTGATCGGGATTGGAGGCTTCGGTTTGGATCTCAAACTGGAAACCTTTCCCCATGGGGAGGTTGGATAGGTCGAGCGAGGCCGGGATCGTTTCGATGACCCGGGCAAAGCCTTTCTTCTGCCGGTAGTTCTCACGAACTTCCTTCCAGTCGGTCCATTCATCAATCTCGCCGTCGCCATCCCCATCGACCCCGGCGCGGGCTTTCACGGTATCGACCCAGGGACCGGTGCTGACGAAGTCCTCCTGGGCCCGCTGCACGATGAGATAGAATTTTCCTTCTGCAAAACCGATTGTCGGATCCGGATGAAAGCCCATCCCGATGTCGCCGCTCCATTCAAAAGGTCGGTAGATGGAGTTGGATACGAAACAACCGACCCGCATTGGATCGCCATGGGGATCGTAGTCGCAGAAGAGATAAAAGCGCTCGCCGACCTGGATCGCGGTGTAGTCGCCATAAGCATCCTGCTCGCCCTCGTGGATTTCGTACGTGAGCGGGTAGGAACGCGAGCTGTGTTCGTATTCGCTGAAGGTGCCGGTTGGCTTGGTCCGGTGATCGATCGGAAAGGGAAATTCGTGGGGTGCAAATCCGACAATGCCATCACGGCTGTCAGCATGTCCGGCGAGCGGGGAGTCCCAGCTGTGGGTTCTCGCGTTGAGAGGACGCCAGTCTTCGTAGATCAGGTGAAAGACGCCGTCCTGCGTTCGGATCACGCCGGCGTCGGATCCATGACTTGGATCGGCGAGAACCATCCCGTGATCGGTCCACTTGATTTCGCCATCAAGGTTTTCCCCGACCATGAGGTGCGGATCCTGGTCGTTGGGTTCGTCGTAGTAGAGAAAGATTTTTCCATCCGCGTATTCAGCGGTGGTGACCCAGTTGCTCCAGCAGACGAGCCCGAGATGTTTCCAGGTCTTCAGGTCGCTGCTGCGCCAGGCGTGATACCCTTTGCCGGCTCCCTGCTTGGTTCCGAAATACCAGTAGTCGTCCGGCGCGACGGGAAGAAAGACGGGAGCGTTCGAAGCGTCCTTCGGCCCGACACTGGGGATGGGTGTCCAATTGTTCCAATAGGGTGATGGGGTCAGTGTCAGGGTGCCGGCTTTCTTCGGCTTGTCGAAGGTTCGAAGGATGCTCCTGAAAGTTCCGGACTCGTTGGATAGGGAGGCAAGGCCTTTGGCCGCCTTGAGACCCTCGGTGGAGTCTTTCGCGTCGTTCCATTCCCTCTGTGAATCGATGACCCAGTCGTCGGGATGCTGGATACCCCA
>JARGOD010000152.1:0-1895 GCA_029210205.1 Verrucomicrobiales bacterium | reverse complement strand
GGAAAGTTTCGCACATTGGTGATCTCAACCGCGTGTGCCATTGCGGGATTCCGACCGTTCTTTGCAAGCCAGCCCTTTTGAGGGTGATACTCAGCGGTGCCACGTGTCCCTTCGTAGGGCGGATTGATCCAGATCGGGACTTGGCGCAGGTGGGTCAGGGCCGGTTGGGGCACGACATTGACGACTCGTTGCAACTGGCCGTGAAGAAGTTCCAGCATCCGCCTGGTCGGGCGTGGCGATTCGGCGACGAGTTGATCGTGGAGGTGGATGGTCCAGCCAAGCACCTTGAAGGTCGCGTGGTCCGGCTCCGAAAAGCGGGGGTCACCACTGGTGCGAAGCTCGTCAGCGAGTTGGGTTGCGAGGGTCGTTCGGGCTTGCTCGACAGACTCAGGAATTTCATTTCCGATGAGAAGATTGGTGAGTTGGTCAGGGTCGGTGCTCAAGTCGTAGAGCTCCTCGACCGGCTTTTGATCGAAGGCCTGCGCATTCTGTGGAGAGTCATTGTGACGCATCCATTGTTTGGTAGGCCCCGGGTCGCTGTTGTGAGAGAAGGCACCCGAGACGGTAGGCCACGGAGTTTCCTTGAAATCGAATACCGGGGGTTCACCATCAGGCTCTCCGGTGGGCCAGTCTTCGGGAGAGAAGTTCCGGATGTAGAGAAAGTCCTTCGTGCGGATCGCGCGGGATGGAAAGGGATAGACGTGTCGCTCCATGCCGGTGAGCACATGGGTGCGGTTTGCTTCGATCTGTCCGGATCTCTCAGAAGTCAGGATGGAAAGGAGTGATTTCCCAGTGGTGTCTTCAGGAATGGGAATCCCCGACGCTTCAAGAAAGGTGGGGGCGAGATCCGTCAAATTCACAAAGTCGCTGACCTGGCGACCGCCTTTGACTTTTGCCCCCCAGCGAATCGCGAGTGGGACGCGGGTGCCGGAGTCAAAGAGCGTCGCCTTGGCGCGGGGGAAGGCCATGCCGTTGTCACCGGTCATGACAACAATGGTGTTTTCCAACTCACCGGCTTCCTCAAGCTTGGCGAGGATTTCCCCGGCGAACTGGTCGAGCAGTTGCACTTTGAGGTAGTAGTCGCCCAGATCGGTTCGAGTGGTGTCATTGTCAGGCAGAAAGGGAGGAATCTCGATCGAACTCAAGTCGAGCTCGCTGTCGAGGCTGGCCTGCCACTTGAACGGGCGGTGGGGTTCCCCGGCGCCATACCAGAAGGAGAACGGCTGTGACTTGTCCTGTTGGCCGAAGAACTGGGCAAAGTCTTTGAAGCGATCACCAAACGGGTCGGTGCCTCGATACTCGTGTTTGGACGGGCCGGCTCCTTTCCGGCAGTGCCCGGTGCGATAGCCATAGTCGGCAAGCAGGTCCGGATAGACCGCGACGTCGTCGGCCAGTGATCCACCTAGGTTGACGCCTTCACCGAGTCGCCAATGGTATTGTCCTGTGGCCACGGCGAAGCGGGAAGGAGTGCAGGAAGGAGCCGAAACAAAGGCGTTTTCGA
Source organism: Verrucomicrobiales bacterium (assembly GCA_029210205.1). Classification (GTDB taxonomy): domain Bacteria; phylum Verrucomicrobiota; class Verrucomicrobiia; order Verrucomicrobiales; family DEV007; genus Arctic95D-9. Next base: position 394 of record JARGOD010000152.1, on the reverse strand, counting down.
AAAGCACGCCTTCACGGGCGATGCGGTCGAAGGTCGGCGTTTTGACGGTCGGATCACCGAGAATGGAGGCATGAGGCCAGGACCAGTCGTCTCCCATAATGACGACGATATTGGGCGCATCGTGAGCAGCGGTTTTCTTTTCCGCGTGACCGATCTTCACCGTTTCCTTCGCTTGCGTCACAGTGACGGTTTCCTGAATTCCATAGCCAGTCACCCGAAAGCGATGACCGAGAGCGGTCCCCTGGGTGCGCTGTTGGCCTGGTTTGATCAGTCCCACTTCACGCGGCTGGCCGTTTTCGGGAAGCCAATATAACGTGACCGGCTTGTCGCTTTCATTCCGAAACGAGATCGAGGGGCGGATGGCCTTCTCTTGCTCGACGGCGAGTGGCTTGGG
>JARGOD010000017.1:3652-65232 GCA_029210205.1 Verrucomicrobiales bacterium | reverse complement strand
CATAACAGTATTTATTCGTATCACCTCACCAACTGATATCACGAGGCTATTCTTGGAGAGAGGATCTCTTGAAATGCCCATTCCAGCAAGGCAATTCGGGTTAAGCCTTCGTATATCAGGAGGCAACTTCGCCGCAGGTTGATCGTGCTCTTCGCTGGCTGATATCACTAGAGCTATTCATGGGGTGAATAGGAACAGAGCATAGCCATCCCACATCGAAAAACGAAGACAGTTCCGAAACTATAGACTTACGCGCGCCTCGCGGCGTTTCCGCTTTCTTCACCTCCGTCCATCGCGCCAGCGCCAGAAGCCGACGAGGAGGCTACCGATGAGGCAGTGATACACCGCGCTGATGGCACAGGGCACGGGAGCGACCGTGGCAGGGAAATGTTTCCCGGCGAGCGCAGCACCAAGACCGGAGTTCTGCATCCCGACTTCAATGGAAATCGTACGACTGTTTTCTTCCGCAAGCCCGAAGAGCTTCGCGATAAAGTAGCCGAGACCGAATCCTCCGACATGGAGCAGCGCAGGGGCGGCAAGAAGTCGCCAGCCTGCCTCGAGAATAATTTCGCGTTGCGCTCCAATGATGCTCGCGACGATGAGAACAATCGCGACCACGGACACGAAAGGTGAAAAGGGTTTCACCACGCTACTAAAACGGGGCAGATAACGATTCGCGAGAAGGCCGAGAGTCAGCGGGAGAAGGACAACTTGAATCGTGCTGAGGCAAAGGCCCCACGCATCGACTTCGACAAGAGTTCCCGCGTAGGCCTTCGTGAGCAACGGCGTCAGGACAATCGCGGCGAGGGTCGAAACGACTGTCATCATCACAGAGAGGGCGACATTGGCTCGCGCGAGAAAGGCGACGACATTTGAGGCTGTGCCCCCCGGGCAACAGGCCACGAGAATGAGCCCGACTGCGAGCATGGGATCAATCTCGTCGAGACGAAGTAGCTTGGCGATCCCCCATCCGAGGAGCGGCATGATCCCAAATTGGCAAACGACCCCAATGACGCCGGCCTTCGGGAGTTTGAGAACCCCCTTAAAATCCTCAAAGGTCAGGGTCAACCCCATCCCGAGCATGATGATTCCAAGCCCCCAGACGATGAGCGGGCCGCGGAACCAGGTAAACCACTCTGGAAAGAAAAGGGCGAGGAGGCTGCAAACCCCGACCCACAAGGGAAAAGCGTTCGTGAGCCAGCTGAAGAGACGTTGCATGCGGTATCCAAGGTTAAGAGGACCAAATTAGACAAGCGAAATCGCGTCGCGGGCACAAGTTCCCTCTTGCTTCCCTCCTCAGCCCCCCTATTTTCCGGCCTCAATTTTTTAAACCAATAGGTATGGAAACACGCAGAGTGCTCGTCGCTGATCCCATCGCAGAACGCGGGATCGAATTACTCAAGGAAGCTGAAGGCATCGAGGTCGATGTGAAGCTTGGCTTGAGCGAATCAGAGTTGGTTGAACTCGCTCCCAACTACGAGGGCATCATCGTTCGTTCCGGCGTGAAAATCACCGGTCCTGTCATCGAAGCCGGTTCCGGCGTTCTCCGTGCGATCGGTCGCGCTGGCGTGGGCGTCGACAATATCGATATTCCGGTGGCGACAAAGCATGGGGTCGTCGTCATGAACACCCCTGCGGGAAACACGATCTCAACCGCAGAGCACGCTTTCACTCTCATGATGTCGCTCGCGCGCCACATCCCGCAAGCGCATCAGTCCGTGACCGATGGACGTTTCAAGGAGGGTCGCAAGGCCTACAAGGGCGTCGAGCTTTACAACAAAACCCTCGCGATTCTTGGAATGGGACGCATCGGTGGTGAATTCGCCCGCCGCGCGATGGGCTTCGGCATGCGCGTCGTCGCTTATGATCCTTACATGGCTGCGAGTAAGGCCAAGAACATGCGGGTCGAACTCTGCGCGACGGTCGATGAAGCGGTCAAGCAGGCCGATTTTATCACGCTCCACATGCCGAAAACACCGGAGACGACTCACCTCATCAATGCGGAACGCATCGAACTGATGAAGCCGGGCGTTCGCATCATCAACTGCGCCCGCGGTGGCCTCATCGACGAAGCCGCGCTTCTCCAGGGAATCAAGGACGGCAAAGTTGCCGGCGCTGCGCTGGACGTGTTCGAAGACGAGCCACCCTCAGCGGACTACGAGTTGCTCAGTCGCGAAGAGATGGTTTTCACTCCTCACCTCGGTGCGTCGACTGAAGAAGCGCAGGAGAATGTCGGCATCGAAATTGCCGAGGCGATCCGCGACCGACTCCTCCACGGTTCTGTCGTGAATGCGATCAACATGCCCAACCTCGATGAGGACACCCTCAAAGAGATCGGGCCTTATCTCAGCCTCGCAGAAGTTCTCGGCAAGATGGCGAGCCAGATCGGACCGGCGCAGCCAGACGCTTTCCGCGTCGATTACGTCGGCACGGTGAGCGACATCGACACGACTCTCGTGACTCGCTCGGCGCTGAAAGGTTATCTCGAAACGGGATCGACCTCCGGTTCGGCGAACTACCTCAACGCTCCTTCACTCGCGGAAGATCGTGGCATGCGCGTCACCGAAAGCCGCCCCGCCGAAACCTGCGAATTCACCGACTTGCTCACGATCACGGTGAATAGCGGTGACGAATCGATGTCTCTCTCCGGAACTTTTTTCGGGAGTCAGCCTCGTCTCGTCAAAATTCAGGAACACAACATTGACGCGAGTCCCGAAGGGCACCTTCTCGTCTTTGAAAACTCCGATTCACCCGGCGTTGTCGGGGCTCTCGGTCAGCTCCTCGGAGCGAAGGGGATCAACATTGCGAGCATGGCCCTGAGCCGGAATAAGATCGGAGGAGAAGCGATCAGCATTCTCAACATCGACTCGGCAGCGGACGAACCTTTGATTGCTGAGATTCTGAAACTCGAAGGAATCAAGAGCGCGCAGTCCGTCGAGCTCTGATCGGCGGCATTACCAAAAATTGAATAAAGCAGGTCAAATGAACAGTTTTGACTTGTCTTTCTCTTCTGATTCGTGTTTTCTATGGCCATGAACGATCAAGAAATGCCTGAACCGGTTCCTCGGCAAGAGGCGTTGCGGGTATGGAACTTGATGAAGCAGAACAAGCCGCTTTCGGAGGAGGATCAAGCATTGGTCCATCAGGCATGGGAGCATCAAATGATGACTCACCACGGAGTGCGGCCGACATCTGGGAATTCCAAGTCCATTCCCAATACGGAAACCTCCTCAAGTTCGCGCGAGAAAACGACTGCCTCCTGAGCGGTCGCCTAAACCACCTGGTTCAGGAATCTCACGTCGGGATGGAGCATGTTGCCTTCCGGGAGCCGATAACCGGACGAATCTGGAAATCCACCTTTCCCGACCAGGCCGGATTCGGTCCAGCTGGCTACTCTACTCCGATCGGTTACTTCCGGCGCCTGCGTCTCTCCAACCGGGTTTTCGGCGACGACGTCCGGTTCGAAGGGATTTGGAAACGTCCCGAAGGTCTTTCGATCCTCACTTCACAGCGCTATATTTTCCCTGATCCCGAAACCGGCATGCCGACCGAAGCAGAAATTTCGAACTGGATGAAAGCTCTCGGTTTTGAATGGAGCGACGAGCACTCTGGCTTTATCCGCGAGACCGACGAAGTCCTCGTTCAGGATACTCATCGGCGGAATTACATTCGCGCCATCGACGGGGAGATCTACGCGATTGATGTACAACCGCGTCTCCCGAAAGGACGCGAGATCGAGGATGCGATTCCTTTCAATGAAGCGATCAAAAGCTGAAGGCCGGAAGATTTCACCGCATTTTCACGGTCCCTTCTCAAACAATTCACATTAGGAAACGATTCTTCAAGTGCCCACCAACGGGTTCTTGAAGCATGTCATTTCTCAGCGTCCTCACTCGATACAGCCACGGTCTCCTCCGTGGCGAGGACCGCTACTGTCTGGAACCGCTCGAACAGACAGATCGGCGGACGACGCTCTCGTGCCTCTTCATACTCCTGCTCGGCGTGGGGCTCTACGGCGCTTCGGTCGGAATCTGGCAGGGACCGAAACAGGCGTGCTTTCTCGCGATCAAGTTGCCCTGGGTCATTCTCCTGACGCTTTTTACCAATGCAATTCTGAATGGGATCCTTGCCGCGCTTCTCGGTATCAGACTTTCGTTCGTCCAAACCACCCTCGCCCTGCTGAGTTCCTTTGCGGTCTTCGGGTTGATCGTTGGCTCCCTTTCTCCCATCACCTTCGGGATGGCGATCGATGCTCCGGGACCCGATGATCCACAAGGAGGCGAAACTCATCGCCGACTCATCATCGCTCACACCTTTCTCATCGCCTTTGCCGGTCTCATTTCGACGGCGAGGCTGTATCGCGTCCTTCTCCACTTTGCTGAAACCCCGAAGGCGGCTCGCCATTCCCTGATCGGACTGCTTGCCGGAAACCTTTTCGCAGGGGCCCAGATTGGCTTTCTCCTTCGACCCATTTTCGGACAACCCGGCCTGAAAATTGAATTTCTTCGTCCCGATTTATTCGAAGGCAACTTTTATGAATCCGTCTGGTGGGCCCTCAAACACGCCCTCTAGACCAACCCAGTGAAACCATGAATGAAAATGAGACAAGTGAAACACCCGAAGCAGCGACTCCACCGGCCCTGCCCCAAAAACGGGACCGACTACGCTACGAAGCGATGCCCGGAGGGACGGGATTTGCCGCGGTAATAGATGCTCTTCTGAAGAAGCCGGGCAGTCTCCTCTTTGAATGGGAGGAAGGCCGTGGCGGCGCCGTCTTGAAACATCTCATGCTGATCGCTTCAGGCTCGTTCCTCATTTTCGGTTTTCTCCTCGGTATGTTTTCCGGAGGAGATCAGCTCTGGGCGGTCCCGACAAAGGTATTTGCAGGCGCCTTTCTCTCCGCGCTCATCACCTTGCCGAGCCTCTACGTCTTCAGCAGTCTCGGTGGCTTTGATTTCACGCTTAAAAAAGCGACGGGGCTGCTCCTCTGCGGGCTCACCTTGATCGGTGTCATACTCATCGGCCTCGCTCCGGTGCTCTGGATCTTCACCCAGTCGACCGACTCTCTCGGGTTCATGGGTTTCCTCGTCCTCGCTTTCTGGATCGCCGCGCTCTGCTTCGGAATTGGAATGATCACCCGCGGAGCGAGAGCATTCGGAGATCACAGCACGGCCTATCTCACCTTCTGGTCGATCATTTTCGTGGTCGTGACCCTGCAAATGTCGACCTCCCTGAGACCACTTTTAGGACCCGCCGAAGAAACACTCCTCCCCACGGAGAAGCGATTCTTTCTCGAACACTGGGGGCGGGTATTTCAATCGCGCTACGATTAAACTAAACCGGCCTCGACATCTGATTCGCATGGATTCCACCGTCCACGTGGATTGTTTCTCCCGTGAGATAGGCAGAACTTTCACCGAGGAGAAACATAGCCGCGCCGAGGCAATCTTCAGGTTGGCCCATTTTCCCCATCGGGATGTTACTCTCGGCATGCGCCTTCGCCGGCGAGTCATGTGCGACCGATTCGGTGAGGCGCGTCCGGATCAGACCCGGCGCCAAAGCATTGAAGCGAAGGCGCGGGGCATGCTGAATCGCGAAGGCGCGAATCACTCCGCCGAGCGCAGCACAGGCAGGATCGTAAGCCAAATGATCCGGCTCAGATTGCTCAGCATTGATTGAGGTAACGCCGACAAAACTTCCGCCATCGTCCGCTAGTTGCGAAAATTCCGAGGCCAATAAATAGCCGGCCCGCGCTTTGATATTCATCGTTCGATTCCAAATCTCGACTCGGCTGAGGTGCTCTGATTCTCCGTCGAGATAGACTCCGGCGCAATGAACGAGCCCATCGATGCCTCCCATCTCCTGAACGGCTCGCTTCACGAGTTCTCCCGGTTCACCTTCAGTTGAGAGATCCGCCTTGAAGTATTTGGCACCACCTTGCGCCAGCTGATCCCATCCCGCAGGAGAGCCTTCCTCGGCAGCGACAATGAGTTGCTTCACCCCGGCCTCAAGCAACCCGAGCACGATAGCGCGACCGATGCCGTGAGTGCCCCCAGTCACGAGGATGCGTCTCTGATTCCAATTCACGGGAGAAGTCTTAGCAGCCACGAGAAAGGCCGCAAAGCACAAAGGATCGATCTTATCGTCTGAAGCAAACTTAACAGGGTAAAGTCACCGACCTAACCCTGTTGAATCTTCCTAAAACGGGATGTCGTCGTCCTCGTCGCGGATCGGCTCGTAATTTTGCTGAGGCGGAGCGGCTTGCTGTTGCGGAGGTGCCGCCTGCTGTTGTGGCGGAGCTTGTTGCTGTGGTGGCGCCTGCTGGTATTGAGGTTGCTGCTGCTGGGGCTGTCCGCCACCGCCCGGGCTCTCATCGCGGCCACCGAGAAATTGAAACCCTTCCCCGACGACTTTCAATTTCGTCCGAGCCTGTCCGGAAGTCTTGTCCTCCCATTGATCGAGATTGAGACGACCTTCCACATACAAGGGCCTCCCTTTCTTCATGTATTCACCAAGCACCTCAGCTTGCCGTCCCCAGAAAGTCACGTCAACAAAGGTGGTCTCTTCACGTTTCTGCCCGTCATCGAGCGTGTAGTTACGATTGATCGCCAGACCGATATCGGTCACGGCTGACCCTTTGGGCGTGTATCGCACTTCCGGATCCCGCGTGAGATTCCCGATGAGCATGACTTTGTTGAGATTCGGCATGGGTAAACTTTATAGAAGGCTGAGGCCAAATATCCAGCGTTTCTTTCAGCTCATGCGTTCTTCCGGCGTCTTCGCCGCATCAACTTGCCTCGCGCTGCCGACTATCATGACCGAGGCAACGATCAAGGTGGCACTGACTGCGGTCATCACGGGAACGTTCGCCCACTCGACGAGAAAAAACCCGAGGAATGGTGCCGCAAGTATCCTCAGTCCTGCGAGAAAAGTGTGAACCGACATGTAGTCTGCGATGTGTTCCGTCGGAGCAAGCTTCGTCACAAAGAGATTGAACATGATCTCACCGCCTCCTCGCGCGAGGCCGAAAAGAGCACTGCCGACAAGAATCAAACGGACGTCGCTCCACACGAAATAGAGAATCACCCCGATAAGAAAGACAAGATTCACGGCGACGCGGAGCCGGAAGAAATTCACCCGATCAAAGAGCCAGCCCCAGAAAAAAGTGGAAACCAACCGCATGACCGAGGGTACGATGCCAGTGATCAAGCTCACCGTTTTGACGTCGAACTCGAGACCGTGGACCGGATTCACGAGGTAGTCGACGCGGAGAGCATTGGCGGAAAGCACGCCCACCCCCATGATCATTGCTGCAACGAGGAGCCGAACAAATACTTTGTCCGCCCGGCTGATATGCACGGAATCCCAAAAGGCATGACGCTTTTTACTGGAGTTCCGAAGCACTTCAGAAGGAACCAGAAAGTGACAGACTGCTGAAACGAGCGCCGCACCCACCATGAACCAGAGAAGGATGGGATAACGACCAAAATCCTCATCCAGAGAAACACCGAAGATCCAGCTCACAATCATTGCGGTGAGAGCGCGGATGAAGATCGTAACGGAAAAAAGACGTCCACGATTTTTTCTGGGATAGTTAAGCCGGAGGTAGTGAGTTTGCAGTGGAATCGCCATTCCAATCATGCCGATTCCGATTGAAATCCCGACAACAAAACAGGTCTCGTTTCCGGCCCCTATGGCAGAGACGAGAAAGCCTCCCATGCTGACGAGGCTGATCATTGCCGCCGCCATGCTCGAACGAATTTGCCACTTAATCGCGAGCGGAACGATAAGCAAGCTCCCCAGCAGGCCCACCGCGGGACTTGCGAGCAGGAATGACTTCAGCGCAGCGCTCGACTGAAATTGATTCACCGCGATAAGCACGGCAAATGTCGCCAACGCAGTCTCAATTATTCCAGCGCTGACTGCCCGAACTGACTCAGCGAGGAAGGTTCTTCTTACCTGTTCGCGGTGAGGTTCCGCCTCATGACTCACTGATCGGTGCCTTCCTCTGGCTGGACCGATGCGTCGTCAGTTTCCGGTGTATCACCGGCAGTCTTCTCAGCTTCTGCTTTCGCGGCCGCTTCCTGCTCTGCCTTTTTCTTTGCGATAAGGTCCTCCCATTCATGGAGAGCAAAGCCCTCACCGATGCCCCCAATTCCATCCATCAATTCCTGACACTTTGCCTGCCATGCCACGAGATCGGGCGGCCCCTTAGTCTCATCGCGTGATCCTGGAAAAATGAGGTAGGTCACGGTCAGATCACTGACCGGACGATTGTATGGTGACGCGTTTTCACTCAGTGTTTTTGCGACCCGAAGCGAAGCCTCCCCGAACTTCCAGCTTGGTCCTGCGTCTCCTGCGATCATGGGATAGAGTTTGTCTTCGTGAATGATGACGCCGTAGTCACCGATCGAAGGAGCAAACTCGTTTTCATCGCCCCGACCAAGAAAGGACAAGGGGAGAACGAAAAATGGATCAGCTTCAGCAATCAGATAGCTCCGTGCTTTCAGGTCAGCGACCTCGCGAGTCAGTGTGTCGATTTCATTCCGCAGATATCGATTTCTTTCAATCGAAAGTCCGGAGATCGCGAACTCTTCTTCATATTTCTTAAGCTGAGTCTCCCATCGCTCAAGAAGCGGATTGGGCGTGGTGCTCCGCTTACCCCAGCCGTAGCTCGTGAACGGCTGGTAGTACTGCGACATCGAGATGTAGTCATCGAGCATCGGCCAGCGATCACCGTCTGAACCATCGGTGACGACATCCATCTCCCCCTGCACGAGGAGCAGCTTTTGTCCGGTCTCGGGATGAGCGACCTGCAAAACGGTCTCAAGGTCATAGAGGTTATGACGGGAAAGAATTCGATCAATCCGGGTAACACGCTCCTGAATGTAATTCGTTTTCAGCTCATAAAGATGATGAAAAAACGGGGAGACTTCCGCCTTCTCGATGAGGGTTTCGAAATCATTGAGAATCTTCGGAAGATTCCCGTTAATCGCGCTGAGCTCTGTCGCTGACTCATTCGGTTTCGGAACCGTCAGCTTGAGTTTCATCTCGATCCCATAGCTTTCGTCCTCTTCCCGCACCTTTGAGGCAATGTCACCCTGCTCAGAAATAACTTCAGTCTTGATTGGAATATCGCTCCACAGTTCTGCGACATCGACCTTCTTCCAGGAGACATATCCCGACGGCATCGGAGGAATTTTTTCAACTTCGACAATCTTTTCGACAACTCTTTCCACGACCTTCTCAACAGGAACTTCAACGATCTTTTCCTGAATCACCGGATCGGGAGCTTCCGCTTCGCCACCCAGGATTCCGATCAGCGTTTTCTTCACCGCCCCTCCGGAATTTGTCATATCAATGAGCACAAGGATCCCGATGAGAAAAGCAAGACCGAGCAGCGCCATGAGCAAAAAATGCCCGAAGCAGCCGCTCTTTTTCTTTCTTGAAGTGGTCCGGCGAGGAGGCGCGTCGTCGTCCGAGATGAAAAACTCTTCCTTGTCATTCATGAGTTTCGGGAGCAGGAAATGGGGTGATTCTTGAATAAACTCCAGTTTCTGAAGTTCGAGTTTCAGGCAGATTCTGCTTCTTCATTAAGGGGGATCTGCTCTCTTCTCAACGCAATTTAAACGAAGATTCCTTCAATCATCATAGACTTAGATGACGGTCAATCAAATCGCAGAACAGGAACCGTTCACCACCGCAGACGGCTCAACGATCAGAAGTATCCTTGATCGAACGAATGCACCGGTCGAAGAACAGAGTCTTGCCGAGGCAACCCTGCCGCCGGGAGGCTCCACGGAACGGCACTACCATCTCGTGAGCGAAGAATTCTACTACATTCTCTCGGGGACGGGTCTGATGGAGCTTCAAGGCAAAAAGCAGGAGGTTGGTCCCGGCGATGCCATTCTCATCCCCAAAGGAGACTGGCACCAGATCACCGCAGGTAAAAACACTGAACTGAAGCTCCTTTGCTGCTGCGCTCCTCCCTATTCACACGAGGATACGTATTTCTCTTAGTTTCTTTGAAATTTTCGCTTGCGAACCGCGTCTGAAATCGGACATCTACTTTTTGATTTCAATTCCATGAAAACTTTATCGCTTTTTTTAGCCGCCTTCCTGGCGACAGCATTTTTCACTTCCTGCGTCTCGAGCGAGAACATCGAGCTTGGTGGCGCACCCGGTTGGATTGCAGGAGGCGCCAAAATCGAAGACGAGCCCGATCCCATCGCTCCTGACCCCGCAATCCTCGAATTTGAAGAAGAAGGCGGACCGGTTGAGCTGAAGATCATCACCGACAAAAGGAAATATCAGCAGACCTCGCAGCGGACGAGAAGCGTTAGCTCCCCCAGGAACTCCGGAGGCGATTTAATTGAACCGGGCCGCGATTATCGAATCAAGAGACTCTTTCGATAATCAAGAGCATCAAATCGAAAGCTCATTCCTTAAACGGAATGAGCTTTTTTGTCTCCTAAGGTAATGGCCGAATATAGCAGGTTCGAAAGCCGGGTCGAAGTCAGACCTGACGATATCGACATGAATCAGCATGTTCATAACTCGAAATATTTCGACTATGTCCTCGCGGCTCGGTATGACCAAATGGAACGCTGCTACGGCATGTCAATGGAGGCATTTCTGGATCGCGGCTACAGCTGGGTCGTTCGAGCCTCCTACATGGAACACAAGCGACCCCTGCGAATCGAAGACGCCGCGATCGTGAAAACGAATATTGAAGAGATCAAAGCGCGCGGAGTGAAAGTTGCTTTTGAGATTCACAAGGAGTCTGACCAGAAGCTGGTTGCCAAGGGATGGCTCGATTACACCATGGTTGACCTCGATTCCGGTCGACCGAAGACTATTCCCGACGATATCCTGAAGACCTATTCCGTTTGACCGGCATGACGAGAGACGAAGCGACCGATACAATTGAAGAGGCCTGCAAAATCATCGCTCTAGAGATGATGAAAGTCACTCCTGCAGCAAGACACCTCGATGACGAGGAGACAATGGCAGACGTCGTCAAAGCTGCTTATCAGCTCACCATCGAGCTTGAGGTGATCAAGAAGAAACTGATCAAGTTAAAAGGCCGCGACGACTCGTCGGAACTTTGACAAATTGAAACGAGAGTCACGCTGTGATCTGATCAGCCTCGCAGCTTTTTCAGGATCAACTCAGTCACCTGCTTTGGATTTGCTTTCCCGCGGGAAAGTTTCATGACCTGACCGGTCAGGAAATTTGCTGCTTTGTCATTGCCTTCCGCTACTTCGCCGGCAGGCCCGGGGTTCGCCGCAATTGCTTCGTCAATGAATCCTTCCACCTCGCCGGAATCGGCAGGCTCAAATCCTTTCGCCTTGGCGATATCCGCCGGGCTTTGGTCTGGATTCTCGAAGAGATCCGAAAAGACTTCTTTCGCCTGATTATTTGAGATTTGTCCGGATTCCACCAAATCAACGAGCGCGCCAATCTTTGCCGCCTCGACGGGGCATTCACCGATCTCCAAATCTCGCTCGTTCAACTCCGCGAGCAGGTTATTGATAACCCAGTTCGCGACCTTCTTCGCCGATTTGGCTCCTGCCGCCGCGGTCTCGTAATAGTTCGCGAGAAGCTGCTCGGCCGCGAGGACCGAAGCGTCGTAGTGAGTGATCCCGAATTCATTTTCGAAACGGGCCACTTTCTCATGGGGAAGTTCGGGTAAATCCTGTTGAACTCTCGCCAGCATCTCCCCCGTCTTAACCGGAAGGAGATCAGGATCGGGAAAGTATCGATAGTCATGCGCGTCCTCTTTCGTCCGCATGAGCTCAGTCTGGCCAATCTCATCATTCCAGCGCCAGGTGGCCTGCGTCAGGGGACGCCCCGCTTCGAGCTCTTCGATCTGACGACCAATCTCATATTGAATCGAGCGACGAACTGCGGAAACGGAGTTCAAATTTTTCAATTCGATTTTTGTGCCCAGCTCTTTCTCGTCAGAAGGACGCACGGAAATGTTCACATCACAGCGCATCTGCCCTTTTTCCATATCAGCGTCGGAAACTCCGCTGTAGACGAGGATTTGACGAAGCGAATTGAGATAGGCAACAGCTTCCTCGGCTGAATCGATATCCGGTTCTGACACGATCTCCATGAGCGGAGTTCCGGCCCGGTTAAAATCTATCGTCGTGTAATTCGAGTGGTGAGTCGATTTCGCGACATCCTCCTCCAGATGGATTCGAGTGAGCTCGACCTCTTTACCGGGGTTCTCGATCGATTTCTGATGGTCCTTCGGGTAGGCAAGCTCATAGAGCGGAACCCCGCCTCCGAGACAAAGCGGCAGATCAAACTGGGAGATCTGATAATTCTTGGGCATGTCCGGGTAGAAGTAATTCTTTCGGTCCCACTTCACGACAGGCGGCGTTTCACAACCGAGCAATTGCCCGGTCAAAATCGTTCGCTCAATCGCACCGGCGTTCAAGACGGGAAGTGCTCCGGGAAGCCCAAGGCAGGTTGGACAGGTCAAAGCATTCGGCTCCTCACCAAAGCTGACAGCACAGGAGCAGAACATCTTGCTCTCTGTCTTCAACTGCACGTGAACTTCAAGGCCGATGCAGGGAATGTAACGGGATTCGGACATAGGGCTCAATTTGCGGCGCTCGTCTCAGGGATCGGAACAGGTTTGACTGATTCGACAAAACCTTCGAGAACCGGCTGGAGATTCAGTTGCTTCAACTCAGGTTGATCAGGAAAAGAGGAGGCGAAATCTTTGATCCTGGGGTGATTCACAAAAGACAACCGCTCCTGCTTTTGCAAAGCTTTGAGAACTTCTTCGTTGGCGGACAACTGGGAAAGCCCCGGTGCCTCGATGAGCGCTGCGGTCTCGGGAAGTGTTTCGAAATAAGCCTTCAAAGAAACCGAACGATCAACCATCACGAGAATCCCTGTGTTGCGACTGGCCCGGGTTGAAAATGGATCAATCAAATCGAAAAACCCGGCAATGAGAGGACTACTTTCAATAGTATTTCGCCACCTTGCTGCTTGCGGATAAGCCGGCAGCTTGGTGTTTGTATGCGACACCTGAGGCTGACAAAGAGTGGCGACATAATTCAGCTCGAGGACCGTTCCCGCAATGCGGGTGCAGGTGAAGAGAAAAATCACAATGATGAGTGAGGGCACAACCGATAAAAACCCGCCCGGAATTCCATCAGACATCCAGTGAAACCAGCTGTCCGGACCCAGTAACATCCGGAAAAACCATCCGAAAATAATTCTCGAGATTGTGTAGGCGAGAATGGCCAATACACACGCCATTCCAAGGTTTGATTTCCAGGTCAATTCCAAGCCGAGAAACTTTTGAGCAAGTTGCGGTAAAAATTGGACTCCGAGGATCAACACCACGAACAGGACAAAGGCTGCCATCCCGGAAGCAATCAACTTCACAACCCCATTCTTCATTGCCGAAGAAAAGGTTAGCAGGACAATGAGAACAGCAAGAAGGAGCGGAAAGAAATCAGTCATACCTAGATTATTCTGAATCACCCGCGAGAGCTCGTTGACGCAACATATGATCGACAAGAACTAAAGCGGCCATGGCTTCGACCATCGGAACCGCTCGCGGAAGCACACATGCATCATGTCTTCCACGACCTTTGAGTTCCGTATCCTCCAGGTCGGTCGTCACCGTGTCCTGTCCCGTCATGATCGTAGCCGTCGGCTTGAACGCGACGCGAAAAACAATGTCCTCACCATTAGAAATTCCGCCCTGAACCCCGCCGGAACGATTACTCGTCGTGCGTACTTTCCCGTCAACCATTCGAAACGGATCATTATGATCGCGACCTGTCATTTCAGTGCCGGCAAATCCTGAGCCAACCTCGAATCCTTTCGTTGCCGGAAGACTTAACATTGCTTTGGCGAGATCTGCTTCGAGACGATCAAAAACCGGCATGCCGAGTCCGACTGGAACATTCCGGATCACACAACCGACAACACCGCCGATGGAATTTCCGTCACCGCGAATCTCTTTGATCTTATCGATCATTTCCTCGACCGAATTCGGATCACCAGTCCTGACAATGTTCGACTCGACGACGTCTCGCGTTACTGTTGCCGTATCCACGTTGGCGCGGATCGTGCCTATCGACTCAACAAACGGCACGATTTCAAGATCTGAAGAAAAACACTGCGCGATCACCTTTTTAGCAATCGCCGCAGCGGCGACTCGTCCGATTGTTTCACGGGCACTGGATCGCCCTCCACCCTGCCAGTTACGAATACCGTATTTTGCCTGATAGGTGTAATCTGCATGAGAAGGACGAAACTTCTCGCTCATCTCTGAATAAGCTTCGGGACGGGCGTCTTTGTTTCTCACGAGAACCGCGATCGGTGAGCCAAGGGTGAGCCCTTCAAAAGTGCCAGAGAGAATTTCGGCTTCGTCAGCCTCTTTTCTCGGAGTGGTAACTTCGCTCTGCCCGGGACGACGACGATCCAAATCGATCTGAATATCTGACTCCGCCAACGGGATCCGTGGAGGACATCCGTCCACGACAACGCCAACTCCGCCCCCGTGTGACTCCCCCCAGGTTGAGAGTCGAAAAAGCTTTCCAAATGAAGATCCCATAAAGTTTGGGGAATGAACGGGAAACAGCGTCTCAGTCAACCGACTTCCTCGAAAGTCAAAACCTGCTGAGACTACTTATTAAACCGAGCCAATTCTCTTTCGACTTCTCGATTGTGCGCCCGTTGCTTGAGATCCTGCCGCTTATCGCGTTGGTCTTTTCCTTTCCCTACGCCCAATTCCAGCTTCACTCTTCCATTCTTCCAATAGAGACGCAACGGGACGATCGTCGCGCCTTTCTGCTCGGTGAGAATTTCGAGACGACGGATTTCCTTCTTATGCAGAAGGAGGCGGCGATTTCTCAGCGGAGCATGGAACTCGTGACTCGCCTGCTCATAGGGACGAATATCGCACTGATAAAGCCACATCTCCCCCTTATCGACGCGGGCGAAGGCATCGCCGATGTTCACGTTGCCGGCGCGAATCGACTTCACCTCGGTGCCTTTTAGCTCAATTCCGGCTTCAACTCTGTCGGAAATATGAAAGTCCCGTCGGGCTTTCCGGTTGTTGGCAATGTCGCTCATAGGGTGCCACGGCTGAGCGCGGGACGAAAGATCGTCGAATTTCGTCCTCTCCGCAAGTGGGCGACGTAACCTTGGGTTGGAAGAGGTAGGCAGAGGATGTCACATCTTCCAAGGTAATGACAATTTTGATTGAGTTTAGCCTCCTCTGAACTCAAGAAATACCCCGGTACTGCTTTCGCAGTACCGGGGCCCTCCTCCTTAAAGCGAGGCTGAAGTGCTTCGTAAATGAAGCTCAAGCACCCTCACTAAGTCTTTTCTAGTCAATCGACAGGGGCGCAGCAAGAAAATAAATCCTCTTTGCACCTAATTGCGTCGATTGCTCTTACAGAGTCTTGATGCGGATGTTTTTCCAGGCGACGTCAAACGGCCCGGTTTCCTTTTTGATTCCGTGAACCTGCAAACCGATGCGACCTTTCGGATGCGTCTCGTAGATCCCGGCATCAGTTAAGTCAGCAACAGCGTTTCCGTTGATGAAAGTCTTGATGTTGTCTCCCTTCGCAACGATTCGGATTTGGTTCCACTCACCGTTCTTCATAAAGTCATGTGAGTGCTCCTTGTCCAGCGGCTCCTGCGAGATCCAGCCGCGGCCGGTTGCCTCACCGTAAATGTAAGCAGATTGACCGGGCGATGACTCAAGTTCGACCTGAGGCCCCCAGAATCGGTTCAGATCCTTGGCCGGTTTTCCGTTTTTGCCGGAAATCGCGAGATCTGCCTCGCTCTTTTCGCGGGAACGAATCTGGCAACCTGAGTTCAGGCTGTCGTGTACCTTCACTTCGAATTCGAGCTCGAAATCACCGTATTCTTCCTCACTGAGAAGAAAGGTGTTCGGGCTGCCTTCGACAGTTTTGCCGTAGATGGTGCCGTCAACGACTGAGTATTCAGCCGAACCGAGAGTCGAAGGCTTCCAGCCGGTCAAAGTTTCCCCGTCAAAAAGGGAAACCCAGCCATCTTCTGCTGCAGCTTCAGGCTCAGCGTCCGCAACGCTTTCTGTGGATTCACTGCAGGCATTCAGGAACATTCCTGCACTGATCAAAGTGAGATATGGGAGTATTTTTTTCATGGACATCCATCGTAGTGATAGAAGCCACTCTGTCGAACCCTGATTTGCGGGATCAGACACGGATTCAGCGACGGATCCAGACGGAAGTCTGCGCCGTGCTGAGCTGCAGCTTTCGCTGATGCTCACGGATCAGGAAAGGAAGCTCTTTCACCTCCTGAAATTCAAAAGTGGATTCCAACTGATCCTTCAAAAAGTCGAGCGTTGGCCCCGGAGGAAAGTTTGCCATTGGCGTATAAGAATCCATCCACGTAGCAGGTGTTGCCATGACCAGTTTACCGCCCGGATTCACGAGATCTGGTAGTCGATCCAGAAAGCGCTTCGGCTCGGGGAGGCGGCAGAGCAAGTTGGCGGCGTGGACGAGGTCAAAAGAACCAAGATCTTCACGAAGGCCCATCGCATCGCCCTGCTCAAAGGTGACCCGGTCCGGCCGGCTCCCTTCCGGCAACTTCGCGACCAGTTCGTCGCTCAGGTGCATTTCGAAGTAACGCTGGTAGGCAGGATTTTCACCTTTGCCAACTGCCGCCGCCACATTCACGAAACTGGCAGAAAAATCGATTCCAACCACCTCGCGGGCCACTTTAGAGAGCTCAAAACTTGAGCGGCCGACGGCACATCCCAGATCAAGGGCCCGCCCGATTTCGCCGACGATCCCGGCCGCTTCGACCGTGGTGACGGGGAACTCGAGGCAACGCTCAGGAAGATTGGCGTGATCGAAGGCAACGCCTTCCAGAATTTCTTCTCCCGTTCCGAAATGAAACAGAAGATACCAGTCGCGCAGGATGTCGCTTTCGTAGCTCATGATAGTCGAAGCCTTCGAACCGGCTACGGTCTCAATACGTCAGCAAAGCTTCAACCCGAACATCAGAATCGAGATTTTTGCGTCCTTCGAGAAAGGCGAGTTCAATGAGGAAGCTCATGCAGACGATCTCGCCGCCGAGTTCTTTCACCAATTTGATCGCCGCCCCGGCAGTGCCGCCTGTAGCGAGAAGATCATCCACAAGAATAACCCGCTCGCCCGGCTTGATCGCATCTTTGTGAATTTCGACATGAGCCTCTCCGTATTCCAGTGAGTAGGCGACTCCAGTTGTCTCCCAGGGAAGCTTCCCTTTTTTCCGAACGGGGACAAATCCCGCGCCGATGCGATCAGCAAGCGCTGCCCCGAAAATGAAACCACGGGCGTCAATCCCAATCACCTTGCTAATGGATTCGCCGTTCAGCGTATCAGCAAATGAGTCGGTCGTGAGGCGGAAAAGCTCCCCGTCCCCCAATACCGGAGTGATATCCTTGAACACGATTCCCGGCTTCGGGAAATCATTCACATCGCGGATCGCCGCATCGATTTGTTTCAAATTTTCTTCGTTCACGACTCATGCTCGCCAGAGAAGTCCCAGCGGTCAAGGGAGGATCGCCACGGCCTTTTTCGTTTTCAAAATCCTTTCCTTCTTCCTTGGTGCGAAAACTGAAGTCATAAAGCCCCTCGCGAAGTAAATTCCCGTGATTGAGGCCTTCCGTCATTCCCTTCCTTTCGCTAAGGTTCGCTTGCATGAAATTGAAGGGGAAAATTGCTATTGTCACGGGGGGAGCAAGGGGAATCGGGCTCGGTTGCGCTGAAGCTCTTGCGAAGGAAGGTGCGTCCATTGCTATAGCCGACCGTCCCGGCAGCGAAGACTTGTCCGCTGCCGCTGAAAAGTTGAGATCCCTCGGCGTCGATTGCATCCCCATCGAAGCCGATGCTTTTTCCCGTGAAGGCTGCGAAGCAACACTGAAAGCCTGTCTCGATCAATTCGGCACCGTCGATATCCTTGTGAGCGTTCCTGCCTACAACCGCCGCGCAGACTTCCTCGACTACGATCCGGAAGATTTCGCAGGCATCCTCAACTCAGCCCTTCTTGGCAGCTTTCATATTTCTCAACTTGTTGCCCGTCAATTTGTCTCCGAGTCGAAGCCGGGGAAAATTACGTTTATTTCAAGTGTCCTCGCCCGTATCCCCAATGCCCGTTGCGTCGCCTACAGCGCGGCTAAGGCGGGACTCAATTCGATGATGCAGACCATGGCGATCGAACTTTGCGAGCATCAGATCAATGTCAACGCGATCGAACCCGGTTGGATCGACACTCCCGGCGAGCGACAGCACTACGACGATGAAACCATGGCCGCGGAAGGACGGAAACTTCCCTGGGGGCGCCTCGGCTTGTCCGACGAGATCGGGCACGCCGCCGCTTTTCTCTCCTCAAACAAAGCTGACTACATCACCGGCACGATTCTTCCGGTCGATGGTGCCTACCGCCTCAAACACTGCAAGGACATCCCGGAGGAAACCGCCTGAACCTCTTTTTCTTTTTCCTAACCTTTTTCCTCTCCCAAAACCCGGAAGTCCATTGCATCCGAAAAGGACGATAAATGAACTCCCGCTACGCTTTGGGACTCTAATCCGTAATAACCTTTAGACATGTTCGCCCGACTCCTCATTCTTTTCATCACCATCCCGGTCATCGAACTCTGCATTTTTATGATGCTGGGTTCCAAAATTGGCATTCCGACGACTCTCGCTATTATTGTCATCACCGCGGTTCTGGGCGCCTGGCTAACCAAATCTCAGGGCCTCAAAGCGTTGACGAATTATCAAGCCGCGCTCTCGCAAGGGAGACTACCTCATGAAGAAGTCCTCGATGGACTCCTTATCCTCGTCGCCGGAGCCGTTCTCCTCACCCCCGGATTCCTCACCGATGCGATTGGGTTCTCCCTCCTCATACCGACGTTCAGAGATCTCATTAAAGGAGTCGCAAAGGGCTACCTCAGCGGAAGGGTTTCCGTCGTGGGCGATACCATGGGCGCTCCCCGCCCGAAGCCGGGTGCATCGAAGGTGATCAATGTCGAAGCAGAAGTCGTCGATGATTCTCCCCATCCTTCGGGCAGGTCGAGCGATCACGTCGATCGATCGTGATCCGCGAAAACGTCCTCGCGCGATTCGTCGAAACCTGACAATCTTACCTCTGCTGTGAGTTTCCTCTTTCCTCTCTATCTGCTGGGTGCGCTTTCCATCGCTGTGCCGATTCTTCTGCATTTGAGGAAACGCCCACCGAAAGAGCATGTCCCTTTCAGTTCGCACCTCTTTCTCGAAAAGACACCGGAGCGACTAACCCGCCGAACCAGGCTCGACCGATGGCTTCTCCTCGCGCTCCGCTGTCTCGCGATCATTCTCCTCGCGCTCGCCTTCTGTCGTCCGTTCTTTCGATCGCTTTCCATGCCCGGCGAGGAGGATGCACACGCCAGGGTCATGATTCTCATCGATCGCAGTGCCTCGATGCAGCGTGAGGGGCTTTGGGAGGAAGCAATCGAGGCCGCGAAAAAAGAAATCGAAAGGTTCGAAGGGAGCGATGATCTCGCCCTTGCCTTTTTTGATGAGTCCCTTGAAGTCGCCGCCAACTTCGCGCTTTGGGGGGGCATGGGAAAAAATGCGCGCACCGCCGCTTTCGATGAGCTCTCCGCCAAAGCTGGATGGCTCGGCAGCGACCTTGGTGCCGCGATGGTTGAAAGTGCCGAACTACTCCTCGCCGAAGATGCGACCAAACCGGTGAGCCGACGCGAACTCATTGTTATCAGCGATTTTCAGGAAGGCGCCTCCCGTGATCTTTTGCAGTCGGGAGCCTGGCCTGAAGAAGTCTCCGTCCATCCCATTCCAATCACGACGAAAGCCTCCGGCAATCTCTCGCTCAACCTCGCCGCAACTCCGGCACGGGCCAATGTTGAGGAGGAGGAAGTCTATCGGGTTCGCATCCGGAATGCCGCTGACTCCGATTCCGCCGCTGCAACGATGCGCTGGAAAGGATTCCCAGACACTTCCGTTGCCACCACCGTCGCCCCGGGCACGAGTCGCATCCTCACCTCCGCTCCCCGCCCTCCTGGAGCAGCTCGTGGAGTACTTGAGGTTTCCGGAGACGCTCATCCCTTTGACAACGAGATCTTCGTTTCCCCGGTGCAGGCCCGTCCCCTGCGAGTGCTACTCCTTTCGGAAGGAGGTATTTCCGACGAAGCCGGATCTCCCCTTTTTTATCTGCGCCGCGCGCTTCAACCCACTCCGACGCTTGAACCCATCGTCTCCGCGACCGAGTCCCTCACCGATGCACTAATAGCCGAAAGCGAAGTCATTATCGTGCCCGGAACCTGGTCTCCAGCGACTGCCGCGCGACTGCAATCTTTTGCTCGCGAGGGCGGCCTCGTCATCGCAATCCCCTCTTCCGAATCCGGCCCCGAAGATCTTGCAAAACTCACCGGCGAAGTAAACTGGACCCTCAGCGAAGCCGAGGGCAAAGACTATGCTCTCCTCGCCGATCTCGACTTTGATCACCCCGTGCTCCAGCCTTTCGCCCGCGCCCGAATTCGTGACTTCACGAAAGTCCGATTCTGGAAACATCGTCTCCTCACAGGGGCTACGCCAGCTCCGGGCACGAAAGTCATCGCAACCTTTGATGGAGAGTCTCCTGCTCTCATCGAGCAAACAATTGGAAAAGGAGCCGCATTTATATTTTTGTCAGGATGGGAACCCGCCGAAAGCCAACTGGCACTTTCCTCAAAATTCGTCCCTCTTCTCTTTGCGATCTTCGAACACACCGGGTTCAGCATCCGCTCTGTCGCAACTCTCTACGTTGGCGAAACTGAATACGAGAAACCCGGCTTCTACGAAACACCGGAAGACGAACGTTCCCGGCTCAAGGCAGTCAACCTCGCGCCTGGTGAAGGCATCACCGAAGCCTTCGATCCGGCCGCCGTTTTCCCCGAATGGGGTATTCCGCTGATCGATCTCTCCGGTGAACTCGCCAACGAACAGCTCACTGAAACGCAACTCGCCCGCCTTGAGTCAGTTGAAAAGGAGGACAATCAGAAACTCTGGAAATGGATCATCCTTATCGTCCTCATATTGCTAATCATCGAGTCGTGGATCGCTGGCTCGCCCCAAACGCGCCGTCGCGCCGCGAAGCAGGACGGCACAAGCCCTGCTCCTGTTACGTAATTCTCTCCCAGCAGAATCCATGATCGAGACTCTTCTTTCCAAATGCCTGCACCCGGTGCTCGAAGCCGAGCTTCAACTGCGTCGTCGTCGCGTTACGATTGGGATTCTAGTTGCCGGCTCTCTCGGTTTTCTCGTCCTCCTCGGCCTCGCCGTCTGGACTGAGTGGTGGTCGTGGCCCGTGATCCTTGGGTGGATGGCTCTGCTCTCTCTCGTTTCGATCGTCGGCATCGTCCGCGCCGGAAAAAAACCCGACCTCCGAAATCTTGCGAGACAGGTCGAGGAAAGTCACCCTGATCTTCAAGCCGCCTTGCTCGCGGCGATGGATCAAAAAGTCGAACCGGGAGGAGAACTCTCTTTTTTGCAGCGGCGTCTCATGGCCGATGTCTCCGAACATGCGTTGAAACATCAGTGGGTTCGTCAGGTTTCCGCCAAGCGTCTCGCCCTCACAGGCTGGGGCCAGCTCGCCTCCGTTATTGGCTTCTGCCTCTCGATCTGGTTCCTCCTCGGTCACGTTCCGGGGGCAAACAAAGTCGAAATCGTCGAGCCCGGAGAACCAGAACCGATCACGAGAAAGCTCGCTGATCTCACTGTCTCAGTTTTGCCGGGTGACGTCGAAATCGAAAAGGGCTCGCGGCTTGTCATCGAAGCCAACTTCCCCAATCGAGCACCGGCCACCGCGATGCTCGTGGTGAACAATACAGACGGCGAACAAAAGTTACCCATGACGGTCGGTCTTGATGACAGCGTTTTCTCAGCCCTCCTCCCGAAAGTCATTCTCGAAAGCAAATACGAAATCCGCTTCGAAGATAAGTCGTCTGACGAATTCAATATCGATGTCTTTGAGTTTCCGGTCCTCGTTCAATCAGATGCTCTTATCACCCCACCCGCCTACCTGAATCGTGAGCCGGAGGAAAAACTCGACACTCAGAAAATCACGGTAATGGAAGACTCGCGCGTTGACTGGAGTATCCGGGTGAACAAGCCCCTCGCCGCCGCCGAGCTTTTCGGTGAGGACGAAACTTCCATCCCCCTGATTCCCGATCCCGACGACCCAACCCTGTTGACGGCGACACACAACCCTGTTGAGTCACAGCGTTACCGACTTCATCTCGTTGATGCTCGCGACCGGGGAAACAAGCGGCCGCCGTGGATCTCTGTTAGCGTGAAGCGCAACGAGCCACCGGAGTTGAAATTGACTTTTCCCGGCCGCGACTTCGAAGTGTCGGCCGTGCAGGAACTCCCCATCGAAGGCGAAGCGTGGGACGATGTGCAAATCGAGCGGGTTGGCTTCACGTATCAGTTAGGGGAGGAAGAAACTGAGATCATCCTCTCGGAAGAAACGCTCGAAGGAGCGGAATCCCACGAGCTTTCCACTTTCATCGACGTCGAGGAACTCGGTGCCGTCCCGCGGGATCTTATCACCTACTACTTCTGGGCAGAAGATCTAGACCGTGAAGGCGAACTCCGCCGCACTACGAGCGACATGTTTTTTGCGGAGGTCCGGTTCTTCGAGGAGATCATCCGAGAAGGTCAGCCGCAGTCCGGAGAGCCCGGGCAGCAACAGGGTGAAGCCGGTGAACTCCTTAAACTCCAGAAGGACATCATCAACGCAGCATGGAAGCTCCGTCGCTACCATGACCTGAACCGTCCCTTCGAATCCATCGCCGGCGATCTCGATATCGTTCTGGAATCCCAGCTCGTAGTGCTTTCCATGATCGAACCGGTCCTCGCGGATGTGGAAGATCCCGAACTCAAAGAAATCTACGAAGCGGCCAAGGCACTCATGCAGCAGGCTTCGGAAGATTTTCTTCTCGCCGTTAATGAGCGCAAAGGGGAACTCATCAGTCCGGCCCACCAAACCGCACGTGCTGTTTTTGCGAAGCTCATTGAAGCCCGGGATCGTGAATCGGAAATTGCGATGCAAAAGGAGCCCAGTCAGGGCAATAGCGATCAACGGCGGCAAATGAACCTCAACCTTGAGCTGGAGCAGACTGATCTCAAATACGAAGAGAAATCTCAGGCAATGCAAGAGCAGGAAACTGCCGAGCAAAAGGAAAACCTCGCAGTTCTTAACCGGCTCAAGGAACTCGCGCGGCGACAGGAAGCCATTGCCGAAAAAATCAAAGAGTTGGAAGAGCAACTTCAGAATGCAAATCGCGAGGAGCGCGCCGAAATTGAGCGTCAGCTGAAGCGGCTGCAGGAAGAGCAGCGGGAACTCCTTCGCGAAGTCGATGACCTCGCCGAACGAATGGACTCCGACGAGAATCGCGCCAACATGAGCGACGAAAAGGAGAAGCTCGAAGAGACCCGCGAAAACATTCAGGAAACGGCCGAGAAACTAGAGGAAGGGGACCTCGCCGATGCCGCCAACTCCGCGACCCGCGCCGAAGAGGAACTCAAAGAAATGGAAGAGGAATTTCGCGAGCGAACTTCACGCAAATTCTCAGACGAGCTCCGTGGTCTCCGGCAGCGGGCGCGCGACCTCGCTGAGAATCAGGAAAGCATCAGCGAGACGATGAACGAACTCACCGCCCCTGATGCCGAAGACTCCCTCACCACTGAGGGTCAACTCCGACGAAGCCAGCTCGCACAGGAAATCAGCGATCAGGCAAATGAGCTCAGTGAGATCGTCGAAGAGATGAAGATGCTCAGTGAACAAGCCGAGTCATCCGAGCCCATTCTCTCAGACTCACTTTACGAAGCGGTCCGGAACACGATGATGAACGGAGTTCAGGAATCGCTCGAAGAGGCCCGCGACTACACTTTTTATAACCGCCCGACTCAGGCGATCGGACCTCAGGAAGCGGCGACCCGTGGTATTGAGGAACTCAAGGAGAATGTCGAAGCAGCCGCCGAAAAAGTTCTCGGCAACGAAGGTGATGCCCTCCGCCTTGCCCGCTCAGAACTCGACCGACTCATCGAAGAAAGCAAAGAGGAAGCCCAGCAACTCGCACAGAACGAAGCCGGGCAATCCCGCGAAGGACAGGCGGAATCTGAAGAAGCCACTGCCGGCGGCAAACCCACCTCGGGAGAAAGTGAAGACCACCTGCAGGGAGAAGGAGGCAAGGGCCAAGAAGCATCGAACGAGCCCGGCAACGGAGAAGAGCCCGGCGAAGAATCCGGACAGGGGAAAGGCAAAGGAGAAGAAAAGGGCCAGATGGCAGGTGATGGCGAAACTCCCGGAGAAGGCGAGGAACCCGGCAAAGGTAAGGGACAAGGCCAAGGTCAGGATTCTCTTGCTGAAGGCGGTCAGCCTACCCCCGGAGAAGGGAACTCTGAAACACCCGGCGATGGTGGTGAAAAAGGTAAGGGCAACGGAAAAAGCAAGGGGCCGGGCGAGGGTAATGAATCCGCTGACAGTGGAAGCATGGCCGGGAGCGGCTCACGCGAAGGTAGCGGATCCCTCAGCCAGAGCGGTGATGATCGCGGAAGCGGCGTTCCCGATGGGAAAACTAAAACAGCAAGCCCTCTGTTTTTTAATCAGCCTTCCGAGCAACGCCAGCCCGGCCCTATCACAGGGGACGGCTACAAGGAATTCCGGGACCGGCTCGGCAACATCGAAGAGATGATCCCGCAGGAAGATCTCCGGAACCAGGCCGCTCGTGTCGCTGACGAGGCCCGCGAGATGCGAGTTGATTTCAGTCGTGATAATCTTCCTCCCGGAGCCGGCGCAATTGATCAGCGCATCACCCAACCACTCATCGAATTGCGGCAGCGCCTCAGCGAAGAGATCGCGAAATTGAATCGGGAAAATCCGATCTCTCCCATTGATCGCGATCCGGTCCCCTCGGAGTTCCGTGATCTCGTGCGCCGCTACTACGAAGAGCTTGGTTCAGGCAACTGATTCGTCGAGACTGCCCCACCACTCCGATCATGCCAGATCATTTACCTATGTTGCCGCCCCTCCCACCACTCGCCTCCATCGCATTCGCGAACGAGTCATGGGGTTGGGTTGCAATTACCCTTGGTGTCGGGTCTCTTCTCGTTCTCTTTCTGAGCTATCGGAATTCACCTCTGCGAGGCAGGGCGAAGTGGTTTGCGCTCGCGCTCAAAGCAGTGGGCCTTCTCCTCCTCTCGCTGGCCTTGATGGAGCCTGTCCATCTCGAAGAGCAGCCGAAAAAGAACGCAAACGATCTCGTCATCCTTGCCGACAACTCTTCCGGTCTCGCGATTCCGCTTTCTCCTGATGAAAAACTTTCCTCGGAACAACTGAAGGATGCTCTCACCACTGAAGATCCCGTTCTCTTTCCCGACTGGATCGAATCACTCGGCGATACGTTCAGGCTTCAGACCTTTCTCTTTGACCGAACCCTTCGTCGTACTACTGACTTTCATGATCTCGAATTTGACCGTCCAAATTCGCAGCTCGGCAATGCTCTCACCGGGATCAATCAACGCTTCCAAAACCGCCCCCTTGCTGCCACTCTGGTTCTCACCGATGGCAACGCGACTGATGCAGCTTCGCTGGAAAAATGGCTTGCCACATTGAAAGAAAACGAAGAGGCAACAGCACCTGTCTATCCGGTCGTCGTAGGGAAGCCAAACCCCGAAGCGCACGACCTTGCCCTCGGCAATATCGACGTTGAGACAAGCCCTTTTGAAGATGCCCGCGTCTCCCTCACCGTCGAAGCGCGTTCGATCGGGAGTTCAGGCACTACCTCAGTCGTGATCGTCACCAA
Source organism: Verrucomicrobiales bacterium (assembly GCA_029210205.1). Lineage (GTDB taxonomy): Bacteria > Verrucomicrobiota > Verrucomicrobiia > Verrucomicrobiales > DEV007 > Arctic95D-9. Next base: position 39,371 of record JARGOD010000017.1, on the reverse strand, counting down.
CGAGAACGACGAAGAACTCGGCCGGAAGGAAGTGGTGTTCCCCGAGAACCTCGGTGACCAGTCATTGCCGGTCCGTCTGCGACTCGCTACAATCCCGCCCGGCGTTTCTTTTCTTAAAGTCCGGATTGAAGACACTGCCCCCGAGCCGAAGGCTGAGCTCACCGACCGGAACAACAATCAGGAAGTTGTTGTTAACCAGGGCGCAGGCCCCTATCGCATTCTCTACGTGAGCGGTCGCCCGAACTGGGAATACAAATTCCTTCGCCGTGCCCTCTCACAGGATTCTGAAATCGATCTTGTCGGTCTCATCCGCATCGCGAAGCGAGAACCGAAGTTTGAATGGCGGGGTCGCACCGGTGAGAGCAGCAACCCTCTTTTCCGCGGCTTTCAAAGCGACATTCCTGAGGAAACCCAGCGCTACGATGAGCCGGTCTTCGTCCGCCTTAATACCTCGGGACCGGAAGAGCTGCGAAACGGATTTCCAAAAGCGGAGGAAGATCTCTTCCCCTACTACCGCGCTATCATTTTCGACGATGTCGAGGCCAGTCAGTTCACCCGCGAACAACAGGAATTGGTCGACCGGTTTGTCGCCCGTCGCGGCGGAACAGTGATCATGTTAGGAGGACAGGAATCCTTTCAGGCGGGCAAATGGGAGAACACTCCGATCGGTCGGCTCCTCCCCGTTTACCTTGAAGATCTCGGACGCGGCGCGCCATCACTCGAAGCCGCTTTCAACCTCACGCGCGAAGGCTGGCTCGAATCCTGGATGCGGCTCCAGACAAGTCAGGAGAAGGAGTACAATCGCCTCGCTTACATGAGCCCCTTCTTTGCGATCAATCAGATTCGGGCGATTAAGCCGGGAGCGAGTGTCCTCGCCACCGTGACCGACAGCGAAGAGCGCTCTCTCCCTGCCATCATCACGCAGCGCTACGGCGAAGGAAAAACGGCGGCGATCACAATCGGCGACTTCTGGCGTTGGGGCATGAAGGACGCCGAGCAACAGGACGCCCTCGGAAAGACCTGGCGTCAGCTTCTCCGATGGGGAGTCAATGAAGTTCCCGCGCGGGTCAGCCTTGAAAAAGAGGACCTTGAGTCCGGCGGTATCCCGCTGACAAAGCTCTCAGTCCGTGTCCGCGAGAGAGACTTTGCACCACAAGACAACGCCACGGTTCTTCTCAAGGTTAATGATCGCAATGGAAATGAATCCCTGCTCACCGCAGAACCGTCTTTGAATGAGCCGGGATTGTTCACGGCCGACTATGCTTCCGAAGGCAGCAGTGGATACCGTATCGAAGCCACGGTCGTCGATGGTGACGGAATCGAGATCGGGCAGGACGAAGTTGCCCGCGCCTTGAATCCTGAAGCTAACGAATTCGCCCGCCTCGGTCCCAATCTTGCCGCCTTGCGTGAGATCGCAGAACTCACCGGCGGGGAGCTTATCGAACTGAGCGATACCGATCAACTTCCCGCTCTCCTCAAGAAGTTGGACCTCCCGGTTTCCGAAGTCCGCCAACACCCCCTCTGGCACACTCCGTGGTTGTTTCTCCTCGCTCTGGCGTTTTTTATTGGGGAGTGGGCGGTGCGGAGACAGCAGGGCGTTTTGTAGGAGTAGGTGCTTCAATACCCGGTTCGAGAAATTCGCGGATGTATTCGATCGCGGCAGCACGGTGGGGTTGCAGACTGTGTCCTCCGCCCTCGACCGCAAGGAAGGTGACGTTGGCGCCTTCATACTCGTGCACGATCAATCCGTTTCCTAGATCCGCTCCATCGCCGGACACCTGCTTTTCTCCTTCATAACCCTGCGCCCGGGCCCAGAACCAGGCCGTATCATAGGCGGAATAATGTGGGAACTGCCCCCCACGGAGACCCCCCTCGAGAGGGACGGTTCGATCAGCGGTTCCATGAAGATAAAGAATGTTCTTTGCTCCGATGGGATCCGCATTCATGTCATAATCCGAAGTGTCACCAGAAGGCTTTCGGAAAGTATCTCCGTCGTGCTGAGCCTTGATCAAGGAGGACACCATCGGAACGGCGTTCACGAAGAGATTTTCTTCCAGTTCAATCATGAGCCGATTGATGTAACCGGCCCCGTTGGATGACCCTATCAAAGAAACATTTTCCATGTCGGCGTATTCGTATCGCTCACCTATTTCGGCGATGACCTCCTCAAAGAACTCAACATCAGGAGCACTGGAACTTTCTCCCTGAATATTCCATCGGCTGTTGTATCCCTGCGGTGCCACGACAAGACGCTCCGGAAAACTCTTTGCCCACTTCGAGATCGCCCCTCCAGCATTGCCACCGGCTCCGTGGAAATAGATGATCACCGGAGTGTCTTTCCGTTTCTCCTCCGGCTCGATCACATAAACCGGACGCTCAAACCCATCCGCCTCCTGATCCCAGGTTTGCCGGATCGTAAAGGCGGCATCTCCGCCGCCCCCTCGCGCCAGGGGTTCCGAACGGGACGGTCGTTGCCCGCCACGGTCGAGGTGCTCTGCCATCGTAATCTTCCCGTCGCCATTAGCGTCCTTTTCTTCAAACTTCTTCCGGGGCCCCGCGGGAATCTCGTTCTTTTCGAGAACGCCATCACCGTTCCTGTCCCAGTCTTTGAAAATCGCCTCCCCGGGATTTTGCCTTTCTTCTTGAGCGAGCACCGGTAGAACGACAAAAAAGAGCATGACCAAAAGGATGAACCGCGAAGCGGTGAGTGCTGCGAGTGAACTATTTTTTAAGAAAGTCATCGATAGGATAAGCTGAACGGAAATGATGAAACGCCTGACCTTGGGAAAAGTTGCGCCTCATGCAGAGAACTGAGTTGCGCAAAATTCAGTCGGTCAAAAACTGCGCACCACCGGGAGCTTTCCAAGTAAGTCGCGATGCAAATGAGTCATCTTAGTAGGGTTGATTCGGGAAAGGTCTCCTCATCAAAGCTTGATCACCCCGTCCAACTGAAGAAGGATGAGTTCAGATTTGGTCGCGTGATCCTGAATCGCTTCGATAAAGGAATCAAGACGACTGATGCCCCAGACCCTCGCTTCCCGGGTTGCTGATCGATAGGGATCGAAGAAGTTGTCCCAGTGACAGGGAACAATGTAACGGGGCTGAAACCGTTCGAGGAGGTAGGGCACGTAATCTGGATTTCCCTTTTGCCACCCGATCGCACACAGGCAGAGAACATCGACTTTTTCGACATCCAGTCGTTCCAATTCAATCCGATCAAACTTGGCGGAATCGATGTGGAGAATTCGAAGTCCGGATATTGAAATGAGCCAGTCAAGCACGCCCCCTTCTTTGAACTGCGACGCACGAAGCGGCCACTCGAGCGTTTCCCCCTCCTCCTCCAAGATGGTTCCGGGGAAGGGAACTCCGTCTCCGAGATACTTCCCGATCGAAAGATGAGGTGCAATCGGAGCATGAAATGAAGGCACGCCCCTCACGATCGCTGTCCCGCAGGCGATGTCCTCACCACCCTGAGTCACTAGCGTTTCGATCTCGACGTTACCTGCATGCCGGGCCGCTGCTTTCGCAATCGCGCTTGTTGTCTCAGTCCCGATAATCCGGGCTCCATACTCGATCGCGAGGGTCGGCGCATCGAGAAGGTGATCACTGTGCGAGTGTCCTATCAAGACATCATCGCACCGGGGAATGATATTAAGAATCAGATCACGATTTGGCCTAAGCGGACCGACGAGATGGTCCCACAAGCCCGGACGACTCACGTAGGGATCGAGAACGATGGTGCGATCAGCGGACTCAACGATAAAGCCCGCCGTCCCGAGAAAGCGGATCGACAATTTACTCGAGCTACCCTGAGTCCTATCCACCTTGGATTCGAAGGGAATCCCGGTCTGATCCGCAAATTTTGTGAGTGGTAGAGTTTTCATGATGGAGTCGACCGTTGCCGGTTCCAACTCAATGATTGAATCCTTTTTCGAAGGCACTGCTCAAGGCTTGTTTCGTAAATAGTGCTTGCCGGAACAGGCGTGGCAAAATAGCCTAACAACTTTCGAAAGCTCTACCGCAACGGTTTTCCCATCCATGCAAATTATGAAAATGATCACTCAGACAATCCTTTGTATTCTCGCTCTCTCTTTCGGCGCAGAGAAACTCTCCGCAGAAGAACTCATCGTTTATCCAAACGCGGACGCCCCTATCTTCACAATCGAAGTGCCTAAAAACTGGACTTTAACTCCGGCACCGACACCGACTCAATTCTTTCTCGTCGCCGGCCCGGCCGGGGTGAAAATGTGGTTCCGTGCCGCAGCCGTTGCTTCGGAGAAAGAAGTCGAGGCGGCGATTGAAGCAGCGACGGCCTCGGGTAAAGAGTGGTTTACCGAGAGCTACGAAAACATCGCTCTCGGCGACCTCGTCATGGGAGAGCGCAAAGGGATCCCGTTCTCTTCCATCAGCGGTGCCGGCGTCGCGAAGGCGGATGGTGAAGAAGTCGTTTTCGCGGTGACATTCGGCTACCTTCCGAACGGCTCACTTGCTGAGTTCTGGGCCGTTATTCCTGCGAACAATCGCCAGGCGCTCAAGACTGCCGATAAGGTGATCAGTTCTTTTGAGCCCAAGTAAAGGGTTACTGACAAATCTCCACTCGGAAACGGGGTGGAGACAAATCCCTTCCGGGCGGTGCCCGGTTTGGATGCATCGTGGCCTGTCAGACATGATTGACTTTCTCGTCTCAGCTTCATAGACTGACCTCTATTCGGTGTCCCCGAAGACGGAGGATCACCGTGTCGATTGAATTTTGAATCAGGAACGGGCAATCCCATGGCAACGAAAGGTTACTTACCACACAAGGTCATCAAGGGTTTTGACTTCTGGATTCTCTCCCTGTGCCTCGCCGCCGCGACCCTGACCGGCATCTTGTATCGATGGAAAGTGCTCGATGAGGAGGCCGCCAACCGGTGCCTTTGGTCCGCCTTCATTCTCGCTCTGGGAAGTCTCGTATTTCTTTTCATCAACGTTCTCTTCGGAGATCTCAGCCAGAGATTGCTCGGGCAGGAAACGTCGCCGCCGCAGACTGACTCTGCTTTTTCTGATCGACTTAGAAGAGCCAAGGCGGGCGGAAAGGATCTTCCCGATGCTCCTGACTGAGGATTGCGTCTGTCCGGTCTGAATATCTTGATCCCATGACCTGTAGATTATGGTGATCAAGAAACTTGATCCTGCCCTGCAAGCCGCGAAGTCTTGATCGGACTGAAAAGCTGGCACCCTTACGCTGGATCCCGCCGCCCCGGCTATCTGGAAAGACGCCGAAATTTTGCATGTTCCCAAGTGCGGTAAGGGGCTATCCTTCCCTCGCCCTATGATTCGTCTTCTCGCCTTTCTCCTGACTTTCCCGGCATTGTTCCATGCCACGGCGAAAGAGCCGTCCCTTCGTATCATCACCGTCGTTGGAACCGGTGGAACGGATACCTACGAAAAAATCTTCATCGAATCGGCGGAGCGCTGGAAGAAGGCCGCAGATCTTGGTGGCGCGGAATTCACGCTCATTGGGGTCGGAGAAGAGGAACCTGAAACGAGCGATCACGATCTCTTCCAGGACGCTGTCAAAACAGCGACCGAGCCGGAGTTGTGGATCGTTCTCATTGGGCACGGGAGCTTTGACAGTCGGACGGTGAAGTTCAACCTTCGGGGACCGGATTTCACGGACAAGGATCTCGCCGACTGGCTCAAACCCTACCCGGGCGATCTTGCGGTGATCAACACGGCCTCGTCGAGCGGATCCTTTATCCGCACGCTTTCGGGACCGAACCGAACGATCATCACCGCGACCAAGAACGAGGCCGAGGTCTTTTACACGCGCTTCGGAGATTACTTCTCAACCGCGATTAGTGGAATCAAAGACGCCGACCTCGATAACGATAATCAGGTCTCACTTCTCGAAAGCTTTCTCTACGCCTCTCACGAAACTGCAAAATTCTATGAAGACGCCGGTCGTCTCGCGACCGAACACGCCATGATCGATGACAACGGCGACACACTCGGATCACGCATGGAGTGGTTTGACGGAACGACCGCGACTCAGATGGCAGCCAAAGAGGCAAAGCCCGACGGCGACCTCTCCGCCCAGAAGGTGCTTGTGAGAAATGAATTTGAGCGGCGCCTTTCCCCAGAACAACGCACCGAACGCGATCAGCTTGAACGCGCCGTGAAGACGCTTCGCCGACAGAAGAATTCCCTCGACGAAGATACCTACTACGGACAACTGGAACCTCTACTTCTCAAGCTGGCACAACTTTATCGCGAAGTCGGCGACAGCTGACGGCTCATCGCGACCCGGTCTCATGTCTGATTCCCCTCCCAGCCCCACTGCGCTCATGAAGCGTTCGCAACTCAGTCGCGGTGGGCGGCTCCTCGCAGGCTTGGGATTCGCCACGATTGCCGGTGCTGTATTTTTTGCCGAAATTGATCCGCATTGGATGAAGTGGCTCGTCTGGCTTGTGACTCTGGCAGGCCTCATGGTCATCACTTTCTGGAAAGCACCGGAGGAAACGACCCGGGACGAAGACGATCTCATTGAAGTCGCCCGTCAGGCGATTAAGAGCGAGGCCAACCGCCTCGACAACAAACGGGCCGACCTCGAAAAAGTGCTCATGTCCTACGGCGAGTGGATGGAGTTCCCCGACTACCAGATGCTCCAGACGATCGACTGGGCTGACGAAAACCACGCGGTCATGGACGAAAAGGTCGCGGCACTCCTCGATTCCGAAGCGGACTTGATGCTTCAACGTTTTTCCAGCGGAGTCTACTGGACCGATGGGAAATTCGAAGGACGCCAACTCCTCCTCGACCTCGTCAGTTTCACCGAAGCGATTGCCCGTATTTACCAACCGGACTCCGACCGCCCCCTCCTTGAGCTAAATCTCGAGAGCCTCCTCAAGGCGCTCAACCGCGCTTCGATCCAAATCATCCTTCTCCTTGAGGAACTGCCTATCGTCGAAGTAAAGGAGATGAACCTCCGCAAGATGTCTGACAACATTCGGAAGGCGAGCACGGTCTATAAGAAATACGAAGAGTTGCAGCCCTACCTGAAACCGGTCCGCTACCTCTGGCAGGGTAGCAAAATGCTTCTGACCGCGAACCCTATCCTCGCCGCCGGATGGATCGCCGGATCTGAGATCATTTGGAAAGGCGGCAAACACCTAGGTAAGAAAGCGATGGATGCCTATCTCCTCAGCCTCGTCCGCCAAACCATGGGAATCATTGCCTGGGAAACCGCCGGCATCTACGACCCGACTCATCGCTATCGCAGCCCGGACTGGCTCTACGGAGTCGAAATCGCACATCTCCTCAGCAAGTTCGATGCGACGCAGGAGGTCCTCCGGGAATCTTTTCGCGAGCTGGGACGGCTCCCCTTGAAAAGCAGCTATGACCGGATTTTTCTTTACCGATGCATCGCTCAGAATGTAAGCCCGAAGCCTAAGCACTTCGCTCAGCCGGAACTGCTCTCGAAAGAGATTCGTGAGCAACTCATGAAGCAACTGATCGAGTTCTATGAGAAGAACATCTCCGCTAACGCCGAAACCTCGAATGAGGAAACCGTGAAATGGCGTGAAGGGCTGAAGGAGCGGTTGGGGTTAGTCTAACAAGCCCGCCATGCGAGCCACCACTTCAGGATGCTCCACCGCGATATTCGTGGTCTCATTCGGATCGAGCTGCTGGTCGTATAGCTCCTCCAACTCCAGCCCGCCCTTTTTGTTGGTCCATCGCACATAGCGATACTCATGCGTCTTCACCGCCCGGCCGAAGTAGCGTCCCTTGTAGCGCTGGTAACTGTGAAAAACCGCGGGCTTCACTTCCGCGTCCGGGTCGTCGAGCACAGAGGTCAGTGAACTACCCGCGAGGTGCGTGGGCGGCTTGACGTCTAAGAGATCACAAAGCGTCGGATAGAGATCGACGAGCGCGGCCAGTGAATCGGTGCGACCTGATTGTTTACCTGGCACTGAAATCAGAAACGGAATCCGGGTGCCGACTTCATAGTTCGTCATCTTTCCCCAGGCACCCATTTCCCCGAGGTGCCAACCGTGGTCCGACCAAAAGACGATGATCGTACTTTCGCGAAGCCCACTTTTCTCAAGCTGCTCCACCAGTCGACCGACCTGCGCATCGACGTAGCTGACGCAAGCGGCATAGGCTCCCAGCAGTTCCAGCTGCCGTTCCTCCGGAATGGGTCCTTTAACTGGAACGCCGAGATAGCTTCGCATTTCCATTCCGTTGAAAGCCATCGCCGCCCCGGGATTCATCTTTTCCGGCATCGGTTCGCCGAGCGCTTTCGCCATGCCGACATATCCGTCAGAGTTAAACCAGGGAAAGAATGGAACGCCGGACGGAGCCTCGGGGTTCAACGCGAGCCAGGACCGATCGGGCTCATAGAGGTCGCGATACTTCTTTGGTGCCACAAATGGGAGATGCGGTCGTCGGTAGCCCACCGCATAGAAAAACGGTTTCTTACTGTCTCGTTCTTCGAGTATCCCGGCAACCTGTGTTGTCATGCGACCCGCAAAAAAGTGATCGTCCTCCACATCCGGCAACTGCATCACGGGACAGGCGCGACGATCAGCGATGAGTGTTTCACCTTCCAGATTTCCCTCATCAAAGATCTCCCACATTTCCCGCTCCCTACCGGGCTCAGGTGGAGCGCTCCAGTCTTCGGGAACGTCCCATCCATCGTGATCAATTTTCCCAAAACTACGCGTCTCGTATCCAGCCTCACGAAACCAGCGCGACATCGGAATGGCATCGGCACGTCGCTCTCGAAATTTTGCCACGTTGTCGTAGCCGTGATCATACACCTCGATCGAACCCGGGCGCAGTCCAGTCATGAGCGAGAGGCGGGAAAGCCCGCACTTCGCGTAATTGCAATAGGCCTTCTCAAACAGCATCGACTCCGCGGCGAGCGCATCGATATTCGGCGTTTTCACCCGCTCGTCTCCGTAGCAACCCAACATGGGACGAAGGTCGTCGACCGCGATCATGAGCACGTTCGGACGAATCGCCTCGTCAGCGAGGAGCAACGAAGGAAAGGCAAACAGCAGGACTAGCAAGATAGGTTTCATGATTGGGAAAGATGAAAAAACATACCGGCAATACTCGCTGTGATCAGGCTCGCGATCGTGCCACCGATCATGGCCTTGAAACCCAGCGCGGCAAGATCACTTCGACGTTCTTCCGCAAGTGCTCCGATCCCCCCAATTTGGATCCCAATGGAGCTGAAGTTGGCGAACCCACAGAGCGCGAATGTCGCAAGAAAGACACTTTTCGGACTGAGCGACCCGGCCCCACTCAGTTCCCCGAGTTGGAGATAAGCCACGAATTCGTTCGCAACCATACGAGTGCCAAGCAGTTGCCCCAGCTGAAGGACATCACTCCACTCCGCCCCGATTGCAGCGGCGATAGGAGCAAAGAGAAATCCTAAAACCGCCTCAAAAGACAACCCTTCGAATACGCCTCCACTGGCACTGGCGACGACACCATTAAGCCATCCAGTTTCTCCACCAAGACCGCCGATCCATCCGAGTATTCCATTAAAGAGAGCAATCACAGCGACGAAGACAATGAGCATCGCCGCGACATTGAGCGCTAGCTTGAGCCCTTCGGTCGTTCCGCGAGCGAGAGCATCGAGCGCGTTACGTCCAGCCTTATCACGAGGCACGAAAAGCTCTTCATCCACTTCGTCCTGTTCCGGCACCAACATCTTCGCGACAAGTAGGGCAGCCGGGGCATTCATCATCGACGCGGTGAGCAATTGCCTCGCCACCGCCACCTGCGTCTCCATATCTCCTCCCCCGAGAGTGACGACATACAACCCGAAGACACTACCGGCAATGGTAGCCATGCCTCCGGTCATGAGTGCCATGAGTTCCGATTTTGTCATCCCCATGATGTAGGGTTTTACGACGAGCGGAGCTTCCGTCTGGCCCACAAAAATATTTGCGGCGGCAGCAAGACTTTCCGCCCCTGACAAACGCATTAATCTTTTCATGAGCAACGCAAAGCCGACAACAATCCACTGCAACACGCCCAGGTAGTAGAGCAGCGAGGTGAGAGCGGCGACGAAAAGAATCGTCGGCAGCACTTTGAAGGCAAAACCGAACTGACTCGCGTCGATGAGCTTTCCAAACATGAACTCAGCCCCGACATCGGAGTAGCCTAACAATCTTACAAATCCACCCGAAATCCATTCGACGAATCCTCCAAACGGAGTCGCAAGAATCAAGATTGCCAACAATCCCTGAAGAAGGAGACCCCCACCGACGAGTCTCCAGTTGATGGATTTGCGTGCGTTGCTGAGGAGAAAGCAGATCCCCAGAAGAACCGCCACCCCAATAAAACCCCGAAGAATATTCTCAATCATGAAGGCAATTTAGAATCGGATTTCCTCTCCTCCACTTCGAGCAGATTGGAAACAAGCATCAAGAACGCGCTGCGTCTTAAGTGAAATGTCAGGCCAATGCGAATCCACCTTTCCGCTGAGGACGAGATCTCCAAAATTCCGAAACAACTTCGTTTCCTGCGAGGTCGCATGGCTGTCGGAATACTCATTCACTGACACACGGCGCGTGTGCCTCTCCATGTGAAACTGGCAGACATCCGTTTCAAAGTGAGCCTGTTCAACCTTGAACCCTATCTCAGGACCATGATAGGGCAGGACAAAGTCGTCGATCGCGATGTGCCCCTTTGTTCCGCTAATGTTAACCCACTGCTGATGCTCAGCCTCGAAGCTGCAGTAGAACGAAGCCGTCACTCCACTCGCAAAAACCAATTCAGCAGAGATCGTGATGGGAACCAAATCCGCGCTGCCCGATTCTGCCGAGTCACGGATCATGCGAGCTTTCAATGTAAGCGGCATTTCGTAGTTCAAGGTCCATAAGGTCATGCGAATGCAATACCAACCCAGGTCACCAAGACTTCCGAGCGGTTCAAGTTCAGAGTGCATTCGGATGTTTCCATCGAAGTCCGGCGGCGCGAGGAAGCTGAACTGTGAGGCAATGCGTTTGATCTCGCCGACGGCGTCACCCTGATCCAACTCAGCCCGGAGTGCGGGAAGACGGTCACTGTGCATGAACATTACACCGTCCATGAATTGAACCCCGGCAGCCTTGCACGCGGCCAAAATTTCCTCTACTTCCACTGCGTCGACGCCACAGGGTTTTTCGCAAAGGACATGTTTTCCTGCTGCAGCAGCCTTAATGACGAACTCTTTTCGCAGGCCGGTCGGCAAGGGGATATAGATCGCATCGATGTCGTCAGCAGCGATCATTTCTTCATATCCCGCAATCGGACGGGGTGCAGGATGATGTGGGACCTGCGCCTGATTTTCCGCAATGTATTGAGCAGCTCGTTCTTCTGTTCGACTCGATACAGCAACGAGCTGACCGTTCCCTGAATTCCTGATTGCCTGCCAGTTCTTACGTGCAATTCCGGCGGTGCCCAGAATCCCCCATCGACATTTCGTTTCGCTCATTCACCGATGGCTTAACAGGGTTGTGTCCACGATTCAACCCTGTTGAGTGCAAATCGAAGCCGTGATCGCAGGGCCGGGCAGGAGGACACTGCTTGCAGATCGTCTCATTCCGACGGATGAATCCGTCGCATGGATTACAGAGATCTCCTCGAACAGCATTTCGGACATTCTGAATTCCGTCCCGGCCAGATCGAGGTCATCGACGTCCTCATGGCTGAGAGATCAGCTCTCGCCTTGTTCCCTACAGGGGGAGGCAAAAGTCTCTGCTATCAGCTCCCTGCCCTGATTTTCGATGGTCTGACACTCGTCGTTTCTCCACTCATCGCTCTGATGAAAGATCAAGTTGAGGCGCTTCAGGCAAAAGACATTTTGGCAGCCCGGCTCGATTCGACACTCGAACGCTCAGAGGTAAATCAAATTTACGACAAAATGGACGACGGCACTCTTAAGCTGCTCTATGTCGCTCCCGAGCGTCTCGCGAACGACGGCTTCATTCGCCGCCTGCGTCGCTGCAAGATCGACCTCATGGCTGTTGATGAGGCGCACTGCATCTCGGAGTGGGGGCACAATTTCCGGCCTGACTATCTGAAACTGGCAGAACTGGCTGCCTCTCTGAAGATCCCGCGGGTTCTCGCCCTCACCGCGACGGCAACCCCTCGTGTTGCGGGACAAATCCGCGAGCGATTCGGGATTTCGAAAGATGATCAGATCCAAACCGGATTCTCACGGCCAAACCTCGTCTTTGGAGTCTTTCCCTGTTCTGAATCGGAGCGAGATCAGATCCTTGTCGATAAGGTCTCTCATCAAACAGCGGGAGCTTCGATCGTTTACGTGACACTGCAACAATCGGCGGAGAGAGTTGCTGGAGTTCTGAAACAGGCCGGACTGGATGCGCGTGCCTACCACGCCGGGATGAAAGATGAACATCGTGCCGAGGTGCAGGATGGATTTATGTCAGGAACGATCGGGATCGTGGTCGCGACGATCGCCTTCGGAATGGGGATCGATAAATCCAACATCCGTCACGTCTATCATTACAACCTTCCCAAATCGCTTGAGAACTACGTGCAGGAGTCAGGCCGGGCAGGGCGCGACGGGGAAATCGCGACCTGCAACATTCTCGCCTGTGCCGACGACCTCACCGTGCTCGAAAATTTCATCTTTGGCGACACCCCTTCCGACACTGCTCTGAAATCACTCGTTGAACATGTCCTGCTGCAGGGGGACACGTTTTCCATTTCCCGCTACGACCTCTCGATCTCCCGCGACATTCGCCCCTCCGTGGTTTCGACGGCACTGACCTATCTTGAGTTGGAGAAAGTCATCATTCCCAAGGGCCCTTTCTATGGCGGTTATCGCGTGCAGCTAATCCGTAAGTTTGATGAGGTTCTCGCCGGGCACACCCCGGGACGGCAACACTTTCTCACCAAACTTTTTGAAACGGGAAAGAAAGGATGGCGCTGGCATACTTTTGATATCGCAGCGTCGGCACACGAACTCGGGGAGACGGAGGAACGGGTCAGAAAAGCGATCAATTACCTTGCCGACATGGGAGACGCCATCGTGCAGCCTTCCGGATTGCGGCATGCTTACGCGCTGGCGAGCGAGACGCATCACACGATCGCTTCACTCACGAAGATGCTCGTAGAACGATTCGAGGCCAGCGAGGCGGGTGAAATTGAACGCCTAGGGCTCGTTGTCGATCTTTGCGAGTCAGGTGAATGCATTCAGCGTCAGCTTGTGCACTACTTCGGTGAAGAGTCAGAGCCCTGCGGCCAGTGCGGCGTCTGCTCGGGTGAGCATTCGCGGGGCTCTCTCCCTCAGTCGCGTCGCGTCGAAATCGATCTTGAGATGGCGGCTGTCATTCAGCAAACAAAATTGGAGGGGCACCCGGCCTTGCGCCAGCCGCGTCAAATTGCGCGATTTCTCTCGGGCCTTTCAAGCCCGGCCACGACACGCGCCCGTCTTCAGCGCGATGAAAGATTCGGATCTCTCGCCGAAGTGCCGTTCCTGGACCTGCTAGATCATATTTCAGCGCTGTGACAAAGAGCCTCTGCGAGCACCGGGAGACCGGCGCCGGATGAAGCGATTTCCTTTAGCCGGCCCTGAGCGGTCGGAATGTGCTCCAAAAACTCACGCTTTCCCTTCACTTCGCTGAGAAACCCATAAGCACCGAGTGCCTGCATCAGTCTCTGCATCGCACATCTGGCGAGTCGATCGGAAAATTCATCTAACTCCGACCCGACACCTGCTTCCTTTCCGAGCAAAAAATAGTAGCGAATGAGATACTCCCGCTCTTCTACTGAAAACTCAGTGTAGGGGTCATAAACAAGCGACGCGAGGTCATACTCCGGCAAGCCCCAGCGAAGTCCCTGGTAGTCGATGAGAAAAGCCTCGCCATCGATCATCATCACGTTCGTACTTTGGAAGTCCCGATGCAGCAAGGTACGTGGGATACCCGCAAGGGAGCCTGCGAGGCTTTTCAGCGATTCGTCAGCGAGGAGGTCGGGAGCGAGGCCTTCCGGCAGGAAGCGCTCGACGAACTGGTGGATAAAATACTCTTGCTCCCAGCGGTAGAGGGTCTCGTCGAAGGAGATTTCGAGCTCCGGCAAATCCGAGGGTGCTGCTACTTCCGAAATCTGATGAAGTTGAAATACAGCTCTCAGGGCCGACTCATAGGCAGGACGCCTCACGCTGTCCCAATCACTTCCGGCCAGGTCGCCAAGATCCTGCTCACCAAGGTCTTCGACCCAGAGTAAATTTTCAGCGAGTCGTCGATCAATCACTCCAGGAGCGGGGATTTGGTGACGATTCAGGAAATCGGTGACATCCGCGAAGCGCAAATTATCAGTCCGCTCGTCCGAATAATGCATCGCGATCACGGATTCACCGAGATCGAGATTTTGCGCGCGGACGAAAATACGCCCGGAGCCGCCTTTTTCGATCACAGAAAATTTAAGCGTGGCATCATTCCATCCCGGTAGCTGAGTTCGGGTTCGCTCTTCGACTTCGGTGAGATTCAGTAGCATGAGAGCCGCACCAAACCATGGATTGGCACGCGTAAAAGTGATTTTAATCTCATTGCCACAAGGCTCCGCCTTGCCTAGATTTCTGATCTGCCTTCTCATGCCGGAAGACGAAGAACAACCTCCTGCCCCTCCAGCGATCAACGGAACCGCCAAAAAGAAGATTGGCTCACGCTTCCGTAGCGAAGGTCGGCGCGTCGGTCTTGTTCCCCAAAAGGGCTGGGCTCTTCGTAATTATCGATACCTCAGTGGAAGTCTTTTCCCGGCTCTCGTTCAACGCCGCGAGCCTACGGGGACAGAGGAGCCACCTATTTTCCGCTCCCTCGAAGAACACGAAGTGGAGGTCGTCTGGATCGGACATGCCAGCTTCCTCGTTCGCACTGCTCACTTTAATGCCCTTATCGACCCCGTCTGGGCCAAGTGGATGGGGCCGCTCAAGCGACATCGGGATCCGGGTATCGACATCGAGCATCTTCCGCCCATCGATTTGGTACTCATCACGCACGCGCATTTCGACCATCTTTGCCGGGTGAGTTTGAAACAGATTGTAGACGGCAGTCAGACCGTGATCGTCCCCAAAGGCGTCGGCAAAGTTCTAAAACGCCTTCCTTACGATTCCCTTCACGAGATGTCAGACTGGGAGTCGGTTTCCTATAAAAATTCGGAAATTCATTTCACGCCGGCCCATCACTGGGGTGCTCGCTATTTGCATGACACCCACAAGGGTTTCGGTGGCTACGTGATCAACATGCCGGAGCACTGCGTCTATCACTCAGGAGACTCCGCCTACTTTGACGGATTTTCTGAAATCGGAAAACGACATCGGATTGACACCGCTCTTCTTCCCATTGGAGCCTATGACTGTCCCAGTGGACGCGAAGTCCACATGAACCCTGAGGAGGCTGTGCAAGCTTTTCTCGACCTCGGAGCACGCCGCATGATTCCAATGCATCATGCCACATTCCCAATCAGCAATGAGCACCGGGCTGAACCAATGATTCGCTTAAGAAATGCGATCACGGATCATGAGATTGACGACCGTGTCGTTGCACCGGGCGAAGGCGAACCGGTCATCCTTTCTTCCCGCAAGTGAGTTGAAGGTTTTCAGGGGGCCTCAAGTTGACCGGCGACAGCGCGTTCTTCGACCCGGGCATCGGGGAAAACACGACGAATTCCGTCTTCAGGATAGCTTGAATCAAGTGCTTCCATCGGAATGCCGTTTTGCTGGGCAATTAACTTCCACTCTGAAATGGTCCGCAGCCCTTCCTGAGCAGCTGCTTCGTTGCGGAAAGCCGATGCCTGCAACGACTCGGTATAAGTTTCCTGCGCCAACCCGACTTGGCCATTTCTCAAGTAGTGCTCAGCCTCAGCGAGCATGAGATTGCCGTGCAGGGGAGCCCACTGACGGGAGTCGCGCAGGCGATCCCGGGCCCGCTGCTGTTTCCCAAGTTCATCGAGAACCGCGATGTGCCCGATCGCCGCGAAAATATCTTGAGGATAGAGTTTCTCTGCATGCGAAAAGTAGAGATCAGCCTTCTCCAGAGCCTGTCTCCGCTCCTCCATCGGCATTTCGATGTCGATACTTCTCACCTGAGCATGCGCACTCAAAGTGTACACATACGGATTTTTCGGATCAAGGTTCCGCGCGTTCTGAAGATGGCGATACTGCTGAAAACTCTTTCCACCGCTCTCAAATCCTTTGCGCGCCATTTCATAGTGATACTCACTTTGCACAAAAACGAACCCCAGGGCAGCAAGGGCAAAGCCACTTCCGAAACTCACGGCCCTAACTCCGAAAAGAAGCGTTCCTCCGGGAATCAAAGGGGCATCTTCTTCATTCTTTTCCATTTGAGACATCGGATCGGGAACGGCGAGGATGGCAAGAAGCACCGTCGCAAGGATCGCAATAACGGGAAGGTGAAAAACGAAGTCAAACGTCGCCGCAACGCATAAGGCCACCAGAGTTGAGGTCGCCCCCGAGGCAAGTGCAAGATGATTAGATCTGGGGATAAGCTCTCCTTTCGTCGGTTTGATGCGACGAAAGGAATTCAGAAAGCGGAAGCCCTTCACAAAGTGGACTCCGAGGAGGCACACAATGAGGATCAAACCAATCGCACCGTAGTCACCCAGCATTTGGATAAATTCATTGTGGACGAATTCCGGCTCGGTTGTTCCCACGCCAAGATCCTCACTCCAGAATAGCCGACCATAGATTTGAGAGGAACGGCTGCCCGTCCCGATCATCGGGGATTCCGCGGCTTGTTTGAGCCCAACTTTCCAGAGCGAGAGAAGCCCGCTCTCACCGCCGGAAAAGAATCCATGACCCAATTTGCCCGAGACAGCTCCCCCGCCGTAAAGGGCCACTAGAAAAAGACCTCCGATCGAAACTGAGAAGGCCGCCACAGCAAGGCGACGAACCGGAATCTTCAGTCGTTGCCAAACAAGATGTGTCGTCAGTCCACTGAAGCAAATCACACCGGCACCCAGAGTGATCCAACCGGCGGCACTGCCGGAAATCGCAAGGAATAGCACCGAGATCGCAGAAAGGCTGATCCAGAAGAAGCGAAAAACAAGGCTTTCACGGCCCTGAATCCCCATCGAAAGCCAAAGAGGAACGAGAGCGGCCAGAAAAATAGCGAAATGATCAGGCTGATTGAAAAGGCCCCCCATCGCATCTGTCATTGTTCGTCCATAACCGGGCAGCAACCAAATCGCTGGATCCAATGTCATCTGGAGGGCAGCAAAGGCGAGGTTTACAATAACCAGGGCAGCAAATACCAAAGCGACACACTTTCTCCACTTCGCGGAAGAGCAGAGGGAAATCAGCCCGGCATAGGCGATGAAGCACGCGATAATCATCATGGCATCCTCTCGCGCAAAGTAGGCAACCGGAGAATCAGCCGCCCTTGAGAGGAGGTAAAAGACGAGCAGGATCACGGAAAACGTCGTCCATTTTGGCAGCGAGAAAGAGACGTGCTTAAAAAGTGCTCCTATCGAAAGAATCCCCGCAAGACCAATCATGAGGTAGCCGGGCCAGACGAAAGTCATTGAGGTCGACGTGCCCAGAATGCCGGTCAAAAGAAGACCGCCAAGAAAAGCGAACATGATGATAGCACGAATACCGGATTTCATCCTTAGAAGCCGAATAAGTGAGGCTAGGCAGAATTATGCAGTCATTTTAGAAAAACTAAAATCTTATTTTACTTAAATATTTGGAAACTCTAACTAATTGCTCTCATTTTGCTGGCTTCAGTTTGCCATTGATTTCCCGCCCCTGATCTCGCAGAGTACTTTTCTCTGGATGGCAACTGTGATTTGCAGGCTATGAAATCAATCTTTACACTTCTCGCTCTGGCGTTCGTCTTCATGCTCTCACACAGCGCGAATGCCCAAATCCAGGTAGAGCTGAAGCTGGATCGGACCCTTTTTGTGTCCCACGAGCCAGTTACCGGCACGATAACCATTGTGAACCGGGCCGGTCAGGATTTAATTTTTGGTGACTCGAACGGAATGAGCTGGCTCGACTTCACTGTCACCGACGGCAGGGGTAATCTCGTTATCCCGGTCAGAAACCGCCTCAACGAACGACCCGTCGTTTTGGCTTCGGGACAATCCTACGAACACAAGGTCACGATCAATCGTTATTACCCAATGACGAGCATCGGCCAATACCGGGTGAAGGCGAACATCTCGTTTCCACAGATCAATCGCGTGTTTCAATCTAAGACTCTTTCCGTCCAAATCACCGAGGGGCAGCAAATTTGGAATCAAATCGTGGGAGTTCCCCAAGGACACCCCAAAGCAGGTACCTACCGGGAGTTTTCTCTCATGACTTATTATCACGGAGCGCGAAGCAAGGCGCTCTACTTTCGATTGAAGGACAGTGACTCAGGACTTGTTTTCAAGACCTACCCAATTGGCGATTACATGTCGCTTCGAAAGCCGAGCTATTTGATTGATCAGCAAAATCAGCTCCATGTCCTGCACATGACAGGTCCTCAACGCTACAAATACACGGTCATCAGCATTGACGGTGATCCGGTAAAGCAGGAGACCTTGTACGAGAAAGATGGCAATCGTCCCCAGCTGAAATCGAACGACTTCGGCAGTGTCTCAATCGTAGGCGGCTTCACAGAAGAGGATATGTCGACGCCCTATGAACAAAAGGAGTTTAGACGCCTCTCAGAGCGCCCTCCGGGTCTTCCCGCAATTTAGAAGACTTGAATTTATCTCAACTCACTTAAATTAGGCGAGTTACGATAAAAATACTTTATTCAGGCGGCTCCACAGTTCGAATAAAAGAAGAAAACCTTTGAACATTATTGTTCAAAGTAATACAGATACTCTAAATATTTGTAACTCTTAATGATTTGGTAAGACATCATGGAAAGTCGCATGTCCAGTCCCATTCACCACTCGATCCCCCCTGTTCTCCCTCCAGCCAATTGCTTCACCGTTTTTGTGATCGATGACATGTTGCCCAATAGGATTCTCCTTGGGAAATTTCTCAAAAACGCCGGGTATGCTGTTTTCGAAGCAACCAATGGTATCGAAGCGCTCGATTTGCTTCGTGAGAGAGCAATCCAGCCCGACCTCATTATCACTGATGTCGAAATGCCCGTGATGGACGGGATAACTCTCGTCGAACAGATCCGCAGCCTCGACTCATCGATTGCGACCGTGCCAATCATCACCGCTTCGGGCAATTCTGATGAACAAATGTATCGCGAAGCGATTCAGGCCGGAACAGACATCTTCCTGTCGAAGCCATTCGATCTGAGAATGCTTCAAAAAAACATCGCAGGATTACTCAAAACGCGTCGGCGGACCACCCACCAGCGCTCCCGGGAATCTTCTCCTGCGACACAAAGCCGGGTTGAGGTTGAGAACGGCCTGCGAGTCGAGAAATAGTCCACGGGGAGGTTTGGCTTTCCCTTTTGTATTTCGGGCGTAGCTTCTGCGTCCACCAAGTCCGCAATCATTCAGCTCAGGACGAGGTGCTTGAACCCTTGATTCTGTCGCTTTGACTAAGAAAACTTTCTCAGAACTCGGTCTCCCCGAAAACCTCGTCGCCGCTGTTGAAGAACTTGGCTACGAAGAGCCCTCTGCTATTCAGGAAGCCGCCATTCCGGCCGCGATGGAAGGTCGCGACATCGTCGGCCTCTCCGAAACTGGATCAGGGAAAACGGCAGCCTTCGCTCTCGCCAGCCTTTCGCGCATTGATATCGGGAATGCCGCCCCTCAGGTGCTTGTCGTTTGCCCCACACGGGAGCTTGCCGTTCAGGTTTGCGGTGAAATCCAGCGTCTCGGAGCGAAAATGCCGGGACTGCACGCGACTCCTGTTTATGGAGGTGCTCCCATGGATCGCCAGATTCGTGCATTCAGAAATGGAACCCACGTCGTCGTTGGGACGCCGGGACGTCTCATTGACCATATCAAACGCGGAACTTTGAAACTGGATCAAGTCGGCATCGCCGTTCTTGATGAAGCAGATCGCATGCTCGACATGGGTTTCGCCGAAGACATGGAGAACATTCTCCGGGCACTCGCCGACGATCACCAGACCCTGTTCTTCTCGGCAACGATGAATTCCGCGGTGCAGCGACTCATCAAAAAATTCGGGAATGAACCGGAAACGATTCAGATCGAACACAAAAGCGCCACGGTTGATTCCATTGAACAGGTTTGCTTCGAAGTTCGCCAACGATCACGTATCGAATTGGTTTCGCGAGTTATCGATCTCGAGCAGCCGAAACTGACCATCATTTTCTGTAACACGAAGCGCAGCGTCGATGAGTGCGCAGAAGCTCTCCTTGCTCGTGGTTACTCGGCGGACCGACTTCATGGAGATATTGCGCAGTCGATGCGCGAGCGGGTCCTGCGTCTCTTCCGTGAGGGAACCGTCGAGGTTCTCGTTGCGACCGATGTTGCCGCCCGTGGAATCGACATTGATGACATCGATCTCGTCATCAACTACGAATTGCCGCAGGATCCTGAAGACTACGTCCACCGGGTTGGGCGAACCGGTCGCGCCGGCCGTTCCGGGAAAGCAGTCTCGTTCATTTATGGTCGCGATGCCTACCGCATTAAAACGATCGAGCGCTCTATTCGCCAACAAATTCCCAAAGGGGTCATCCCCACTCAGGAAGAGGTCAACACCCATCTCGCCGATCAGCTTGTCGAGTCTGTCTCCGTGCAGCTTGATGAGGGGTCAAACGATCAGCATCTCACCCTCCTGAACCAGTTGAAGGAAAAAGGGCACGAGTGGGAAAACATTGCCGCCGCGCTTATGTCCCTGCTCCAGGAAACAACCGCCCGTGACGGCGAAGAGATCATCGAAGACAAACCCGGTGGAGGACGTCGTGATCGCAGAGATGATCGCCGTTCCGACCGACGCGATGACTGTGATCGTCGCGACCGCGGCGACCGACCTCCCCGTCGTCCCAGAGAAGAATATAGCGGTCCCGAAGATGGCATGGTGCAACTATTCCTCAGCCTAGGAAAACGTGACAACATCAGCCCGGGAGACATCGTTGGCATGCTCCACAATGAGTGTCAGTTAGAGCGTGGTACCGTGGGGCGAATCCGCCTCATGCCGAATTTCAGTTTTGTTGAAGTGGCGAAAGACAGTGCACCAAAGGCCATCGACATGGCCGGGCAGGCCAAGCTACGCGGGCGAGAGTTCAAACTTGATTTCGACAAAGGCGAACGTAGCACAGGCCCTCGTGAAGGCGGTGACAGAGGCAGTGATGATCGTGGTCGTGGCTACCGCGGAGATCGTCAGGGAGGCGGTGGTGGCTATCGTGGTGGCCAGGGCGGTGGTGGCCGAAGCCGGCGCGATGACCGGGGTGGCGGCGGCTACCGCGGAGATCGCCAGGGCGGTGGTGGCCGGGGACGCCGTGAGGGCAACCAGAGCGACAGAAACGATCGCTACTGATCCCCTCCTTTGAGTCCAAGGCTTTCCTTCAAAACCGAAATCTCGGTGGTTGGAAGCTGACAGGCAAAATCTTCGCAAACATACGCCGTCGCTTTTCCATCGAGCGGTAGTTGAAATTCTG
Organism: Verrucomicrobiales bacterium; assembly: GCA_029210205.1. Classification (GTDB taxonomy): domain Bacteria; phylum Verrucomicrobiota; class Verrucomicrobiia; order Verrucomicrobiales; family DEV007; genus Arctic95D-9. The sequence goes on along the minus strand of JARGOD010000017.1, from coordinate 17,814 downwards.
TGTAGGGTGCGAGATTTGTTAAGAGCTCGGAGTTCTCTTCGGTTCGACGAAGAATAACCTTGTTGGGAAGAAAAGGCTTTCGAACCGCTTTCAACATTTCCCCGGGGTCATTCCCGCTGATGACAATTTCAAGCGACGGCCCGAAGTAAAAATCAAGCCCTGAGAGGACCAGTGGATAGACCATGCTGTTCTTCTCAATTTCTCCTGAAAAGGCGCGAATCAGTTCCTCCCCTCTCGTCTCAAAATGCGGCTGGCCTGTCATGCGATGAAGCCTCACCAGGTTTTCCATTGCCATCGCATTGCCGCTCGGAATTGCGCCACCATAAAGTTTCTTGGCTCGAACAATGAGTTGCTCGGCATCGTCAGCAACCGTGAAGTAGCCTCCGTCTTCCTCATCCCAGAAAAATTCGTCGATAATCCGCTGAAACGTAATTGCCTGATCGAGATACCTGATCTCGAAAGCCGTCTCGTAGACGTCGAGAAGCGCGCTGATCATGAACACATAATCTTCAAGGTGCGCGGTAAGTCCTGCCTCGCCCTGCCGGTAACGCTTTAGGAGCCGACCCTTATCGTCGGTGAGAGTCTCCAGCACAAAATCAGTCGCCTTCGTTGCAGCCTCAACGTAGGAAGCATCTCCCAGAGTCTGTGCGGCTTTTGCGAAAGCAGAAATCATTAAGCCGTTCCAATCCGTGAGAATCTTATCGTCCTTAAACGGATGCACCCGCTCCTCCCTTGCTTCAAAAAGTTTCATTCGAAGCTTCTCGACGCGATCTGCGGTTTCCCCGTCAAGTTCACTGTCGAGATGCGGGATATTTGAACCCGTATTCTTCTGCGTCACTTCATCGAGAAAATTCCCTTCGTCTGCGAATTGAAATATCGACCGGTAGAAAGCGCCATCTTCATCCCCGAGAACCGCAGAGACTTCTTCATTTGTCCAAACGTAGAACTTTCCTTCCTCTCCTTCGCTGTCGGCATCCTCGGCTGAATAAAAACCGCCGGTGGCACTGGTCATGTCACGTTGGACATAGGCAAGAATCTCACGAGCCGTCCTCGCATAGCGCTCTTTTCCGGTGACCTGATAAGCCTCAAGATAAATGCGGGTCACCAGTGCCTGATCATAAAGCATTTTCTCAAAGTGAGGCACGAGCCACTCGGAATCGGTCGAATAACGATGAATTCCGAAACCGACATGATCGTAGATACCTCCTCGTCGCATCTCGGTGAGGGTCTTTTCAACCATCTCGAGCGCTGCCTCGTTCCCAGTGCGACGATGATACCGAAGCAGGAACATCAAATTCGGGGGCACCGGAAACTTCGGGCGCACCGCGAATCCCCCGTGCTTTTCGTCATAGCGTTCTGAAAAAGCGGAAAAGGCTGTTTCAAAAATCGACGGCTCCAACTCTCCTCCGGGGGAAGATCCCATGATGTCTCCCAACTGCTCTGAAATATTCAGCGCGATCGATTCTGCCTCCTCGCGCCGCTCATTCCAAAACTGATTCAATTCTTCGGCAAGACGCTTCACTCCCGGACGCCCCGGCTTCGACTCTTTTGGAAAATACGTCCCTGCGAAAAAGGCATGTTTGTCGGGTGTCATCACCACTGTCATCGGCCACCCACCTCCTCCGGTAATCGCCTGGGTGATCTGCATGTAGATCTCGTCGATATCCGGACGTTCTTCCCGGTCCACCTTCACAGGAATGAAGTATTCATTAATCAATGCCGCGACCTCATCGTCCTCAAACGATTCGTGTTCCATGACGTGGCACCAGTGGCAGGTGGCGTAGCCGACACTCAGAAAGACTGGCTTATCAAGTCGCTTCGCCTCAGTAAATGCCTCCTCACCCCAGGGCCACCAGTCGACGGGATTGCGCGCATGTTGAAGAAGGTAGGGACTCTGCTCAAATACGAGGCGGTTGAAATCCGGTCCGCCGTGAGAAGGCAAAGCGGCAATCACTTCCGGAGTAGGGAGCGGCAGGCGAACATGGCCCTCTTCGGCTTGTGACATAGCGGCTAAAAGAGCACAGAACGCCACGTATGGGAAAGGGAATCGAAAGAAGCTCCGGCGCATATGAGGAGCTTAGGCGAACTCTTGTCGAAAGGCGACCGCGATCCAACTTGGCGCCCTGAGCGGCCCGGCTCCGTCGTTGCTGTTCAATCGAAACGAAATCCCTAAGGATCATGTCACAGAATTCGTCTCACCATTGATGTTCAAATCCGTTATCTTTTTCGCCTTACTCTTCGGAGCGCCTTTCTCGATGGCAAATGAGTCATCCGATGAACTGATCGACTGGGAGGGTCCAATCGCTGAAACCTTTGAACTCCCTGTCGGCGAAGGAAAAGGGACCGGCTACTACGTCATGCGCGGAGCCTTCGACAAACTGCCGGGCGAATCCTGGAATGGCAACGGAGGAGGAGACACCGATCTTGGAAATCCAGTCGCCAGCATTGGAAAAGGTGTCGTCATTTTTGCAGAGGACTCAAAATCCACCTGGGGAAACATGGTGATCATTCGACACGCTTATCGTGATGCCGATAACAAACTGGTCCTCATCGACTCCATCTACGCGCACCTCTTTGAGATCTTCACCAGGAAAGGGGAGGAAGTTTTACTCGGGGAAAAAATTGGGGCTATCGGAAAAAGCGGGAAAGGTGAAAGGAGCGCGATGCTCTATTTCGCGATCAAGAAAGACGTTTTCAATCCGGTCGATGAAAGTGATCCTGAAAGCTGGCGAGATCACTATCATGCACCACGTGCTTTCATCGAAGGCTTCACCCAAACATCGCCCGACAGATAATGACCGCAGCGATAACCCCGGCGAGGTCAGCGCAAAGACCAGCCGCAACGGCATGACGAGTGCGTCTCACCGCAACCGAGCCGAAGTAGACCGCGAGCACATAAAAAGTCGTTTCAGTCGACCCGAACATCGTCGCCGCCGTGTACTTAATTGTTTCGGAGAGACCTTCGTTGGTCAGAATTTCAACGAGGACACCCTGGCTGCCACTTCCACTGAGCGGTCGCATTAAAGCCATCGGCACGAGCTCCGGCGGGAACTTCACAAACTCCAGGACCGGCCGAAGCAGGTTCTGGAAAAGAAAAAGAGCGCCGGAATTTCGCAGGATCGCGAGCGCCGCTAACATTGCGACGATAAAGGGCATGATCCGAACTGCGACCTGCCACCCTTCTTTCGCCCCTTCGACGAATTCTTCGTAGACCGGGATGCGTTTTAGCGCGGCGAAAACGATGAAGAAAACAAGCACAAAGGGAATCGCGGCGAGAGAGATCGCGGAGACGGTGCGTTGCCAAAACGGCTTTGCTTCTTCGTCTGTCTTTTCATCAAGTGAAGTGCTCTCCGCATCGAGTTGCAACGCCACCTCGCGTAAGCCAAGCGTTTCCTGGAGCGCGATGCGCTGTGCTGGATACACTTCCAACGCGACAATGCCCGCAAAACAAAGGACAACCACACTCATGATGATTTTGCCACGAGTCGAAAGTCGCTTCAGCTCCGGCTTGTCTTCCACCGCCCCGTCTTCGGCCTCGTGCACTGGCGCTTCAACCCGATTGAAGATCGGCATCTTTTCAAAGGTCTTCACCGCGAGGATCGCAATGATTGTCGAGCAAATCGTGGCCCCGATCGTCGTTCCGACAATCGCATACGGTTCCGCGATCCCCTGCGCCGCGAGCAAGCCGATTGCTGTCGCGGGAATCAGGGTAACCGAGCTCGTGTTGATCGCGAGAAACGTGCACATCGAGTTTGTCGCGGTACCCTTGTTAGGATTCAACTCGTCAAGATGCTGCATCGCCTTCAGCCCGAGTGGTGTCGCCGCGTTACCGAGCCCCAACATGTTCGCTGCCATGTTCATGACCATTGCGCTCATCGCAGGGTGATCTTCGGGCACTTCAGGAAAAAGACGTTTCATGATCGGTCGCACGAAACGGGAAACGGCATGAATCATCCCTGAAGTTTCGGCGAGACGCATAATCCCGAGCCATAGCATCATGACCGCACTGAGTGGAATCACGATGTTCACGACGCCGACTTTGATCATTGAAAACATGCCTTCAACGATCCCGTTGGCACCGCTCAACTGATCCAGCAGCGCCGCGACGACGACGCCGATGACAATCATTCCCATCCAGATCCAGTTCAGCATGCCTTCATCTAACGATAGAAAAGAGGCGGGAGGCAACTGGTTTTCGTTAGACTCAACAGGGTTAGGTCGATGACTCAACCCTGTTAGGTCTCTTGCCGTGGCCGCGGCAAGCGGGCGGGCGAACCGGAATGCGCCGTTGCAGGGCCTCCCCTCCCTTGGCAAACTCGCGGCATGAAATCTTTTCTAGCCGTCCTTCTCGCGGGCCTTTGTATCTCCGCCTCTCTTCAAGCTGAGGAGCGCCCGAACTTCATTTTCTTCATCACTGACGACATCGGCTGGAATGATCTCGGTTCCTACGGGAATGACTTCGTAAAGACCCCGCATCTCGATGCGATGGCAGAGCGCGGGCTTCGCTTCACGAATGCCTACCTCACGATCAGTAGTTGCAGCCCGTCGCGGTGCAGTATCATTTCGAGCCGGTATCCTCACAACACCGGCGCCCCGGAGCTGCACACTTCGCTTCCGGATGATCAATTCAGGTTCCCTAAAGCACTCCGCGACGCTGGTTACTACACCGTGCTCTCCGGGAAAAACCACATCGCGAAGCTGACAGAAACCTTCGACGTGATCACAAAAGGCAAGGGCCCCGGCAGCACTGAGGACTGGGTCGACCTTCTAAAAGACCGGCCACAGGACAAGCCTTTCTTTGCCTGGTTTGCCTCCAAAGACGCCCACCGCGACTGGCAGATCGACGACGAAAACCACGTCTACGATCCCGCCGAGGTTGAGGTTCCCCCCTTCCTCTACGACGGCCCGAAAACCCGTCAGGACCTCGCGGACTACTATCACGAAGTGAGCCGGACCGACACCACGATGGGCGAGCTTGTCGCCGAACTGAAACGCCAGGGAATCGAGGAAAACACCTATATCATTTACATGACCGACAACGGTCGACCCTTCCCCCGCTGCAAAACCCGCCTTTACGACAGCGGCATCAAGACGCCGTTCCTCATGGCGTGCCCCGGAAAGATCGAGCCCGCCGTCGTCGATTCTCTCATCAGCAGTATCGACGTCGGACCGACGGTGCTGGAGCTTGCCGGCGTCGAGATCGATGAACGGGCGCAAGGTGTGAGCTTTGTACCTATCCTCAAGGAACCGACAGCCGTCGTCCGCGAGGTCGCGTTTGCCGAACAGAACTGGCACGTCTTTCAGGCCCATCAGCGAATGGTTCGCACCGGCGATTTCCTCTACATTAAAAATGCGTTCCCCGAAAAAATGGCCGTGAGCATGGAGAGCGACCCCACCTTTCCCGCGGGCGAAGAGCTTTGGGAGAAACAGGAAGCAGGAGAGCTGAACGAGCATCAGCAGGATATCTTTAAGCAACCCCGCCCCGTCGAGGAACTCTACCAGGTCAGCGACGACCCCTTTCAACTGCAGAATCTGGCCGAAAAGGCCGAATTTTCAGGGACGATGGAGACAATGCGGGGCGTCCTCGCGGATTGGTCAGAAGCGACCGGAGACACCATTCCCGAGAATCCCACGACCGATCGCCAGACTCTGGAGGGCGAGCGTTTTCCCGATCACAAGCACGGCGAATTCCCCGGAACGGCCACCAACGCAGCCTCGATCAATGCGAAGGGCCCGGTCATGCTTCCCTGAAAAACCTTGCACTGCCGTCGATACGGGATTGAGTAGGCGCCTATCTTATGGGAAAACGAGCAGTATTGATGTTTGCCGGTCAGGGAGCCCAGGCCGTTGGAATGGGTCGGGACCTCGCGGAGAAATACGACGCAGCCGCTGGCATCTTTGCGAAAGCAGACGAGCAGCTTGGCTACGCCTTGTCGGAAAAAATGTTCGATGGCCCTGCCGACGAGCTCACCCGCACTTCAATATGCCAACCGGCGCTCTACGCCCATGGACTTGCCTGCCTCGAATTGCTGAAAAGTGAAGTGCCCGATCTGGAGATCGCGGGAGTTGCCGGGCTTTCTCTCGGGGAATTCACGGCTCATGCCGCTGCCGGCACCTTTGATTTCTCTACCGGTCTCGATCTCGTTGCAAAACGCGGCTCATTCATGGAGGAAGCCACCAGCGCTGTCGAAGGTTCCATGGCCGCTCTCATCGGCGGTGCGGAAGCCGACATTCGCAGACTCGCCGCTGACTGTGATGTCGATGTCGCGAATCTCAATGCGCCCGGACAGATCGTCGTTTCGGGATCGAAAGAAGGCATCGCCAAGGTCGTCGCAACGGCGGAAGAATATGGAGTTCGCATTGCGCAGGAGCTTGAGGTGGCCGGCGCCTATCATTCGCGGCTCATGCTTTCGGCACAGGAAAAGCTCTCCGGAGTCCTCGCCAGTCTTGATCTTAAGACGCCGACCTTACCCGTCGTTTGCAATGTCGAGGCGCGCGAAGTCAGCGCTGCTGATGAAATCAGGAAGACCCTCGAAGCTCAGGTCAGCGGATCCGTTCGCTGGAGTGAGTGCGTTCAGCATTACATTGGCAAAGGCGAAACACTCTTCATCGAACTCGGCCCCGGCCGGGTCCTCGCGGGAATGATGCGACGTATCGATCGCAGCGTAAAAGCTCTCAGCTTTGCTGACGTGGAAGGCCTTGAGAAGACCGTGGCTGCCCTCAACGAAGCGTGATTGCTGCTTCCGCTTTTGTCTTCCAGAGATAGAAGTCCATCACCGCTTTGACGCGGGCTAAGTATTCGCGCAGCCGCACTTTCGATGAATTCTCGAGTTCAACGCGGGCGCTTTTCATTGCAATCGCCTCAAGTCCGAGCCGATCGGCAATAAAAAGAGCCCGGGCGACATGGAAATCATCAGAAACGATAACAAATTGCTCGTAGCCGAAAATCGAAGCGGCCCGCGCCACGGAATCGAGCGTCCTCGCGCCCTCGTTGTCGGCCAAAATAGCGTCCGCCGGCACTCCCGCTGACTTCAGCTTGGCAATCATGTCTCGAGTTTCATCGTAGTATTGCGAATCCCGATACCCACTCACGAGGAGCCGCTCAACTTTCCCGGTCTTAAAAAGGGCCACTGCGGCCGCGATCCGATTATTAAAATGTCGATTCGGCGTGTCAGGTGCGACATTTTTTGACGTCCCAAGAACTAATGCCACCGGCTGCGCCTCGATATCCCCCGCCGAGGCGTATATCCGACCGTGTGTGGACGCGACGATCCACAAGTTGCATCCGACAATGACTGCGGTGAGCAGAAAGAGGGGCAACTTGATGAGCCAAAAAGTGATGGAGCGCTTTCGTTTGCGGGCCATGGTGGTGGTGAAACCCCGGCGGCGGTCTGCTGCCGATTATATCTGCATTAATATTCTGAAATTCTCCGATCCTGTATGAGGACCGTCCTCCGTGTTTTTTCCTATCTGAAACGTTACCCGATTCTCGCGGGAACGCAGCTAAGCTGTGCCGTTCTCATGACCTTGCTCGTCGTGGTCTTTCCCGAAGTGACCAAAAAGATCACCGGTGAGGTCATTCCGGGCCGGGATTTTGCGAAACTGCTCCCGCTCACGCTTATCGCCGTGGGAACCTTTTTCCTGACCAATTTGTTTAATGCACTTCGCATCATCCTCAACAATACGTTCGAGCAGAAGGTAATCTTTGATATCCGGTCGGATTTGTATCGAAAGATTCAGCGACTTCCGATGAAGTGGTTTGATAACAAGCGCACTGGCGATGTCATGACCCGCGTCACCGAAGACGTCACCGCGATGGAGCGGGTCCTCATTGACGGGATCGAGCAGGGCGTTGTTGCCTTGCTCCAGGTCTTCGTGGTCGGAGCCTATCTTTTTTATCAGGACGCCAAGCTCGCTGCGATCGCGATGATTCCGATGCCCTTCCTGATCGGAGGCGCCTGGCTGTATACCCGCACCGCGCCGCAGCGTCATCGTAAAGTGCGCACCGCGACAAGTTCGATGAACTCGCTGCTTCACGATAACATCGATGGGATTCAGCAGATCAAGACATTCACGCGTGAAGAAGCAGAGCTGGAAAGCTTCAATGAATCGAGCAACGCGCTGCGTCTTGCGACGCTACACCTCATGCGGACGTGGGCGGCCTATAATCCGAGCATGGAATTCTTGCGCAACGTTGGTTACGCCCTCGTGATCGGCTTCGGAGCCTATGGGGTGATGCAGGCACCATCACAGGAGCAGCTCGAAATCCAGACCGGCATTTTTGTCGCATTTTTGGTCGCCCTGAATTTGTTCTATGAGCCAATCAGCCGACTCAACGGTTTGAACCAAATTATTCAGGCCGGTCGCGCCGCCGGGGAACGTGTCTTCGAGATCATCGACGCCGAAGAGGAACCCGACGTAGACGAAGGAGTCGTTCTTTCAACACCGGTGAATGGAGCCGTCGCCTTCGATGACGTAAAATTTTCCTACGGGGACGACATTGCGACGCTCAAAGGCGTCAATCTGGAAGCAGCGCCCGGCGAAATGATCGCTCTCGTTGGCAGCACCGGAGCCGGAAAGTCGACGATCATTAATCTCCTGACACGATTCTACGAAGCCGATTCAGGAGTCATCAGTATTGACGGACAGGACATCGCCGAAGCAAAGAAAAGTTCACTTCGCGATGCGATGGGATACGTCACGCAGGAGAGTTTCCTCTTTAACTGCAGCGTCAGGGAAAACCTTTCGATCGCGAAAGAGGATGCAACTGAAGAGGAAATGTGGGAAGTCCTTCGCGCCGCCAATGCCGAAAGCTTCGTGAAAGCACTGCCGGACCAACTCGACACCAGTGTCGGCGAGCGAGGCGTAAAACTCTCCGTAGGCGAAAAACAGCGTATCGCGATCGCCCGTGTTATCCTGAAAAACCCTCCGATCCTTCTCCTCGATGAAGCGACCGCGAGCGTCGACACCGAGACGGAAAAACTCATTCAGGAAGCGCTCGAAAAACTCATGACAAATCGCACCAGTCTTGTCATCGCGCACCGACTTTCCACGGTTCGCAATGCCGATCGCATCTACGTCCTCGACCACGGACTCGTTGTCGAAGAGGGCACTCACGACACGCTTCTCGAGAAGGATGGCATCTACGCAATGCTCTGCCGTCAGAGCCTCATGGCCTGATCGGAGACTGCGCTCTTCGATCCTGAATTCACGACGAGAAGGCAGCCGGTTTCCCTATTGAACGAGAATGGGATGCGGTTGAGAGAATCGAAGAGCAAGAGATCCTATTCTCCGTATTTCGAGACTCGCCCTCAATCAATGAGGACATTATGATGCTTCCATGCACATCACGATGATCTCAGCGATGGACCGGAATCGGGTCATTGGATCCGACAATGGTGGAATCCCCTGGCATCTGCCCCGGGATACTAGGCATTTCAGAGAGTTCACCCTGAATAAACATCTCCTCCTCGGCCGGAAAACCTTCGCGGAAATGATTGCTTGGTTCACCGGGCAAACTCCAATCGTCCTCTCTCGAAACGCAGAGCTCCAAGTGGACACTGGTTTCGTTGCCTACAACGTCGAAGAAGCGATCTCCATCGCCGCGGAAGAGGGTGCGGCTGAGCTAACCGTCTGCGGAGGTGGTGCCGTCTACGAGGCAGCGCTTCCTTACACTGACGAACTGTTCCTTACCAGGATCGATACCGAGGTCGAAGGCACGATTTACTTTCCCGATTTCGAACAAGACATCGAATGGGAGGAAGTGAGCCGCGAAGAGTATCCGGCCGATGGGGAGAATCCCGACGCGATGACATTTCTCCAACTCCGACGCCTTCATCCCTCGTCGCTGAGGCCTTCTCGCATGCACCTGCTTTAAAGCGCTGGCTGGGAATCATTTTGAGCTCTTCCCGCCATCACCAGGCTTCAGGGCTCACCGCGATCAAAGACCACTCTGAATCCAATGAAATCCAATCGCTCATGACGGACAATCGAGCTCGGTGATTTCGGCTCCCCACCCAACAGAACCCCGAATATTGGATGGCGAAGTTCGGTGGACTACGAGACGATCGCATCGATTGAAGCGCATAAAAGCAGCCAATTCCCCCTCGAGCGCAGTGAGGAAAGCGTCGGGCTTCACGAGCCAAGGCTCGAGTGCGAGATGATGAATATTCAGAACGGACTTCTTTCGTTCGACTTTGCAATCCATGCGCGCAACAAGCCGGCCGTCCCAGAGCACCGGGAGTGCGAAGTAGCCGTATTGCCGCTTGGCCGCCGGAACGTAGCACTCGATCAGATAGTCGAAATCGAAGAGCGCCTGCATGCGTTTGCGCTGGATGACGAGGTTGTCGAAGGGCGAAAGGATCTTCGCCTTGCCGCGGGACAATCGCCTCCCGAGGAGTTCCAGAGAAGCGGGAAGGGTGAACCTCTCCTGGTCGCCTGCACGCACCCGCAGGATCTCCCCGCCCAATTCCATTTCATCCATTATCCTCGCGACTGACTGCTTTCTCCCTTTGAGCAGATAGGCCACTTCGGAAGAAGTTCCCAGCCCGTTGGCCTGCAGATAACGGGTCACGAGGTGGCGCGAATATTCCTCTTCGCCGGGCTCCGTAGTGTCAGTGTCAGGGGGCAGCACCCGATCGGTGAGATCATAGACTTTTTGAAAATTGATCCGGCGCGAACACATCAGATCTCCCTGCATGTAGAGATTCTCAAGAGCCTGCTTGGCGGGCTTCGGTCTCCATTCGCCCGCCTTTCGGGTGCCGCTGTGTTCGAAGTCCCGCGCCATCAGAGGCCCTTCGCTGGCGATGCGCTCGAGGACCAATCGCTCCATCTTCGCATTCCGATCAAACCAGTGCTCATGCTTGCCCCGTGCTAGCGCTCGTTTGCGAGGCAGGCTGAAACGGTAATCGCGCATCGGCAGGTAGGCCGCCGCGTGGGACCAGTATTCGAAGACCTTCCCGCGTTCCACAAGTTCATCCAGTTGCCCGGGCTGGTAGCGAGGATTGCGGTTCCAGAGCGTGTGATGGTGCGCCCGCTCGACGACCGAAATCGTGTCGATCTGGATGTAGTTGAGCCGCTCGATCGCAGCAAGAGAAGCGTCTGTAGCTGAACCGGAGAAGCGTGCGGGTGGAAGGCCCTGGGAGAAGAGGACAAGCTTGCGTGCTTCCGGGATGGAGAGAGCGGTGGTCACCGGGGAAAGTAGCGCAGGTGGGTGGAGAGGGCGAGCGTGGGATGGCCGATGTAAAAGAGTCGAGGGTGCGATGCATCGTCAAGAAGTGTTATCTCCCCTTTCGAAACAAGTTACACTTTCTTGAAAAAAATCGGCAAATGCCGCTTTTTGTGGAGCATCTACGGGAATGCTCGAACCCGATCACAAATTGCACGACCAGTTTCTCAGGCTCTTTATGGTGCATGAGCCGTCGTTGCGGGTCTATGTCCGCTCCCTCTTGTTCACCGGCGAAGACGAGAGCGATGTGATGCAGGATGTGGCGGTGGTGCTTTGGCGGAAATTCGATCCCACCCTGGATAGCGAAGCATTCTGCCGCTGGGCCTTCGGCGTGGCACGGATGGAGGTGTTGACGTTTCGACGGGATCGAGCGCGCGACCGGCTGCAGTTCAGCGAGGACATTTACCAACTGTTGTCGGAAACCGTCTACGAGCAATCCAATCACCTCGAGGCGGAACGCCGGGCTCTCGAAAGTTGCGTCAAGAAACTCCCCGAGGAGAGAAAACAGCTGATCCAGGCGGCCTATGCGCCGGGGGTGCAGATTGATCAAATGGCAGCAGAGATGGGGAAAACAGCCATGGCTCTCTACAAATCACTCCACCGAATCCGGCTGACTCTCATCGATTGTACCCGGCAAGTCCTCGCGGCTGAAGGACGATAAACTTTTTTCCTGTTTGAACCGAAATGAATACCAACGACCCACGTTTTGATCTGATTCAGCGCTTCCGCGACGGGAGCGTCACCGAGGAAGAGCATGCTCAGGTAGAATCCTGGCTTCGGGAGGATGCTGAATTCCGCGATGCCTGGGTGGGCTACGCGAACATCGACTACGCGCTCTCGCTCGGCGTAAAGAAGTCGCCGGTTCAATCGCTTCCGCGTCACCAGAAAACGGTATCGCAATGGCTGACCTGGCAACCCGTTGCTGCATCGATCGTTGGGATTCTGTTAGGCACATTCTTCACGTCGATCGTTTTCGCCAGTGTGAGTGCGAGAGTGCCAAAGCTATCACGCAAACCCATCGCGCTGGACGATCCGGGATTTGAAAATCCAGCTCAGAACTACCAACAGGGGTTTCCCAATGGGGTTGGGGTTTGGGGAGGTGAGATCGACCGCGTCACCGAAGAGGAAGCCGGATTCACAGCAAAGGAAGGTCAAGCGATGCTTCAGCTGACTTCCCGGGGAAAGGAAGGCGGTGCCCGGGTGTGCTATATCGTCGACCTCACAACCCTGCTGCCGGAGTCACGGGATCGATCCGTTGAGATTCAGGTGTCAGCCGCGTTTCACACTGAGGATGAGGCAAGACACAATCGTTACAGTGTCAATCTGCTGGCCTATGACTACGAGGTGGAAGAGGCAGAATTACTTTTCCCGGACCTTGTTGAAGATGCCGTCGCTTCGGCAAGGCAAAGAGTGGATCCAAAGCCGCATCACAGCGGATGGCAGCGGGTCGTGACCAAACTCGAGGTGCCGCCCTCGGCTCGCCGGATGATTATCTGGCTGGCAGCCCGTGAGAAAATCTCAACCCAGCCCAAGGTGCACCGCTATGTCGACGACGTGAAGGCAACCCTGATCACTTCTCAATTTTAACTCATTTACGACATGAAAATCGACCGAAGAAAATTCCTCGCCAGCATGGGTGGGGCGATGGCCCTGCCTTCCCTGGAGTGCCTCGGCGGTGCCGCCGAAGCAGCGAAGACCCGTTGCCTCATTGTGGCCAACCCCTTGGGCATGCACCCGGCACACTTCTTTCCCAAACAATATGGGAAAAACTTCGATCTGCCTTCCACGCTGCGTTCATTGGACTGGCTCAAGGATCGCCTGAGCATTTTTTCCCATACCGACCACAACATGGTCAATGGTCACGGCCGTGAGGTGGCTTTTCTCAATGGGATCCTGCCCACCGATGCCGGCCCCTTCCCGGAGAAGAACATCTCCTTTGATCAATGGATGGCGCGTCAGTCCGGCAGCGAAGTGCGCTTTCCCTCCATCAATGCCGCTCTCCAGGACGGGATCGAGATGAGTTGGACGGCGAATGGCGTCAAGGATGCCGTCATCACCGATCCTCAGAGGCTCTTTGATCACTTGTTTTTGAATTCCTCTAAGCAGCAGAAGAAGAGACAGATGGATCTGATTGACCGCAATCACAGCGTGCTTGATCGGGTCGCCGATCAGTTTGCGTTTCTCGAGAAGTCGGCGAGCGGGTTCGATCATGAGCGACTCGATCAGTTTCAGACGTCGGTTCGCGAGTTTGAAAAAACCCTTGAGAGTCGCCGTGCGTGGATCGGCAAGGATAAGCCGAACTTTGATATTTCCGGTCACTACGCGGACGTCGAACCCACGCTGGTTCATGACTACAACGCCATCTTCGACATGATCACTTACGCCTTCGAGACGGATCTGACCCGGGTGGCGACGGTGGCATTTCCACGAACTGTCGATTACACCGCGATCGCTCCCGTCACTCGCAGCTATCACAGCGCGACGCACAATGGAAAAGTGCCGGCGATCACCGCGGAGCTGGTCGCGATTGAGACCTTCCAGGTGGAGCAACTTTCCCGATGCCTCCAGAAGATGGATTCCATCCAGGAACCAAACGGCGAAGGTTCCATGCTCGACAACACCATCGTTCTGTTCGGCAGCGGCATGGGCTATGGCGGCACGCACTCGTGCCGCAACTTGCCGATCATGGTGGCCGGAGGCGGCTTCCAACATCAGGGGCACATCAACGCTGCTACCAACGGAAAGAACCTGCCGCTCTGCAATCTCTTCGTGACCTTGCTGCAGCGCTTTGGCCTTGAGGTGGATACTTTCAATACCAGCACCGGGAAATTCGATCTGCGCTACAGCTGAAGAGCATGAGATTTCTCCTTTCTCTTATCTGCCTGCTTCTCGGAGGGGCTTTGTCAGTCACTGACGGCTCCGCTTCGGAAGCCGC
>JARGOD010000017.1:1945-3552 GCA_029210205.1 Verrucomicrobiales bacterium | reverse complement strand
AGCGTTCGCGACGCCCTCTTGCTGGAGGATGTCGGCACGAACTTCCCGCTCGCCAACCTCGTTGGGGATTCCCGTTACCATGGTTTCGATACCCACGGCGAAACTCTGGGCATGAGTCGCTTTCACCTGGAAAGTTATGTCGATGCGATTCGCAGTATCCTCGATACGACGCTGCAATCGGGCGAGAAGCCTGCGGCGCAACGCTATCGGATTTCCGCCCGGGGGATTGAGAAAGGAAACGTGGCAGGGGCAGCCTCCCGTCATGCTTCGGACAAGTATCGAGACTTCAGCGATCCTAGAGATCCCTTCGTGTTGAGAAGCTTGCCTGAGATTCCCACGACTGGACGCTACCGGATCATGGTTCGGGCGACCGGGATGGATCGGACCCTTTACGCCACTGAAGACACTGGCTACTACCACGCCGACCCGATCCAGCTTAAGATTCAGATGGGAGACCGTGCGCGTCTCGTGGAGCTGCCGGATGAGGTAGCAATGGACATCGAGCTCGACGAGTGGCTCGCCGCAGGCACCGAGCTCAAGTTCTGGCACGAGACGGACGCCTTCCGCTTTCTGCACAACGGCAGCTTCAAGCATCAACGCGCGATCGCCGGCGCCTACCTCAAGCAAACGGACCCAGCTGCCTATCAGCGAATCCTCGATCAGCAGCAAGACCTGCAGAAACGATTTCCCGAGCGAACCGGCGATCATTCGGTCTTCTGGAGAAACATCTGGCATGGCGCCCGGCCACGCCTCTATCGCGTCGAGATCGAGGGACCGATCTACGATAGCTGGCCGTCGAAGGGGCAGGTGGCTCTGTTAGGCAAAAACCCGACCGTGGAAGAGGCCGAAGAGATTCTCAAACCCATCGCGGAACGCGCCTGGCGCCGTCCGGTCATGGAAGGCGAGCTCGCCCCCATGGTGGCCTTGATCGAAGAAAAGGCGGAGCAAGTGGGAATCGTGGACGCCTACAAAGAGGGAATCCTCGGCGTGCTGATCTCGCCCGCCTTTCTCATTCTTGATGGTGAGGACCTCTCCGCCGGCGATCGATTCGCTTCAAAGCTGAACTACTTCCTCGAAGCCACGCTTCCCTCAACGGATCTTCGAGCGCAAGTCGCCGAGGGTGAGTTGGCCTCCTTCGAAGGCGTCCGTGAGGAACTGCACCGACGGATCGATGAGGGGGGAGCCGAAGCGCTCATGGTAGAGTTCCCCTACAGTTGGCTTAAGCTCGCCGACATCAACTTCATGTCTCCGGACCCGATCCGGTTTCCCTTCTATGATCGGAAGGAGGTTGGCGATGACATGGTCAACGAGGCGCTCACGTTCTTCCGTCACCTTGTGGAACACAACCGACCAGTCACTGAGTTTATTTCGGCCGACTACAGTTTTGTGAATGCGGACCTCGCCCGGATCTATCGCCTCGAGGGGGTTCCTGAGGATTCGAGATTGCGGAAATATACCTTCGCCGACAGCCGTCGTGGTGGCTTGTTAGGCATGGGAGCCTTCCTGACCTTGACCGCGGACACGCAAACGACTTCACCGATTCATCGCGCCGTCTACGTGATGGAGAACCTCATGGGCATCCACCCGTCGCCGCCGCCGCCCGATCT
>JARGOD010000017.1:0-1845 GCA_029210205.1 Verrucomicrobiales bacterium | reverse complement strand
GTCGATGACATGGGCTGGACCGACGGCGGTGTCTTTGGTTCCGACTACTACGAGACGCCCAACATCGATGCCTTCGCCCGGGAAGGGATGCGCTTCACTAACGCTTATGCCCATCCGCTCTGCTCTCCCAGCCGGGCTTCGATCCTGACAGGACAGGAAGAATCCCGGCACGGCATTCTCTCGGCCCACGGACACCTCGAGCCGGAACCATGGGGACCACAGGTTTATCAGCCTGCCACTCCCAAGGATGAGTATATGCTCACCAAGAGCCGCCGCTACCTGGATCCTGAAGCGACGACTCTGGCCGAAGCCTTTCTTGGCGCAGGCTATCGCACCGCTCACCTCGGCAAATGGCACCTCGGCCTGACTCAGGAACACTGGCCTGAAAAGCACGGCTTTGAGGTCACCTTTCACGCCGCACCGGATCCGGGGCCTCCCGGAAGCACCTACTTTTCACCTCATGGAGTTCACCCGGACGGGCAACCGAGTTCCAATCATCGCGTCGGCAATATCGTCGACGGCCCCGAAGGCGAACACATCGACGACCGTCTCGGGACTGAGGCGATCAAGTTCATTACGGCAAACAAAGACAAGCCATTCTATCTGAATCTCTGGATGTACGATTGCCATGGCCCCTGGGAAGCCAAGCTCGACGACATCAAAGAGTTTGCCGAAAAAGAAACCCATCCCAACGGCCACACCAACCCGGTTTATGCCGCCATGCTCAAAACCATGGATGATAACTTCGGTCGAGTCATGACGGCTCTCAATGAACTGGGCATCGCCGACGATACGATCGTCATCTTCTACTCCGACAATGGAGGCAATACCCACAGCCTGGGAGCCGCTGAACAAAAGCGAAATCTGGCCAGTCCCAAACACCGGGCCCACAACTACACCAAGATCTACAACGAATATGCCGGGATCCAATACCCGACCAAAAACCTCGGTCTGCGCGAAGGCAAAGGGAAGCTATACGAAGGCGGCGAGCGAGTGCCGATGATCATTCGGTGGCCCGGCCAGATACCTGCCGGCACGACCAGCGATGCGATCGTGAATAACATCGATCTTTACCCGACTCTGCTGGAGCTGACCGGCCAACCCACACCCGATGATCACATCATCGATGGAGAATCTTTTGCGACGGTCCTCACCGACGAAGATGCGGGTTCTGGACGAACGACAGTTAGTTACTTTCCCTACCACGGTGGTGGGATCTCCGTCCGGGGGGGTGACTGGAAACTGATCCAACGTTACACCCGCAAGCCGGATAGCTACGACGGTCTCGTCGAACTCTTCAATCTCAAGGATGATCTCGGCGAAACCAACAACCTCGCCAGTGCCATGCCGGAGAAAGTCGCCGAGTTCAGCAAACTCATCGAGGCGCACTTTGAGAAAACCGGAGGCCTCCCGCCGAAACAGAATCCCGACTTCCAAACTCAAGCCGCTGCCCCGGGCAAATCAGCTGACCCGTCCCGAGGGCTCGTTCCCAACCATAGCGAAATCAGCTTGAATGAGGGAACTCTGCGCGTCACCCCAACCGGGAAGATGCCTTTCCTCGGCACCGCCCAGGTCAAGAGTCAGGGTCCACTGACCTTGCACCTGCGTGCCCGCAGCACTGATGGAACGGGAGCTGCTGGACGTATCCAATGGAAAGAAAGTCATCAGACGGACTTTCCCGAGACCGCGCAGTTTGTCTCATACGAGCTCCCCGAAGGAGAAAACTGGCACGACATTCGAGTCGATGTTCCCGTTGCAAAAGAATGCGCCCTTCTGCGGATTCACCTGGCCGGAGGCAAAGCGATGGAGATCCAATCAATTCGATGGACCGCCAAGGGCAACACC
>JARGOD010000151.1 GCA_029210205.1 Verrucomicrobiales bacterium | reverse complement strand
ACAAAAAAGCCCCACTGTCTCCAGCGGGGCTTCTTCAAAAATCGGTGAGACCGGCGATTACTTATCCTTATCGCCAATTTCTTTCTCGAGCACCTTGTCAATGAGACCATACTCTGCGGCGACTTCAGCGGGCATGTAGTTGTCACGGTCGGCATCGCGCTCGATTTCCTCGACGGTTTTCCCGGTGTGCTTGGAGAGAATCACGTTGAGGCGCTGCTTCAAAGAATACATGAATTCCACGGTTCGCTCGACATCAGAGGCCGTTCCCTGTGCTCCTCCGGAGACCTGGTGGATCATGATGTGGGAGTTAGGAAGCGCAAATCGCTTGCCTGGAGTTCCTGCCGTCAGGAGAACTGCCCCCATGCTCGCGGCCATGCCCATGCAATAGGTGTTCACGTCGCAAGTCACAAACTGCATCGTGTCATAAATTGCGAGACCAGCGGTAACAGATCCACCGGGGCTGTTGATGTAGACGTTGATATCCTTGTTCGGATCCTGCATTTGCAGGTAAAGCATCTGAGCGATGACGTAGTTCGCGAGAGGATCACTAATTCCTTCACCAATGAAGATGATGCGATCCTTCATGAGGCGGGAAATCAGGTCGAATTGGACCATGGTATTTCCTTCTTTCTCGATCACGCTCACGTTTTTCACCGGATCAATAATCCGCTGTTGAAGGTGAGGAGGAAGCATCGGGGAGAGTTCTTGAACGTCGTCTAAAGACATAGCAGGTAGGTTTGTTGAAATTTTACGCTTAGAAAGGGGCGTGTGAGACGCCCGGAACGAAAGAAACTTACGCACCTTCTTCCGGCGGATCAACCTCGGTCACGACTGCATTCTCCCGGAGGAAGCTGATTGTCTTGGAAATGAGGATGTCCTGACGGATCTCACCGAAAGAATTATTGTCGCGCAATTCACGAGCCACCTTCTTCGGCGGTCGCTGCTGCTGCATCGCCATCATCATGATGCGCTGAGAGACTTCCTCTTCGCTCACCTGAAAACCTTCTTTCTCAGCGATGCGATCGAGAATGAACATTGTCTTCACGTTGTTCTTCGCCTGAGTCTCTGCGCTTTTGAGGAGATCTTCCTGATTCTGCTCGATATCGTTTTCGCTCATTCCCTGCTCATAGCCGCGGCTCACCATCTGATTCACCTGACGCTGCGTTTCGTTGAAAACGATGTGCTGCGGAATGTCAAAAGTCATCTCGTCGTTGAGGTGAGAGAGAATCTGATTATCAATCATCTGATTCCTGGACTGTTCCTGCTGCTGAACAAATTGACCGCGAACGTTTTCCTTGAGTGCCTCAAGTGACTCGGCACCCATTGCCTTGGCATGATCGTCGCTGATCTCAGGGATTTCGCGCTCCTTCACCAGAGTGACCGTAAGATCATAGCTGACAGTCTTGCCAGCAACGGCTTCGATAGGAAAGTCTTCCGCATATTCAGCATCAAACTGCTTCGTATCACCTGCTTTGAGACCGATAACCTGCTGAGAAATACCGGGGATAAACTCGCGTGACTCTTCGCCTTCTTCCGGGACGTCGACCCAGTGTCCCTCGCCTTTAGCCAGGGGCCCGGCTTCTTTCTCAAGTTTTTCGAGGAGTGACTCACCGTCGAGGGTAGCAGTGTAATCAACAACGACGAGATCTCCTGCTTTAGAGGCGCGCTCGACATCAGTAGGCACCGCCTGCTGCTTAGCCATATTCTTCAGGTATCCTTCGACCATCTCGTCGGTGACTTCCATTTTCTGGACTTCGACGGGAATCTCTTTGTATTCCTCGATCTCAACTTCTGGCTCGGTGATCACTTCGACGGCCAACATGTATGAACCGTCAGATTCAAACTGCTCCCGCTCAACTTGAGCGATCCCGAGTATAGAGAGCTTTTCCTTCGTGTTTGCCTCGGAATAAGCAGAACGCGAAAGGCGATCTTTCAGCTCTTCCTCAATCGGTCCGGCATACTTTTTCTCGATGACAGAGGTAGGAATTTTTCCAGGACGAAATCCCGGAACTTTAGCCTGCTGGATGTATGCAGCAACGATCTGCTTGCGAGTCGTAAGCACCGTTTCGGCCGGAATCTCAGCGGAGAGTCGGGCCTTACATTCAGGGAGGCGTTCAACAGAAATGTTCATAGCTTGTAGCGTGTTTCCCCGTATTCCGCCAATCCAGGCGTGCGAGGGGCGGGAATTTAGATCAAGCCAGTCAAGTTTGCACCCGATAAATTGGGCCGTTTTTTGGAAAGGAAATCGGGGGATCAACCAGCTAAAAAAGCTGCCAGGTCGGCCGGTAGTTCAGCGGACCAATTTTGTTCTTTCCAGCCAAATCCGGAGGCGTGCAGGGCTTGACGATTCAGGATGAGCTGCTCTGCGAGGGGGGAAGACCACCCTGTCTCAATGAATTCGAGATAGCATCTTTCATCGGGCCCATAAATCTTATCTCCGACGATCGAATGACCGGCATGAGCGGCATGGACGCGGATCTGGTGCATCCGACCCGTCTCCGGATAGCAGCGGAGCAGCGAAAACCGGGTTCCGTTAGAGGTTTCCCGCTCAAATCGCATTTCCACCTCAAAGCGAGTCCGGGATTCCTTTCCTTCCGAATGAACGATTTGCTTCACCCAGATTGGTGATTCAATAATCTCACCTTTGCGACGAAGCGGCTCATCGACGACAAAAGCATCTTCTTCCGGCCAACCCCACACCACGGCATGGTATGACTTCCGAAACTCGCGGCGCTCCATTGCTTTCCCCAGTTCCCCTGCCGCCGCTTTATGCTTCGCGACGAGGACAATGCCGCTCGTTTCCCGGTCGAGCCTGTTTATGAGAGAAAGCGCCCCGCCATTAGCAAGTTCGTAGAGACAAAGGTCTTCGAGTCCGTCAAGAAGCGTGGGAGGGTTCCCGGGCACCGATGGATGCACCAGCAGATGCGCCGGTTTATCGACGATCATAAAGTCGTCATTCTCGTCGATAATCGAGAAATCAGGGGTCTGGAGTCGCAGGTCAATTTCAACTCTTACTCCGGATCCTAATCTTGATCTTACTCTTTTTTTGCCCTCAGAAACCCCGACTGATCTCGTCCACGAGCAAGGTCAAGAAAACGAGCAAGATCAAGAGAGACTGGACTATCGCTCCAATTGCGCTAGAGATTGGACCCTTTCAACCTTTTGGATTTCTCAACTCCCATGTCGGCTCCGAAACAACAGACCCTCGCCGCACCGGCCACGATCACCGGAACTTCTCTCCATACCGGAGAGCAGGTCACGCTCACGATGCAGCCGGCTCCGGCGAACCACGGAATCAAGTTCCGACGCGTTGATCTCGACGATCAGCCCTTTATCGATGCGCACGTTTCCAAGGTTCAGACCGTCGAGCGCGCCACGACACTCGCCGAGGGATCCGTCAAAGTTCACACAGTTGAGCATGTCATTTCCGCCCTCGTTGGAATGGGAGTCGATAATGCCCTTATCGAAATGGATGCTAATGAACCTCCGATCGGGGATGGTTCGTCACGCCCTTTCGTTGATTGCATCACCAAAGCCGGCATCGAGGAGCAGGACGCTCATCTCAATGTCTATGAAGTCCGCCAACCAATTCATTTGGAAACAAAGAACGGATCTCTCATCACGATCGTTCCAGACAAAAAATTCCGAATCTCCTGCACGCAGGTCGGTCCCGATGGCCGCATGACTCAGTTTTTCTCGACCGAGATCAATCCTGAGACCTACGATAAAGAAATCGCGGACGCACGCACCTTTGTTTTCTACGAAGACGTCGAGCCACTCCTTGAAAAAGGGCTCATTAAAGGCGGCAGCCTCGAAAACGCGATCGTCATTAAAGGCGAGTCGGTCATGAGCAAAGAGTCACTCCGCTACCCTGAGGAGTTCGCACGCCACAAAATCCTCGATCTTGTTGGAGACTTGATGCTGAGCGGTAAAAGAATCATGGGGCATGTCATCGCGGTAAAGCCTGGCCATGGTCCGAATACCGAGATGGCGAAAAAGCTTTCCAATGCCTTTGCAACTACGAGTGCAATGGTCCCATCGGTGAATATTCCCACCGGCGAAGGCGTCATGGACAATATCGAGGTCCAGCAAGTCCTGCCTCATCGTTATCCATTCCTCATGGTCGACCGCATCGTCGGATTTGAGGGCGAATTCAAATGCACCGGCGTTAAGCAGATCACGATCAACGAGCCGTATTTCCAGGGCCACTTCCCGGGTCACCCCGTCATGCCCGGCGTCCTTCAGATTGAAGCGATGGCCCAAGTTTCCAGTATCACCTTGCTCCGCCAGCCGGAGAATCAGGGTAAGATCGGTTACTTCATGAGTGCCGATAAGGTGAAATTCCGAAAACCGGTTCTTCCCGGTGACACTCTTTTTATCGAGTCTGAAATCCTCAAAGTCCGACGCAACATCGGCTACGCAAAATGCCGCTGCGTCGTTAATGGAGAGACGACCTCTGAATGCGAATTGAAATTCGCCCTCATGGTCTAAGTTTCACGCATACGCATCGTCCTTTCGGAAAGCCATGGCCAACGAGATACACCCCACCTCCGTCATCGATCCTGCTGTCGAGCTGGGCGATGATCTCGTCATCGGACCCTATTGCGTGCTCAACGCCGGCGTGAAGCTCGGAGACGGCTGCCATCTTCACAATCATGTCACGATCGACGGCCCGACTGAAATCGGGGCGAAGAACGAATTTTACTCGTTCACTTCAATTGGCCAACGCACTCAGGATTTAAAATACGCCGGAGAGCCGACCTACCTCAAAGTCGGCGACGGAAATACTTTCCGTGAATTTTGCACCGTGAACCGGGGCACGGCTCCCGGCTCCTACACAACGATCGGCAGCCACGGGAACTTTCTCGCCTACAGCCATATTGCGCACGACTGCACCGTGGGAGATCATGTCATTTTTTCGAATAACGGGACCCTCGCTGGACATGTCACCGTGGGCGACCACGCGATTATGGGCGGGCTCACCGCCGTGCATCAGTTTTGCCGGATCGGAGCGCACGCCATTACCGGCGGCTGCTCGAAAATTGTTCAGGATGTCCCTCCTTACATGATTGCTGATGGAAATCCCGGCAAAGTTCGCGCGATCAATTCAGTCGGCCTGAGTCGTCGCGGCTTCTCTGAAGAAGCCGTCGCCGCGATCAAAAAAGCACACCGCGTTCTTTATCGCGAAAAGCGAAACTATCGTGATGCGGTCGAGATCTTGAGAGATGAAGATAGCCGACTTCCAGAGGTCGATTTTCTCATCGACTTCGTCGAAAAGTCCGAGCGCGGCATTTCCTGATACACGCCGCCCCTTCCCGCTTGAGGATCGACTTCTCGAAGATATAGGGTTTCGGCAATGAAATCTCTTGTCTGTCTTTTCTCCCTCTTTACCCTCGCGTCCTCTGCTATTGCCGGGACACGCCCCAACATCATCTACATCATGGCCGACGACCTCGGCTGGGCGGAGCTGGGCAGCTACGGGCAGGAGAAAATCAAGACACCAAACCTCGACCGCCTCGCCGCTGAAGGGATTCGCTTCACACAGCACTACACCAGCGCACCGGTTTGCGCGCCGGCCCGCTACTCGCTCATGACCGGAAAACACGCCGGCCATTCCGTCGTGCGAAACAATTTCGAGATCGGCGAATGGGACTCTCATCGCGGTCAGTTCCCCATGCCGGCCGACGAGATTACGATCGCTAAAATCCTCAAAGAGAAAGGCTATGCCACCGGTGCCTTCGGCAAGTGGGGGATCGGCGAGCCGGGATCAGAAGGCGATCCGCTCAAGCAGGGATTCGACCGCTTCTTCGGCTACAACTGCCAGCGCCATGCCCACAATTTATTTCCCGAATACATCGTCGATCAGGACGAACGCGTCCCCCTTGAGGGAAACACTGCGACCGTCTATGGAAAGCAGTATGCCCCACAGCTCATCGCCGATGCTGCGATCGACTTCGTCGAACAACACAAGGACGAACCTTTCTTCGTCTACTACCCGACGATTATTCCCCACCTCGCCCTCCAGGTTCCCTACGATGAATTGGCTCCTTATATCAACGAGTGGGATGAAACACCCTACGTCGGAAAAGGCTACCAGCCGCATCCGACTCCGAAAGCCGCCTACGCCGCGATGATCTCCCACATGGACAGGCAGATTGGACGCCTCATGGACAAACTCGAAGAGCTCGGACTCGCTGAGAACACCGTCATCTTCTTCACCTCCGACAACGGCACGACCTTTATCAAACCGCAGGTCGATTACGAATTCTTCAATAGCGTCGCCGGACTGAGAGGACTCAAAGGCGAAGTCTACGAAGGCGGCATCCGCGTTCCCATGATCGTTCGCTGGCCTGCGAAAATTGCTGCCGGACAAACAACCGACCACCTTAGCGCTCATTACGACGCCCTCGCCACGATCGCCGACATTGCCGGTGTCTCCACCGACGCGAAGCACGATGGCATCAGCTACCTTCCGACCCTTCTCGGCGAAGAGCAGCCGGAGCACGACTACCTTGTCTGGGACTTTGCCGGCTACGGCGCTCAGGTTGCCCTGCGTCAGGGGAACTGGAAGGCCGTGA
>JARGOD010000150.1:4686-6588 GCA_029210205.1 Verrucomicrobiales bacterium | reverse complement strand
GCGCGTCACTTTTTGTCTCAAGCGACCAGCTGGAACTCTATCTCGAGACGGCAACAAAGACCTTGGATTTAGCCCTGTCTTCGAAGGCGCCCGAGAGTGAATCCTTCGAGAGGGTCGAGCCCGAGGAGATCTACACGCCACTTTATCTCGAGTTGGCGAGGAACCTTCTCGATCGTGCCCAGCGCACCTATGCGTGGCAGGCGGCAGGAGGAAAGGATGAGAACGCGAAAGAGTTCGGCTACCTTGATGGCTGGCAGGCAGGACGACAGCTGAATAGCTTCCAGCAGTATTTTCCTCAGGTCGAAAAGTATCTCGATGCTCCGGAGACCAAAGAGGGCGCCGCGCTGATGCTCACGATCAAAGACGGATTCACTCAGATCAAGCTTCCCGGCTTACATTGGAACGATGGCGGGAAATACACAATTCGTCTTCGTGCCGGAATCTACGAGGACGCTCCCGACAGGTTTCAATACCTTGAGTTCACCCGGAGAGTCGGTGACAGCACCGAGCGGCTCGGGTATCGGAAAGTCACCGGGACCTTGAAGAAGCCCGAAGTGATCGAGTTTGAAATCGATCATCCGGTCGGCATGAACGCGACCTATGCGGTCCACAAGCGAACCCATGAAGATCGTGGGGATAAAAATCTGTGGGTAATCTATCGGAAGGAGAATGGTTACGGCACTCCGTGGGGCATCTGGGTGGACTGGGCGGAGCTGGAGCGTGCCGAAGAACAGAAGCCACTTTCTAAGGCCGATGAAATCCTGTTTGAGCGGAGTAAGGACATGAACCTGCCGGAGTATTATCATGAGGTGATTCGCCGCTTCACGATGAAAGCACTTCGAGGAAGTGAACCGTCGCCTGAGTTTCTCAATAAACTCTACGCCAGGTTTGATGAGCAGCGGGAGAAGGGGATCGCGCCAGGGAAAGCCCTGCTGCAGCCCCTCGCGATTGTTCTTTCTTCACCAAGTTTTCTCTATCTCGTCGAATCGGTGGAAGAGGAACGTGGCACCCTTTCTGATCTCGAGCTGGCTTCCCGTCTCTCGTATTTTCTCTGGAGCTCACCGCCAGACGAGAAACTTCTTTCGCTCGCACAGAAGGGGGAGCTTTCGAAGCCGGAAATCCTGCGGACCGAGACGGAGCGACTCCTCGGAGACCCGCGCTCGCAGAACTTTGTCGAGGCCTTCGTCTACCAGTGGCTCGAGATGCACCGACTGGGAATGTTCGCCTTTTCCGGACGTCAGTTTCCTGACTTTGACAATGCGGTGAGAGATTCTGCGCGCGCCGAGATTTTTGAAACGGTTCGCTATGCAATGGAGGAGAAGCTTCCGCTTCGAACGCTATTGAAATCGGACACCATCGTGATCAATGACGTCCTCGCTGATTACTACGGCATCGAAGGGGTGACCGGCGATGCCTTTCGCGCGGTGAAGGTTTCTGAAGGTTCGCCGCGCGGTGGTTTGTTAGGGACCGTTGCGGTCGCGGCGATGGGCTCTGACGGGGTTCGATCCTCGCCCGTCGAGCGGGGTGCCTGGGTCTTGCGTCACTTGTTGAATAATCCACCTCCTCCGGCACCGCCCAATGTTCCGCAACTAAGTCGACTCGAAGGGGAAGTCTTGAGTGCTCGCGAGCTTCAAAAAGCGCATCAGGAGCAGGCCCAGTGTGCTCAGTGCCACCAAAAGATTGATCCGATCGGATACGGGTTGGAGAACTTTGATGCCTCGGGGCGTTGGCGGGATGTCGAGGTGATCCTCAGCGGGAAGAAGAATTCCACGTTGACTGAGTTCCCGATCGAGCCGGCTGGAAAATTCATGGACGGCACGTCTTTCGAGTCCTACTTCGATCTACGTGATGTCGTCGTCGATCGCACCGACGATTTCGCGATGGGGCTGACGGAAGCGCTCA
>JARGOD010000150.1:0-4586 GCA_029210205.1 Verrucomicrobiales bacterium | reverse complement strand
GATGTCGTCGTCGATCGCACCGACGATTTCGCGATGGGGCTGACGGAAGCGCTCATCGCCTATGGCATGGGCCGGCCATTCGGATTCAGCGATGCTCAACTTGCTCACGAGATCGTCGCGGAGGCCGCGACGAGTGATTACCAGTTTTCCACCTTCATCCACGCCATCGTTCAATCCGCTCCCTTTCAATCCCGCTAGTCTGATCATGAAAAATCCTTTTACCCGTCGAGCTTTCCTGAAGAGCAGCAGCGCAACGATCGCGCTGCCGTTTCTGGAGTCTTTTGGTTTTCGAAAGTTTGCCAGCGCCACTGAGATCGCCGCTCCTCCAAAGCGCATGATCTGGTTGGGCATGGGGTTTGGAGTGACCGCGGATAAGTGGTTCCCGTCGCAGGAGCAGGTCGGTCGCGACTATGAGTTTCCAGAAATCCTGAAGCCGCTCGAAAAGCACCGTGGCGACCTGACATTCATCCAGAATCTGATGCACCAGCATTCACAGGATGGACATTCCGGCAGCACGTTCTGGCTCACCGGAGCCAATCGCTACGCAGTCCCAGGGCAAAGTTTTCACAACACGATTTCGGTCGACCAGGTTGCCGCAGAGACGCTTGGGAAAGACACTCGCTTCACGTCGATCCAGCTTTGTGCGAAAGGGAATTCGAACTCAGGAGGAGACGGGCACGGCCCCGGCCTCTCTCTCGCCTGGAACAGTCGCGGGAAGCCGGTCGCGGGGCTCGAGACTCCCGTGGCGGCCTATCATCGTCTCTTCTCTGATGAGAACACGCCTTTAGCGGAGCGTCAGGCACGCCTTCTCGAACAGCGGAGCGTTCTTGATACCGTCATGTCCGACGCGAAGTCGGTACAGCGTAAGCTGAGCAAAGGAGACAGCGATAAGATTGACGAGTACTTTCAATCCGTTCGCGAGATCGAGGTTCGGCTTTCGAAAGAGGAGCAATGGCTCGGCGTCGAAAAGAAACGTCCTCAGAATCCTGTAACAGAGCCGGGCGAGTCGCTTCTCGGTTATGATGAGTTGTTTGTCATGGCTGACCTGATGGTTGCGGCGATGCAGGTCGATGCGTCACGAGTCTTCACCTACCGGATGCCCGTTGATACTCTCATCTCGAGCCTCGGTGCCGGAATCAGCGCCCACACCATGAGTCACTATTCTCATGGAGAGCGACGTGACGTCTCTGAAATGCGAGACCTGCATGTCGCGAAGTTCATGTCCAGTTTCCTCGACAAATTGAAGGCGTCGAAAGAAGCGGACGGATCGAGTCTCTACGACAATCTCAGCATGACGCTGGGAACGAATTTGTTCTCCGTTCACACCTTGCGGAATTGCCCGACCCTCGTGACCGGCGGCGGTGCAGGATTCGCGCAGGGTCGGAGTCTCGTCATGAGCGATCCCAAGACACCGCTGTGCAACCTTTGGTTGTCACAGCTTCAGGGGAGTGGGATCAGCGCGGAGTCGTTTTGGGATTGGACGGGGGTGGTTTGACAGATGTTTGTAGCGGAGGAGGAAAAAACTGACAGGATTCAGAATGATGAAGACCAAACGGTTCTCCAGCCTCATGGCAGTTCTTTTGTCGCTGGTGCTCATGTCACATTCCCTAGCCGCATCCTCCGAGGCCTACATCTCGCTCTCAAAAGAGCAAAAGATAGCCGTTTTCGAAATGGAGAAGTCGACCGGCGAATTGTCGTGGAAACATGAGATCGAGACTCCGGGTTCACCGGGAGCGATGGCCTTCAGTGCAGCCGGTGATCGGCTTTATGTGGCCTTGAAATCGAAGGGAGGGATCGCGTGCTTTGCCCTCGGCGAGAACGGAGAAGCATCCCTTCTCGGAACGGTCGCGATTGAGGGGAGTGCCGGCTATCTGACGGTTCATCCCTCCGGCCGATTTCTCCTCAGCTCCTATTACTCGGAGGGAATGGTTTCGGTTCATCGGATTCTTGAAGACGGGCGCCTCGCGGATGAGCCGGTCGCGATCGTCGAAACGGACGAGCGGGCGCATGCTATTGTCAGCGATCCGAAAGGGCGATTTGTCTTTGTCCCTCATACGCGACCGAATTCGATCTTCCAGTTTCGCTTTAACAAGGACACCGGAGCACTCACTGCGGGTGATCATCCGATCCTTCAGCGCGAGGAGGAATCCGGTCCGCGCCATCTCTGGTTTCACCCCTCGCTTGATCTTGCCTACAGCAGTGACGAGCAGGGCAAAGCGATCACGGGCTATGAGCTTTCTGAGGGCGGTGCCTTGAACGTTTTAGAAACGAAATCAAGCTTTCCGGACGACTACCTTGAGAAAGGATCGACAGCCGACATCGAGGTGCATCCTTCCGGCAAGTTCGTTTACATTGCGAACCGCGGGGTGAACACGATCGCCGGATTTCGTGTCAACGAGGAGAACGGAACCCTGGCGCTGATGCAACAAAGCGAAGTCGAACCAGTGCCTCGTTCCTTCAATATCTCACCTGATGGAAACCACCTCGTTGCCGCGGGGCAGCAGTCAGGCAAGTTGGTCGTCTTTCGCATCGACGAAGGGGGACT
This sequence comes from Verrucomicrobiales bacterium, assembly GCA_029210205.1. Classification (GTDB taxonomy): domain Bacteria; phylum Verrucomicrobiota; class Verrucomicrobiia; order Verrucomicrobiales; family DEV007; genus Arctic95D-9. The sequence goes on along the minus strand of JARGOD010000150.1, from coordinate 2,041 downwards.
CCTTCACGAAACCCAGCGTCTCGACTCCGGAGGATCTCCATGGTGGGTTGTCTTTCGTCCGTGATGGCGTTTTTACGGACAGACCTGGAAGGACGAGTTTGAGACAATCGGATGCCGTGCACCAATCGTCGGAACTTCTAGCAAGACCGTGGTGAAGGCTATCATCTGAGCATGATTCGCGATCATCTGCTCTCATTCGCTGCCATCCGCGTTGAATTGGAACGCAAATGAGAGCGGATGAAGGCGAATTTTAGCGAATGCCCGACTTGGCGGGGAGTATTGCAAACGTCTCTTTGCAGGTTCCGCTACGTGAGATTTAAGGGACAGACTTTTCTGGGGGGTAGTGCTGATCTATCATCGAATCCCGATTGAACGATTCAGGGAGCGTGCGCTATGCTTTGCTGAATGCCCCTCCGACCCACATTGAGACGCCTCACGGCTCTTGTTGCGAGTTTCGTTTTGATTCCCGAGGCGCTTCTCTTTCTCGGCCTCGCGATTTGGAAGGGGGCGCGGTTCTACGAGGGCCTCATCGAGCCGGGGCCGCCGCGGTGGTATTTCTTTTCCTCGGCGCTCTTTCTCCTCACCGCTTCACTTTTTTGTGTCTCAACTTGTCGGGATCTTTGGAGGAAGGCACGAGCGGAGGATAACGAGCTTTCGAATGAGAAATCAGGAACGCGGTCGGCGGTTCATCGAATCACGATGATCTGGTTGTCCGCGGCCTTCACCGTCTGCATGTTTGTGATCCCGCTGCTGCTCGTCACGCTCGGGGCGGTTCTCGACAAGCGCGAGGAAGTCGGCTGGCTCATCGGCGTACCCGTTGGACTGGGAGTGATCATCTTCTTCACTCTCCTGCGCTTGAGAAAGAAAAGCGGTGGGAAACGGTAAGGCTCTGTCCTACTTTGGAAGACATAATTCTTAACACGAATTAGGAAGGAATTTTAACGAATGAATTGAATCTCGATCTCGAATTCGTGTTCATTCTTTTCAATTCGAGAAAGCGAAGCGCATTCGTGTTCAAAAACTGTCGCTGCTCGGTAATTTAACCGAGTAGAATTAGCGGCGGGAGAATGTCTCCTCGAACTTGGGCATTCCGTTTTCGTTCCAGCTCTTCAAGCCCGCGGCGGTGTCGTGCCATTGCGGGGATTGGAGCGTTTCACTCCACTTCCGGCCTTTGCCCACGAGATCATCGAGAAGCCCGGCGTTTTCTTTCGCGAGATCCTCGGATTCATCGAAGTCGCTCGTGACATCGTAGAGACGCCAGGGACCGAAATTTTTGCGGTAGGCTTTGAGGTTTCCCTGACGGATCGCCACTTCGTTCCCAACGCCATGATGGCGAAGCCAGAAAACAGGGTCATCGCCGCGTGGGTCGAGTCCGGCAATGAGAAACCCCCAAATATCTCTTCCGTCGAGCTTCTTATCTGCAGGAATCGTCGCTCCCGCGAGACCGGCAAAGGTCGGGTAAAGGTCGAGGGCGAGGACCGGATGCTCGAAGACGGAACCGGCCGGAACCTGTCCCGGCCAGTGCATGAACATGGGGACGCGAATGCCGCCTTCGAGGGTGGATCCTTTGTCGTCCTGCAGGGGCGCATTGCTCGCCGCCTGCGCGATCTTGCCTCCGTTGTCGCTCATGAAGACGATGAGGGTGTTGCCCATCACGGAATCGGATGCATCACCGTCCTCATTGGGATCGCTCAAGGCATCGACGATATCCTTCATCCCGCGATCGACGGCATACATCATTGCGATGTAATTCTGCCGGCTCTCGTAGTCCTGAAAGTTGATGCCGTTGCCCGGATTGGCTGGTTCGTGATCGGGGAAAAGATGCTGCAGGTCCTCGGTCTTTCCGTGCAGGGGAGAGTGGGGTGCGTTGTAGGCGAGGTAGAGAAAGAAGGGCTGTTTCTTCTCGATTCCAGCCTTCATGAAAGCGATGCCTTCCTCCGTCAGGGTGTCGGTAAGGTAGGCACCTTCCGGAGATAGGATTTCCTCTCCATTTCGCTCAAGGAAATACTGATAGTCGTTGATCTTGGGTTCCACCTTGTCG
>JARGOD010000149.1 GCA_029210205.1 Verrucomicrobiales bacterium | reverse complement strand
GCGTCACATTTTGGATTCACTAGGGGGCGATTTTTTCGGGCGCGAATCTTGCTCTAAACATAATTACAAGCCAAACTCCGTTTGAAGAGCTAGAAACCTATGTCCGTTACCCTCAAACGCTTAAACCATCTTCCTTTGGGTAGGAAGAGTTTCATACGTTTCTGCGGAGCATCGATTGGCTTCTCTCTCATCGAGCTTTTGATTGTGATGGCGATCGTGGGGATGCTATTGGCTCTCTCTGCCCCCGCGCTTCTGGAAATGGGTCCGTCACGGAAAGCGGCGGCAATGGAACTGACCGGATTTTTAGATCGTGCCCGAACTCAAGCAGTCACGAAGTCGGAACGAACGTACGTCGCGTTCGCCGATCAGAGTCATCCAGATGAATCACTCCGTTTCCGATCCTACAGTTTTTTTGTCGAAAATCCGGAGGACGATAGCGAGTCTTCCCTCTTGGATCGAGAGCTCATTCAAACCTCGGAATGGATGACCCTTCCCGAAGGAATCTTTTTCGGCAGTGCCAACCTCTTCAAGATCGACCCCTCCAATACATTTCGAACGCTTCATGATCTGCCGACCACTCGTTCATTCCGGATCTCTGCTTCGAAAAGCGCCGCTTTTCCATTCCTGGTCTTCGATGCTTCCGGAAAGGTAGTCTATCCCTCGCTGATCGAAGCCGATGGCCTGAATCTTGCCGTTGTCGAGGGTGCTCTCGATTCCGGTGGAAACAAGATCATGCCGATGGGAGCAAACAACGAGACCCCGAGAGCGGAACTGATTCGTATCGCCTTTTACACTGGTCGTGCCACAATTTTGACTGATTGATCATGCGCCTGAACACCAAACCGAATCCTAATCCATCGGAGAAAGCGTTCACGCTTTCAGAGGTGGCGATGTCGGTTGGTATCGTCGCTGCAGTGTTGCTTCCGATTCTGGGGCTACTCGCGACGGGGTCCCGTCTCGCCACGACCTCCCAGGACCATGCGGCCGCTTCAGCAATCGCCAACGCGGTCTCGGGGAGCCTACGTTTCGAAGGGAAGCAGAATCCCAGGCCCGTAGTGATTCTCGGGGAGTCGGAGCAGATTCTCGATACCGCCGGCAGCAGTCCAGTTTTCGCCTCTTTTTCAGGAAGCGGCGAATTTCTCGAATTCGTGGAAGAGGCTACATATCAGTCGGGGGTGACTGCCGGATCCGATGCGCTTCATCTTGCGGCTATCACGCTTGAGCCCACCACCATGCCGGCAGGTTCCATTTTTCGGAGTCATCCACTTCTCCAACTCAAGATCGAGGTCGCCTCTCCGGCCCTCGCCGCCGAATCTACCCGTTCCAAAACAATATTTCACTCCAGGGTCGGAGCGCCATGAACCTTGCTGTTTCAGGCAGTCATTATCCATCGGCCCGATGCGGAGCCAGTCTCATCGAACTATTGGCGGCAATGAGCATTCTCTCCGTCATTCTTCTCATGCTCAGCACGGCGCTTGACGCTTCGCTCGGGCAGTTCAGAATCAGCACCGACCGCAGTGTAAACCGTTCCTCGGGCAGGGCTGCCCTTCAATGGATTGAGCAGGATCTCAGAACCACTGTCCTGCCAATCCCTCTTCCCTTCGCGAGCACGCCGAATACGACCACCAATACCCAACGCGAATTCTTCAGTGAGCGGTCTTTCCTCCCTTTTGAGATCAATCGGCTCCGAAATGCCGACAATCTTTCGAGCCTGCCAAACGCCGCCAACGAGTTCGGCAGGCTTTGTTTTGCTGCATGGCTTGACGAGGAGTTGATTCTCGATCCGGGATCCAATATTGACACCGCCCAGGGAACTCAGATCTCACTGGTCGGCTACTACGTCGCCTTCACCAAAGACACCCCTCTTGCGAGTGACAACACTGCGAGCATGAAATTATTCCGGCACTTGCGCCCTGCGAGCCCATTTCAGGGTGGGCGCTATTCTTCGGGTTTTTTGCTTCACAATCATCTGAAGATCAATGCTTCGTTGAATCTCGACCGCCCTCTCGATGAGCGCGACAGCGCTGCGATAAGGCGGGGGAACTTCACAAACCGATCACTCCCCGCGCTTATCGGAATGCGACGCGAGGATCCCGCAGACCCCGCGATCAAAGGAAGCCCCGCATGGCCAGCTCTTCCTCTCAGTGACTACCTTCTGTCTCCTCCTCCAAGTTTGACACCGAATCGTGGCGAGATTACCGCCTGGCAGACTGCGGGAAGTTCAGTCCACGACACGGTTTTTCCTGATCAGCCTGTCTGCAGCAACGTCATTCGCTTTGAACTGGAAGCTTTTCGACGACTTGAAACCTCACCGGGTATTTTAGAAAACCTCGACGCAGAAGGAGTAAATTCGCACTTCGGACTGAATGGCGGGAGCGAATGGCCGTGCCTCGTCGTACCGGACTACCTCAAACTCACTCTCAGCATCGTCAGCGAATCTGTAGCGACGACCCTAACTAATTACCAAGACTGGATTATAGACTGGGCGATTGAGGATCCTTCTCAGTGGTCAGACACGAGGAAAAGAATTGAAGGCGGAATTCAAACCTTCGAGATCCAGATTCAAGTCAGGAGGCAACAATCATGAGGGTTCGCTACCAACGTGCGCAATGTGGGGCTGCACTGATCACGACTCTGGTGATCGTCTCTGCTATCGCGCTGATTGTCGTTGGAGTTTTTTCCGTCAGCCGACAGGAAGCGATCACAACCGGGTCCATCCTGTCGAAGACGAGGGCAAAGCTTGCGAGCGAAGCTGCCATTGCAGACGCCGTGAGCCTGCTACGTAGCCTCACCGCTAACGATCACTACGTCGTCACGACCGCTACCGAGGGAAGTGGCACAGACCTGACTCGTTTCTATTTTATATCACAACCATACTCCGAGGATCTCCTTCACATTCCTCTCTTTTCCGGCGGCGCAGTACACGAGGCTGAAATGCCAAAAATGACCGGGTCTCTTGCCGCTATTTCCGACGAGGCACCGTCCATCCAATGGGCGTCGCGCCGAGATGCGGACAACAGGATTAGTTTGTCGCCTCTGACGCAACTTTCTGCTAACGGTGTTCCTTTCGAAGAAAATCCGCTTCCCAAGATTGGTTTCATCGAATTGGATACGTCCATTTCCAACCCTGGCGGGAGGGCGAAAGAAATCAGATCCCGCTATGCCTACTGGATCGAAGATCTCGAGGGTTTCCCCTCTCTCGATGTGGCGGAAGCGCCAACGCCTCATTTTCCAGCCAGTGATAGCGGGATAGAAGACCAGTCTCGCGGGGGATACTCTCGATTCGACTCGAGGACTCAACCCGGGAATCCCGGTGATGTCGGGCTCCGGCTCGCCTTTGCTGATGATCCACGGATATTCTACCAATTTCCGAAAGCGGTTCGCGGGCAATCCCGACTCGATCAGGTTGCCCCCGGATTGAGTCCCGGCGACCAGCCTTTTCTTCCCTGGAAAATCACCGGCATGGACTCGACCGCGCACCCCTTCGCCTCTTTTTCGTCCCGGGCACTCAAGCCCTTCGTGCCGTCAGGTAGTCGAGCCACTTCCGACCGGTTTGTCTCCGGCCTTGTTCCCTACCTAAGCCGACCCATGATTCCCTTCGGACATGAATATGCGGAGGAAGGGCAGCCTAAATACAATATCAACCGGCTCGTCGCCGACGGTGACATGACAGTCGCTTCGATCATCTATAAAAACCTTCCTAATTTTGAGCAGCGCAAAGGAGGGTTTCCACTGAATCCTGTGGACCCATCCTTCCCGGACTACACCGCTACGATCGCAGCGAGCATTATCGACTACGCTGATGCTGACTCTCTACCTTCCACCCCACTATCAACCGTTAATTCGGCGGACTTGGTTTTCCGCGGCGTCGACTCATATTGCCCCGTCAATGAATTCTTCGTGGACTTCGAATATATGGGTTTTGACCGCAGCCCAGACTACTTCGATATAAACTTCAAAGCGACCATCTACGCTGAGTTCTGGAATCCTTCCAATCAGACGGCGACGTTAACCAACGCCACTATTCATTTTGAGTTCCTTGAACCCATTACATTCTTATCAAATTCCGAACGGACAGAAATTGATAGCAACCCCAGAGAGAAAGACGAACCGAAAGATACGCCCCAAACCTTTACTGTTCCACCTAATGGCTACGTAGTTAAAAATTTTGGAGAGATCGAGTGGAAAGTCCAGATTCCAAGAGGCCCGTTTGAATTCCCTGTGGTTCAAGACATTCGTGAGAAGAATAGTTCCTCCACCCGCGCCTACTACGAACTCCGTCTGAATGGAGAACCTGTCGATAGCTCCGGACGCATGTCAGAACCGGCAAACATAGACTACGGTTTTTTCTTTGAGCGTTACCAATACCAACTTGAACGCAATGATAGCTTTATGCGCATGGCAATTCATGCCCTGGCTCCCAGAGGCTATGGAGTGAACGGAGGGTTTGGAGCGCATCTCGGAGATCCGTGGATGAGTTTTTATTCGGCGTCCACCAGTGAGGGCTCAACTTATACGAGGAAGGCATCGCCCGGATATCGGAATGTCGATCTCGACAAAGTGAACTCGAATCGATTCGACCTCTTTAAAGATCAAACACGAGTCAGGGATTGGCCGGACCGGGGATACGACACCCCTGTCGGCCCGACCCCATCTGCCGATGACGAGAAGCCGATAGAATTTGAGACTCCGCCTGACGAGTCATTGTCCCGGTTTGCGCCGTGGCGAATTTCGAACTTAGGTCGCTACCATTCCGTATCGGAGTTTGGCAATATTCATGACCCGGTCATGTGGGTCTACGGACCATCGGCTGGACCTGATTCAGTGATTGCAAAGCAAACCAAACAATTTTACACGAGTCGAGTGCCCAATAGTTCCGGAGAGCAAAATCCATGGCTGAAATCCATTCCCCTGGACGCAGAACCAAAACAAACATGGGGCGGTGGCAACACCCTCAGGATCGGACGCCCGGAGCATGACCGCTTTGACCTGCCCGGGATGCGGGCGAGTCAGTTGCTCGATCTCTTTCACGTCGGAGTGCCGGGAAACAATCTCAACTCAGTTGAGTCGGCGAAAACTCCAATGCTCTATGAAAATTTCGATCCGAAGCTGCATCGCCTTCCTCCGACCGCAGACGATCCTGACGAGTCAGTGTTGGAACCTTTCTCATCTCTTTACTCCATGGATGAGCACGCCCGAAGTCCATTTCAATCTCAATGGGGAAAACTCAACCTTAACACGGCACCAACTTTGTTTGAGTTTGAAGCACTTCTGCGTGGTCCCATCGTTTCCTCTGACATTGTCGTCGATGCTGCCACGGCAAACGAGCCCGTCACACCCGACTACACCGACGAGAGCACACTCGGCGAATTGACCAAGCGGCTCGACCCGGATGCCATTCCTGCGATTGCTCTCGGTCTCTACGAGGCACGGCCATTTTACAGCCAGTCACATCTCGCGAGAGTGTTCACGGAGTTGATCGAAGAGCACGACGCGCTGCCCGAACACTACAATGACGCTGAAGCCGAGGAAACCTTTGCCCGACTCTTGAACACCACCTCTCTTTCTAGTCGCCACTTTCGCATTCACACCTATGCTGAGAACTACGTTGCGGCGGGAACGGAACTTAAAGAAGACGTGATTCTTGCAAGAGATCGGAAGGCGTATGACGTCTTCATCGAACCGATCCGTGATTCGAACGGAGAAATCGAATCCACCAAACTACGCATGCTTCGCGTGATTATTCCATGAGCTCATGAAAACTGTTGCTACGACCTTCGCCGCTTGTTTCGCATTTGTTCTGCAACTCCCGGCACAAGACGAAAATGCACTACAAAGTGCTGGATTTCTTCAGGTGGTAAACCTGGTCTCGCAAACCTCGCCGACCTACCTAGCGCTCGACAATTTCGAATTCAACCGCGGTGATCCTATCGAGGTCGGAGGAGGGTCCGGAACGCTTGCCCTTCGCCCGGGTAAATTCGATCTTAGACTCTCCAATGCGATCGCAAAGGAATCTGACATTTCACTACCTGTCACGATTGAGAATGGAAAAACTATGGTGGTGATCTGTTTCGATGAAGTAGAAACCCTCGACGATGGAACAGAAGAAGTGACCCTGCATTTCAGTCAGCTGATTGAATCACCCGAAACAGAGACCTCAAAACTCACCGTGGTGTCACTTCTCGAAGGGATCAATCTGCCACTCTCGATCATGGGACGCCCGTTTCTGGCAGCGCCAAAGGCGCCAATAAGGGCGGAGATCGGTGATATTGAATCGGTCGCGATTCAGAGTCAGGGTAAGACCATTATCGATTTTGAATCTAATCGACTTGGACACTACATCGCCTTCCTCTTTCGAGATCCTCAAACTGGAGAAGTGAATGCGTCGTTGATACACAACGAAAGATTGGAGTACCAGCAGCCACTCGGAGACGACAGCGAAGATCCTGATCAGTGACGAATCGCGGCAATGACCCTGACACTGTCAGCGACAGCTTTGACATTGTGCACGCGGAACACATCCGCCTGCGCGACCAATCCCCTCACAAGACAGGCAATCGTTCCGGCATCCCTATCAGAAGGTTCCTCGATTC
>JARGOD010000148.1 GCA_029210205.1 Verrucomicrobiales bacterium | reverse complement strand
ACTCCACACGATACAAACTCGTCTTCGTCCGCAGGATCAGCGCATTATCCGAAGTCACCGCCGGCGAGGCCATGAAGCCGTCCGCGAGCATGTTCTCGGCGACAACTTCGTATTCCCGTCCCGCTTTCAGGACGAGGCAAAGGCCTTCTTCATCGAAGTGATAGACCAATCCGTCCGCCGCCAGAGACGAAGACGAAAATTCGCCGCCACCACGCTCGGCCCAGAGCACGTCTCCGGTTTCTGCATCGATTGCGCTGACGACTCCGCCGTTTGCCATGAAAAGAATTCCGTTGGCAATGACAGGCGACATTCGTTTCGGCGTCCGCTGAAAAATCTTCCAGGCGACGTGCGATTCTGAGATGTCACCGCGTGCATCCGGGTCGAGCTTCACCGCCCAGATTTCAGCCTTTCCAAGGCCGGTATTGATGTAAATCATCCCGGTTTCCTCGCTGTAGACGGTGCGGGACGATGGGGAATGTGTCGGGTAGTGGACATTCCAAATTTCCTCGCCGGTCTCAACGTCGTAGGCCCAGGCTGCTTTTGAACCATTGCTGATGGCCTGAACTGTATCACCGACGCGTACAAAAATCGGAGTCCCGAATCCCTTGCGCATGTCACCACTGTTCGCGGGGACGCCGTCGGTCTCGTCGTCGTAGTTCGTGGAGCGATCCTTTCTCCAGAGCGTCTCTCCGGTTTCCTTATCGAGTGCGAGCAGATACTGCTGATCGGCACCTTCGAGCGTGAGGATGAGTTTGTTCTCCCACTTCGCGATGGAGGAAGCAGGCCCGCGCCAGTGGCTGCAGGTGATGTCACGTCGTTCCCAGATTGTCTCAAAAGTCTCAGTGTCGAGGCACATCGTGCCGTAGGCTCCAAAGTGAAGATAGACTCGTCCTGCTTCGACTACGCCGGTGGAGGAGGCGTAGGTGTTCATCGGATTTGCAAGAGGTTCGGGGTTGTCATTCGTGATGAAAACCCGGTCGAGGAGAGTGTCGCCGGACTTTTCATTGAGGCAAAGCACCGACATCTGACGCCCGTTCTCAGTCGCTGTCGTGAGCCAGATTTTCCCTTCGGAAATAAGAGGCGTCGACCAGCCGAGCCCGTGAATATCCTTTTTCCAGGTCACGTTGCTCTCTTCGGACCACTCAGTGGGGAGAGCGCCTGCAACAGTGCCGTCCATATTTGGTCCGCGGAACTCGGGCCACGCAGGTTCTGCGAGGACCGAAGCAGTGGTGAGGAAAAGGAAAAGTGCAGTCGTCTTCATTGTCGTAGCAAAATTCAGTCGGGATAGCGGGTCAAGACCTTCAACACGGGGTGTCCAATCGTTTTACTCCTCTTTCTCCGGCTCGGGGTCGGCGGAGAAACTACCTGCGGCGGGGCTGAAATCCCAGGGCTCGGTTTTTTCGCCCAGTTTGTCGAGGTAGGCTCCAGCGCTGAAGGCGATGAAGAAATTTTCGTCACCGGGGGAGTTGCGGGTCTGGCGATAGAGTTTCTTGATGAACAGCTTCAGGGAGCTCGCTTTCTCGCCGAGCAGCTCGATGGAGCGGCAGGAGCGGAGGGCGGTCCACCAGTTCGGGTTCTCCAACTCAGCGAGGAGAACTTTGAGGGCGGCGGCACGATGGGTCTCCGAAGCGTCGGCCATCCAGTGAGCCATTTCGATGCGCACGTCGGGCGAGATGTCGTCCATGAGATCGTAGAGTTGCTCGAGCAAGGCCTCGTCGTTGGGCGCTGCATAGCGCAATCCGATGATGCCCCAGAAACGAACTGCGTCGTCTCCGGATCGGGTCAATTCAAGTAGCTCTTCGCGCGATCCGAAACCGACGAGGTCTGCAGCGGCCCAGACTGATTCGAGATCGGGACGATGATCGGTGCCCCCGGTCATGATTTCGCGGATCGAGGCTCCCTCTTCCTGAATGTAGTCAGTCATGATCGACTCTGGAAGAATACCGACATCGAGGATCTCGAGCCGCTTGCGCTTTAGCTCAGCACGGTGGGCGTCGAGTGCGGTTTGCTGCTCCGGGGTGAGTTCTCCGAGCGCGAGATTGGAGATGTTGTCAGGGTCAGCAGAGACATCGTAGAACTCCTCAAAGGCTTTGCGAGGACCTGCGTAGCCGAGTTGCGCGACGGTTAGGTCCTCGGCGTTCTCAGCTGCATAGCTGGTGATGTCGCGACGGATTTCAGCAAGATCCGAGAAGACGCTCGGTTGGTTCCACGAAAGATGCGGCAAGTAGTTCCGGATGTAGAGGTAGTCTTTGCTTCGCACCGAGCGGGCGCAGTCAAAGGCCTCATCGACGCGGTCACGAAAACCGTAGACGTAGTCAATCGGCTCTGCAGACTCGTCACCCAGGAAGACATTGCCCTGCATATAGTCAGGCTGCTTAAGTCCGGCAAGACTGAGGACGGTCTTCGGAAAATCGACAAAGGTGACAAGGCGGTCGAGGGTTTCTCCCGGTTTCGCCGGGGCAAGGTGCTGATACTTTTCGGGGAAACGGATCATGAGCGGAACGTTCATCCCGGAGTCATGCAGGAGGCGCTTGTGGCGTGGCATGCCGGAGCCGTGATCAGCGTAGAAAAAGACGATGGTATCGTCGTCGAGGCCGTCCTCTTCGAGTTCACTGAGAATGCGACCGACCTGTTGGTCCATCACCGTGACGCAGTCATAAAACCGAGCGACCGTTTTTCGAACGGTTTCGGTGTCAGGGTAGTAGGGAGGTATTGGGGCTTTGGCAGGATCGTGGATCTCGGTCGCGGAGAGGCTCGATTGAACATGCTCCTGAAATGCTTCGTAAGGCCAGACTGCGGTGCGGGACTGGTGGGAAAGCATCTGATTGAAGACGGAGAAGAAGGGCTGACCTTCTTTGCGTTTTGCGTCGCGCCAGTGCGCTTCGGGGCTGATCGCGGTCCAGGAGTCTTCGATGAGGCGGTCGATGTCGGAAGTGTTGTAGTCGGTCTTCACGGCGTTCGAAGTGAAGTAGCCGGCTTCCTGGAGGTAGGTGGGGAAGCCGTTCACTTCCGGGGGGAGTGGATAGGCCGAGCGCATCTGGCTCGTCCCCGTGCTGGAAGCCCACATTCCGGTGATGAGGGTCGAGCGTGAAGGCGCACAGATCGGAGCCGCAGCGAAAGCGTTGGTGTAGCGAACGCTTTCTTTCGCGAAGGCGTCAATGTGTGGAGTCGTCGCATACTCGTCGCCGTAGGCGCCGAGAGTGGGGCTCATGTCCTCGGCGGTGATCCAGAGAATGTTGGGCTGATCCGATGAAGTGGTTTCCGGAGAAGGGGACGGCAGTTCTTTAGCACGGACGTTCCGGAACTTGATCATGCCGCCTTTGCCGTGGTGCTGAATTCCGAAGTAGCCTTCAAGCTGCTGGTTGTCTTCGATCTCCGAGATTTTTTTGCCGTTTACATAGGTCGTAATCGATGGGCCCTGACAAACCACTTTATAAGTGTTCCATTCGCCATCATTGACGACACCTTCGATCTTGTTTTTAAAAGCGCCTTCCTCTCCTTTTGCCGGATAAAGCCAGCCGCCGAGTCCAATACCGAAAACGCCGCCATTTTGGCCGGGCGAGGGGGCTTCGATCTCGCACTGGTAGCCTTTGGGTTTGCCGGACTCGCCGCTGAGTCGAAAAGCGAGGCCGGTGTTGAGTTTCATTTCCGCCGCATCGTCCGGAAGGAGAATTTCAAGCTCGACCTCGAAGTCTTTCATCGAGCGATCTGAGACGACCCAGACATTGTTCTTCGAGAGGAGATGGATCTCACCGTCGACGGCTTCGAGTTTTTCGACCTCGGCCCGCGCGGTCCAACCTTCAAGGTCTTTTCCGTTGAAGAGATCAATCCAGTCACCGGCGGTTGAGGCGGCGGGGAGAAAGAGCGCGAGAGCTGAAAGCAGGAGAAAGGGTTTCATCGCCGCTACGGTAGCGGATTGGATCTCTTAGCAAAGAGCAAACTCTGCAACGATCACGTGATTTGCCGGGACGAGTTAGGTCGGCATTGTTGGCAAAGGTCGCTACGGAGACTCCTCGTGCAGCGGTTTCTCGACGAGGAGAAATCGTTTGTCGAAGCGTCCGCGGCTGTGCGCTTTACAGCAGTGAAAGCAGGCGACAGTTCGTTTTAGTTTTCGGACTCGCTCCACCACGGTCCCGCAGTGCAGGCATTCGTAGCCGAAGCGTTTTTTCATGCGCCGTGGTTCGAAGTCGAGGGCGTGACAGCGATCCTCGCCGGGAATGCCAAGATCGGCGCAGGCCTGTTTCCACTCCGGACCATGCGGCTGAATGCGCTTTCCTTTGGAGCGTGCGAAGGAAACGAGATGCGCGAGTTCGTGCAGAAAGGTGTTTTGAATTTCCTGCGGACGCTTCTCTTCCGGTAGCGCCTGTAGCTTCGGGTTCAGCTCAATCGTGTTTGTCTTGAAGAAGGCGCGGCCGGCGGCCGTCCGCATGCGAGCGTTCCATTTCACTTCGACGGTGTCAGCGAGGTCAGCAAGTTGGAGGCTGCGTGCAAACTTCGCCGCTATTTCCGTCAGTGCATGATCTAAACCCCTCGCGGGATGAGCAGGGTCCGGCAGCGGCGGAGCCGGGCGTTTTTCCGGCTCTTCACTTTCGCCAAACAACTCCAACTGCTCCGCCATTTTATCAGTCGTCCTTCGGGCTGTTCTGCTCGATCGTTTCGCCGGTGATCTTGTTGTAAATGATCAGCTCTTCCCCTTTCGTCGTGACAAAAGAGGAGGGCGCGATGCTTTCCCGCAGGAAGACGTTCGCTCCGATTGTTGAGCCCTCACCCAGTGTCGTCTTGCCGCCGAGAACAGTGGCGTGTGGGTAGATCACGACTTTGTCTTCGACGTTGGGATGACGCTTATTGCCTTTGACGATGCGACCGTTTTCATCCTTCGGAAAATTGCGGGCCCCGAGGGTAACGCCATGATAGAGCTTCACGTTATTTCCGATGATGCAGGTTTCGCCGATGACGACACCCGTTCCGTGATCGATGAAGAAATGTGACCCGATCGTCGCGCCCGGGTGAATGTCGATTCCGGTGAGACTGTGGGCATATTCCGTCATAATGCGCGGGATGAGTGGCACATCCAATTCATAGAGGCAATGCGCGCAGCGCTGGATCGCGATCGCTTCGATGCAGGGGTAAGCGAGGATGATCTCGTCAAAATTCTTTGCCGCGGGGTCGCCCTCATAAGCGGCCTCAACGTCGGTTTGGAGAAGCGCACGAATCTCCGGGAGGTCTGCAAGAAAACGGCAGACCAGCTCATTTGCCTGTTGCCGCAAAATAGGCCCGGCATCTTCCGTGTCCGAATCGCGAAGCCGGAGAACCTTGGCAACTTCGACCTCAAGGGTCTCGACGAGCGTTGCGATTCGCTCGCCGGTGATCATTTCCAGTTCCTCGGCAGGGATCGAATCTTCGTCGTGGTAGCCGGGGAAGAGAAGCTGGAGAAGACCTTCACAGGTCGAAATGATGGTGCGCTTTGAAGGTAGATTAGCACTGTCGATGCGATTGATGCCACCGATTTCGTGGTAAGACGAGATGAGGCCGTCGACGATATTCTGTTGTCCGCAATTCATTGAGTAGTGCCAACCGTAAGCAGAGAGGACGGCTTTCCAAGGAAAAGCTGACCTATTCTCTTCACAAATTTCTGGCTCTTTATGATGATTTTGTCACATTCCTGAGTAAGCTCGCTCCTCTCCCTACGTCGCACCCGTAGCCAATTAACATGATAGTTTCTGACGCCCGTAACGATTTTGACCTCGCTCTCGAAGAAAGCGGAAAGCCACTCAGTCGCGGAAAAACCGAGATCCTGCAGATCAATGTTGGGAAACTTTGCAACCTGACTTGTGTGCATTGCCATGTGAATGCCGGGCCCAAGCGGAAGGAAATCATGACCGGTGAAACCGTCGATCAGATCATCGAGTGGTTTGAAAAGACGGATATTTCCACGCTCGACATGACAGGTGGGACCCCGGAGATGATTCCGGACTTCAAACGCCTTGTGAAGTCGGTGCGTGAATTCGACCAGCCGCGCCGCGTCATGGATCGCCTCAATGCGACGATCATTAATGAACCGGGCTACGAGTGGGTTCCTGAGTTTCTTGCCGAGCACGAAGTCGAGATCATCGCGAGTATGCCGTGTTATGCGCCGGACAACGTGAACGAACAGCGTGGCGATGGTGTCTTTGATCGTAGTATCGAAGCCTTTCAGAAACTCAACGAACTCGGCTACGGGCGCGATCCAAAGCTGACCTTGAATTTTGTCTACAATCCGAACGGGGGATTTCTACCGCCCGAACAGACCCAGCTCGAAGCGGACTACAAGCGCGAGATGAAAGAGCATTTCGACATCGATTTCAACGCGCTCTATTGCATCGCCAACATGCCAATCTCACGCTTTGCAAGCTACCTGAAGCGTAATGGCGAGCTGCAGTCCTACATGGATTTGCTCCGTCAGAATTACAATCCTGCGACCGTCGACGGTCTCATGTGCCGTGACACGATCAACGTGAGTTGGGAAGGCGACATTTTCGACTGCGACTTCAATCAAATGATGAAGATGCCGCTCGATAATCCCGCCACCGGCGAGAAGTCGATGAAAGTCTGGGACGTCGAGC
>JARGOD010000147.1 GCA_029210205.1 Verrucomicrobiales bacterium | reverse complement strand
CGGCATCAGCGCGCCCGGCAACACCGTGATGAGTGAACTCGGCATGACGCCTGAGAATCTCGTTGAGGTGGTTAAGGGATTGGGCTGAGTCAAACGACGCCTCAATTTTTTGAAGAAGGCGGAGCCGCGAGGCTCCGCCTTTTTTATGCTTCGGCATTGAATGGCGGTTCGCCAGGACGACCCTACTCGTCTGAATTGGCCTCAATCCAAAGCAGGTAACCAAATCCAAGTCCATTTGCCTGGAAAGACAAATCGTAAGCCGGACCGATTTCATTGATCTTATCACGGACACCCATGTCTGGACTGCCCCATGCCATCCAGCTCAGATCCTCCCGCTGTCCAGCATAGACAACCCCGCTCGCTCTTATCGAAATGAACTGTCGGGCGTCGCTTGGCACTTCAACGGAAGGCCATGCCGTCACAGAACCGTCGTCTTTCAGTGCTAAGAAGCTGCGCCAGCCGGCTTCGACCTCAACGAAGTCAGCTCCCCCGGACGGAAGTTCGAATCTTGACGGGTCCTCTCCCCAAAGATGAACAATTCCATCCATATCGATCGCCAAAGCTGCTCCTCCCCAGGTAATTCCAATGTGTTTTATCGGACCGATGCCCTCAGGAGCATCCGCCAACTCTCCGAGGGAATGAACTTCACCGCTAACAGTTAAAGCTATACCCGCCCGAGCACCTGCCGCGACCTTAATCACGTCCCTGATACGATCCCTCGCAGAACCATTAATGCTTTCAAGGTTTCCATTCTTGTAATGGATGTAGCCGCCCGGATAAACCGCTTTTGCTCCCCTCAATCCATCGAAGTCATCGATATTCGAAACGACCTCTCCACCGCTCCTCACCGCCGCCCAATCGCCTGCCATTAAGGCCACGACACTGGTGAAATCCGAATACTTCTCAGCCTTGGAAGTATCCATTGGCTTGGATTGCGGACTCGTCACATTGCTGAAAGCCCGAAGAGGTCCACTCATTACCTCATCGCTAAGACCGGACTCCGACGGCATCGTGGCCAACCCAATCTGATCCGACGTTCGAACTGCACCCGCAGCCACACCGCCGCTCGCAATTTTGTCGCGAAGCTCCAAAACTTCCCGGGCCTTTTCGATCTCACTTTTTCGCGTCAATTCCGCGATGTATCCATCAAGCGCTCCCGTGTACATTTCGTAGAGGGGAGCGGCACGCTGATTACGATCCTCCTCCAATTTTGAAAGGGACTGGCGAAAGATATTGTTCAAACTCCTGAGTGACTCGGGTAGTGAAGAGTCCTCGACTTCGGGAACACCTTCCCCTCTCTCCATCCTCGCCTTTGCTTCCTCAAGAGCGTTCACTTCTTCCAAATCACCTTTGCGAGTGGCTCCAGCACGAGCGCGGACAATCCCATTCGAAATATAGCTGGTCTCCAGTTGCTTTAAAGAAGCCAGAAAAGGGGCTTCGACATCAGTTTTGTATCGCGATTCAAAACCTTCCCTCAACTTGGCGAGGAAGGGATCCCCCATATCCCGATCAACTCCCGCGTTGGACTCCGCCATCGTCTCTGTCCCGGCTTCCTCAGCATCCTCTCCTGAGATCGGCGCAGGCGCATTTTTCTCAGCTTCCTCCACTTTCGGTCCTTCCGGAGATGGAACGGAAGTCATCTTTTTGCTTTCCTCTTCCGGCTCTTCTTCAACAGGCTTCGGCTCGACCGGCCACTGGACCAAATAACCTATCGGTCTGTATTCAAACTTCCCGATTGGGAGTGGTGCGACCCTCCATCCCAATTCGTTTCCGCCTGAAGACTCGCGGACCGCCATGAGGCTGCCGTTAAATTTCGGCCTCTCTTCTAACATCAAAGACAGGTAGTCCGCCGATTGGCCCTCTGTGCCGTCTACCCAAAGAAAGGATCCATTTTCAAAGCGGGCGCCGAGATGAAGTCCCCCGCCTGTGGAGACGGTTTTCTCGAGCTCGGGGAGAACTTTCTCGAATTCTTCGACCGAAGCAAACACGGCGAGTCTGCCGCCCTCTTCACTTGCCAGTGCTTTCGCTTCACTCCACTCGACCCGGCCCGGAATCAATTGGTAGCGGAATCCCTCCGAAGAAAACTCAGCCGCTTGCGGAAGGGAAGGCAGCCGGGCCTCGTCCGTCTCGACATGCTCAGTTTTCGATGCGGATACTTCGCCAACTCCATTGACCGTTTCATCCCCCGGAGTCATTACGGACGAAGATTCGTCACCCGATAAAGTTCCCCCGGATTCTAAAGTCGTCTCTGGATTTTCCTCTTTCAACAGAGCCAGGAAAGATACTGCGCCAATCAGCAGGATAAGAGCAACTGCAGCGAAACTAACAAACAATCCTTTCTTCGGCTTTTCCGCGGATGGAGCCTTCGGCATTTTGTCGAAATGCGTAATGTCCTGAAACTTCACACGGCTTTCAGGCGAATGCGGCTCACCCAATTCCACTTCAGGAACAACGTCAGTGGATGGACCCGTCGAGATTTCATAAATGGAGGAACGAATCTCCGCTGCGCTCTGAAACCGGCTTTCAGGATCTGAATCCATTGCCAGGAGAACCACCTTATCATAACGCGGATCCAACCCCTCGACTTGAGATTGGCAGCTTTTCCAGGCACCACGGGGAACCTTTCCCGTCAGCATCTCATACAGCATCACCCCGACCGCATACAAGTCTGCCCGATGATCAACTTCCGCAGTCGAATCAAGAGCTTCGGGTGCCACGTAGTCCGGCGTTCCCATCGCGACATTAGTCATCGTCAGAGCGGGTTCGCTGCTCTCGTTATCTGTCAGTTTGGCGAGCCCGAAGTCGGCAATTTTGACATCTCCTCCGACGCTGATCATGATATTCGCCGGCTTGATATCGCGATGCACCACACCCTGCTCGTGAGCATACTGCAGCGCATCACACATCTGAGAGATCCAGCCACAAACATGATCTGTTGTGAGCCCGCCTGTCTGAAGAAGAGTATAAAGATCAGTCCCCTCAACATACTCCATTACGATGTAAAACTGACCATCGCTGGTCGATCCGAAGTCGTACACTGCAATAATGTTAGGATGACTGAGCTTTGCCATGGCACGCGCTTCCCGCTGAAACCGCGCCGCAAATTGCATCTCGTCTTCGCCCTCTTCAGCGTGAAGCTCAGCCGGTAAAATCTTGATCGCAGCAAAACGATCCAGACTGATCTGTCGCGCCTTGTAGACAGCCCCCATGCCGCCCTGCCCAAGAACAGAGAGGAATTCATATTGCTTCAACACGGAATTGAGCTCATCAATCGTCGGGGGAACAAATCCCGAATTACCACCGCTGCTTCCAGAATTTGAACTCATGATTCAATCGCCATCAGGCATAGTATCGGGAACAAATACCTTATCAAGCCTTCTTGCAGAACCCAATCTCGCCGTCGCAAGTCAGATTTCCTCAAGCGCCTCAAAAAACTCATCCGGTGTTTCATACAGCAGAAAGAAACGTTCTCCTTCATCCGAGTCCGTCTGGTAAATCCGGTCAGTGGCTTCCTCACCGGGAAGGAGAAACAAAAAACCGCCCTCAGTTCCCCAGGCAAAAGGAAGTAAATCAAAGTCAGCCTGAGCTCCTCTGGTAAAAATCATTTCAGCGGCATGGATCGGTGACCAGTGACCGTCGAGATCCTCGCCATCAGGGAATGGAGGTAAAAACTCCTTCGGCTCACCGTAGCGTTCCTTCAAGATGGAGGGAACAGGACGCTCAAGATAGCGTTCGTAAAAATCCCAATCCGGATTCTGTAAACGCTCATCCCACAACCGCTGCCGCTCTTCTACCTCCCTTCGCGTGGGCCCCTGGCGGAAAAATGAGCTGTAGATCATGCGTCCACCCATCGCAACACCGAGGCTCAGCATCCCGAAGGCGAAGAGGAATTCAAAGGTCTTCGGATCATCGCTGGTATAGATCGCCCATATCGCGAAGGCCATCATCCCAAGTCCTGTCGCAATAAAAATGAGACCAAAAAACCCTAGCGGTGTCCCGACGAGAATACGCACGAAGGTCCAATGCACTCCGCGCGGATCTTCGAAATCAAGCTCCTCCTTCGCAAGCTTGGCCATCGAAATGACGACGATCGGCCCTAGTAGCCAATTCCAGATCGAGAGGACAC
This sequence comes from Verrucomicrobiales bacterium, assembly GCA_029210205.1. Lineage (GTDB taxonomy): Bacteria > Verrucomicrobiota > Verrucomicrobiia > Verrucomicrobiales > DEV007 > Arctic95D-9. The sequence continues at coordinate 2,630 of JARGOD010000147.1, read as the reverse complement.
CGGATAACCATTCCGGCATGATGTTCCCGTAACGAAACCAGCAAATCCAGGAAGCAAAGGAGAGAACGAACAGGAGGAGAAAGATCCGTGTCTTGATCATGAATCCACAAGGTCTTTTCTCTTCGTCGCGCGCCACCCATAGACCGCTATCACGACAAAACAAATCACCGGCAGGAAGAACGAGGCTCTTGCACCCATGAGGCCGAGAAACGTTTCCTGATCAATGATCATTGCCTGGAGCGGTGGCATCAGGCAGCCACCCCCAATCGCGAGGATTAAACCGGCCGAGCCAAGCTTGGCATCGTCGCCGAGACCATCGAGAGCGAGTCCGTAGATTGTCGGGAACATCAGTGACATGCAGGCGGAGATTCCGACGAGCGACCATAGGCCGATCATACCGGGGAGAAAGATAGCCCCGAGAGCAAGCACGCCTCCACCGATCGCGAGACCGAGGAGCAGGCCGCCCGGACTCACATAGTGGAGGAGGAAGGTGCAAATGAATCGGCTCGATACAAAAATAATCATCGCGATGATGTTGTAGCCCTGCGCCTCTTCTTTGCTCATTCCGAGAGTGGCCCCCGCATACTGAATGATGAAGGTCCAGCACATGATCTGGGCGCCGACATAGAAGGCCTGTGCGATGACTCCGCCCCGATACCGACCGTTTTTCATAAGACGACGAAAGGTGCCGCCAAGATCCATTGGCCCGGCTCCGCTCTCGCCAGTGCGGGGCAACTTTGCGATCGCAAAAATAACAAAGGCCACCGCGACGACAACACCGAGGGTCAAATAGGGACCGACAATCACGTCCAAATCACTCTTGGCGACTGCAGCGAAAGCCTCCGGTTCCGCTTCCAGCATTTCGCGACGAGAGGCTTCATCTGTCTTGTCGAGCCGGGCGAGGATAAACTCCTTCGCGACAAACATCCCCGTGATCGATCCGATCGGATTAAACGCCTGCGCAAAGTTGAGCCGCCGCGTCGCCGTCTCCTCCGGCCCCATCGAAAGGATGTAGGGGTTCGCACTCGTTTCCAAAAACGAAAGCCCGCAAGTCATGACAAAGTAAGCGAGGAGGAAGGGCGCAAACTGCTGCATGTTCCCGGCCGGGATGAAAAGGAGGCATCCGACTGCGTAGAGACCGAGGCCCATGAGGATCCCGCTCTTGTAGGTAAAACGTTTGATGAAGATCGCAGCCGGAATCGCCATGACGCAATACCCTCCGTAAAAGGCAGACTGCACAAGCGAGCTTTGTGTATTCGTCAGGAGAAGAATATTCTTAAAGGCCGCGACCATCGGATTCGTGACATCGTTCGCAAAACCCCAAAGTGAAAAGAGGGTCGTGACGAGGATGAAGCCGAAGAGATAGGGCTTAGGAATGGTGCGCGGGGAAGACTCGTGACTCATGAGATCATGTAAACCCGAGGATCAAATCCCAGATCGAAGAGGAAGGCAAGATCTCCCTCGCGGGGATCTGCGGTTCAAAACCAACGCAGCTTCGACTCATCGAGACCCCAAAGATGGCTATTGGAAATTTCGGCGACCTGAAGCTATCTTTCACCCATGAAGCGTTTCACGTTTTCTCTCCTTTCATTCATTGCCCTTATTATTCCGGCCTCAGCCTTTGAGCTTCCCGCCAATTCAAAGCAATGTCTCGTCGGCATCGCCTCAAGTTGGGATTCCTCCTACGTCACCCTCACGATGTACGAGCGCGGGAACGGGGGATGGAAACAGGACGGTGCCTCCTGGAAGGGCCGCCTTGGCCAAAATGGTCTCGTCTGGGGGAAGGGACTTCACCCGCTTCCGAACGGAGTTAAAACAAAGAAAGAAGGAGACCGCCGCGCCCCGGCCGGAGTCTTCGATCTCGGAGGAGCTTGGGGCTACGCTCCATCGATCAAGAAATCTTCGAACTTGAGCTACGTCCAGGTGACTCAAGGCTGCCTTTGGTATGAGGACCCAAGTTCTCCCCACTACAACATGTATCGGCGCATCGACTATGCACCGAGAACCGAGGAGGAGAAAAATGCTCAAATGAAGCAGGGGGACTACGCTCACTCACTCAAACTCTTCATCGCTCACAATGCCTACCCGAACATCACACCCGGAGCCGGCTCATCGATTTTCTTTCACATCTGGAGAAACAGCGGCGGCTCTGCCACCTTTGGCTGCACCACCATGTCGGAGTCGAATTTGAAGCGGCTTATTTCCTCGGTCGAGCCGAAGAAGAGGCCAGTCTACGTGCTGCTGCCACAGGCGGAGTATGAGCAGTATAAAGCGGCGTGGAAACTGCCCTAAGACGATCGGGAGAGGCTCCGCTTAGGTAGCGGGAATCGCCAAAATTCCGTCCGCATGCCCGGGAAACCATTGCAGTTGGGTTCTGACCCCAGAAGACTCAGAATACACTGAAAGGCGATGAGCTACTACCAGCCTGGGAAGACCTACCGAGCCTGAAATGGTTTCCGCGTCTTCAGTGTTTTCCCTTGTTCAAACAAAGGAACCCGAGACAGAAGGCTTTGCGTCTTCCGCATCTCCTGTAAATCAGCACCGATAGAAGGTACTTCAGCCTCCTCAAACTGTGCAAATCCCAACGGCCTGCTTCAGCGAAGCAATCTTATCCTCTCGCTTCGGAATAA
>JARGOD010000146.1 GCA_029210205.1 Verrucomicrobiales bacterium | reverse complement strand
TTCTGCCGACGGTTGAGCGGACACCGAGAGGCGGTGGTGCCGCCTACACGGATTTGAACCTTGGTGTCGATGTTCCACCCTTTAGAGATTGGAACGCTGATGTCCGCATTCACACCAAGACGCCCTTTCAAGTAAGAAGTAACCTCGTCGAATCTGATCTCATTGCTGATATTCGGTTATCGGGAAAGTTTTCGAAACCCCACCCCACGGGATTTCTCGCGATTGATGAGGGTGAACTATCGCTCCCATTCAGTTCAATTGATGTCGAAATCGGAAAGATCGAGTTTGACAAAGAGACTGGCTTCAACGGCGCAATCAACCTGAAAGCTCGAGCCAAAGCTAACAAATACAGCATCAACGTTTTTCTACACAATCGCATCCTGGACCCAAAATATGTCCTCACAAGCAATCCCCCTCTGCCGAGTGAAGACCTTTTGACGCTACTGGTAACTGGAACAACACGAGATGCTTTGATCGGAGGCGACGTGGGCTCACTCGCTGCCTCAAAAGCGGCGACCCTTCTCTTCAAAAATTTTAAAAAAGCGAGCAACTTAGCCGATACAGAGCCTTCACTTCTCGATACACTTCAGGAGAGAACCGAGCTTGATATTGGTGGGATCAACCCTGAGACTGGAGCACAGACCGTGGGAGGAAAAATCAGGCTTTGGAGGCAACTTTTCTTCGTCGGTGATGTCGATGCAGAGAACGACTACCGGGCCCTCTTAAAATACGTTTTCCGATTCCGTTAAAGCACCGATCCTTCTCTTTAATGCTGAACGTTCTGACTCTCCGTTTTTCTCTTGCTCTGCTTTGTACAGCAGGGTTGGGGCAAACGTCGCTACGTGCTCAGTTGGGAGAAAAAGTGAATGTCGAAGGACTGAGTTCAATCGAAGAGGCCACCGTTAAGGAATGGCTTGCTCCACAGCTCAAATTTATCGACAGCGCCGGAGTCAGCATGGCGAAGGCGGATGACCTTGCCTACTTTCTGGAGACGGCCCTCCTTGATCGCGGCTACGAAGGCGCCCAAGTGGACTGGCAGGTCGCCGGACAGGGTGACGCCGCGAGAATCCTTCTCGAGGTTAACGAAGGCAGTTCACAGGGAGTTCGCCAGTTTCTGGTGAGTGGAAATGAAGTCCTTGAAAGTCCCGCCATCGTGGAACTGCTCACCACGACAACACGGAAACGCCTCGGGTTAAAAACCAGCGATACGGTTCCTTTTGTGCCTTCCGATCTGAAAGCAGGACAAAAAAAGGTCATCGAGTTTTACTCGCTCCTTGGCCACACTGAAGCTGAGGTCGAAATCAATTCAGACAACTCACAGTCAGGGGCCACCATCGCCGTGACGATCACTGAGGGCCCTCATTTTATTGTTGGAAGCATCGATCTTCCTCAAGCACCCACCAGTTCTCTTGCGGAGACATTCGAAAAAACACGCGCCGAGTTCAGGGATAAGAACTTCAACCCGGCAGTCCTTTCCAACATCCAGTCGCGCCTTCGTTCAGCCGCAGTCGATGCGGGATACTATGAAGCGTCAGTCATCGTCGAGAAGGGCGAAATTTTACCGTTTGAGGATAGTCAGGTGGTCGAAGTTGTCGCTCTCTTTGAGTGGGGCACCCCGGTCGAGGTTTCAGGTATTTCCGTGAATGGGAATAAAAAAACGGACGATGCATTCTTTGAGCGTCACTTCGATGATCTCGTTGAGAACCCCTATTCACCAAACGACACGAACAGGGCAGTTGAGCAGCTTCTTCAAACGGGTGCCTTCGAAACGATTCGGACCGATCCGGTGAAGCAAGAGGACGGATCTTTTGTTCTCGACGTTGAAGTTGAGGAGGGCTACTCCCGAACGCTTGGTGTTTTTGGCGGCTTTACCAATTATGAAGGACCGATTGCGGGATTTGAATTTAGGAACCTCAACCTCCTTGGAAGTGTTAGAACAGTCGACGCAGAAGTAGAATTCTCGAAACGAGGTGTTCGCGGTGCGGTCGATTACACGGATCCCTGGTTTCTGAACACTGAACAGCGCTTTCGAGCAGGACTTTTTGCCCAGAATCGTGAAGAGGAAGGTTACGAAAAATTCGAGACTGGAGGCAGCTACGAGCTCTCAAAACGATTTGGGCGGAACGAGCGCAATCAAATCTCTCTCTTTGGACGCGCCAGCTACACCGATGTTCACGATGCAGACATCGCTGACCGGTTTCTCGGACAACGAGAATATTTTACCCACTTTGTCGGCGTTTCGCTGTCGCATGACCAGCGGGACAACCCGCGCCTACCGCGCGAAGGGTTTATCGCGCAGACCTCAGCCAGTGTTGCGACTTCCGGGATCGGAAGTGAAGTCGAGTTCTTCAAAGCAACCGGTAAACTTGGTTACTATCTCCCCGTTGGGACCCATACTCTGCGACTTGGCGCGCGAGCTGGAGCAATTGCGCCAATCGGTGACACTCAGGCGATCCCGATTGACCTTCGGTTTTACAACGGTGGCCCCTTCTCGGTTCGCAGTTTTCAGGAGCGATCACTTGGCGCGATTGATCCGGGGAGTGGTGACCACATTGGCGGCGAGTTTTATTCCGTCTTCAATATCGAATACGAGATCCCCATTAGCGCTTTTGACGGGCTCAGCCTGGTGACGTTTGTCGATGCCGGAAATCTGCTTCAAGACTCAGACGACGCAAGCCTCGAAGAGATGCGCTATGCCGTTGGTAGCGGCCTTCGCTACCTCACTCCGATCGGTCCGATTCGTCTTGAATACGGTTACAATCCTGATCAAGAGATCGGAGAACCTGAGGGCACGCTCCACCTGGGCTTTGGGTTCTCCTACTAGGCAGCCTCAGCCGGTGATCACCGAAAGTATCTCTTCTTTCAAGGCCTGCATTCGCGGATCCGCCTTCTGAATCGCAGTAAGTTCCCCCCAGAGCATCCAGGCATCCGCAGGCCGACTCGCAGCGATCAGATCCTGACATTGTAAGATAATTTCCTCAAGGCTTCTTTCGGGAACCGGAGCGCCCCCAGCTTCCGCCCCGGTTGCAAACTGACGATTCGCGACAAGCCCCGTCGGGGTGGAAATCTCCACCATGTAGAGCTCCCCGGAGACCAGTGCTTCCGTCGACTTCAGTGAAGACCATCTCAGGGGAGAAAAAGCATTCACCAACGACGCCACTTCCTTCCCTTCGGCGGAAATCACGGCCACATCAACAACTCCGCCGTTTTCTGCGTTCCAAGTGAAAATTGGTTCGAGAAATCCAGTCTCTTCACCGGGAGTGAGGAGGGTCACCACGTCCGCATAGCTCAGACTGGAAGGACGCTCCACGGGACGAACATAAGTCACAAAAGCAATCACAATCGCCGCCGCTGCAGCAAGCCCACCTGTGATGACGACCGAAGAGTGCCAGCGACTCATTTCGCTTGTTCGCTGTCCGGAGGGTGAATCGTAGCGCTTCGGTGTCTCGTAAACTTCGGGCAACTCTGTTTCATTGAGAACGCGTAGCCTCGCCGTTTCAAACGAAGTCCGAACGTCGGCAGGTAGAGGCGGAACCTCGCCGCGACCGTCTGCGACCAATTTTTCAAGAGCCTCGTGGACTTTCGCATCGGTCAAAGAGTCGAAATCGTTGCGAGCCAACTCCTCCTTCAGCAAGCCAAGCTCTTTGGTGCTGAGATCGCCGAAGAGCGCCAATAATCGTTCGTCCGTGAGACTATGTGGTGTGTCGTCCTTCATGATAGAGATGTTTGTAGAAGGTTCGGGCTGAGGACACTTCCCAGGAGTTCGCGAGCTTTCACAAGATCTGAACAGATCGATCCCTTCGGTCGATCTCGTTTCAATGCGATTTCTTCGGTGTTCAACTCTTCAAAGTAGAAATCAACGATCACATCGCGATATCTGTTTTCGAGCGATTCCAGTGCAAGATGTATGTCTTCGGCAATTTCCTCTGTTTCCTCCATCCTCACCACTTCCCGCTCCGGGGTTCGCTCGATGTTCTGCAAATCAGGCCGCCTCACTCGACGTCGAATCTCATCGATGGCACGATTAGAAACGATCCGCGAGGTAAGGTTTAAAACATCATCAAAGTTCTTTGCTTCTCTAAAGGCACTCTGAGAGGGAGTCAGAATTTGCGGAACTATTTCCCGACTGACCACTGTCGAGATCAAATCCTCGAGCTGCTCCGGTGAATCATAGGGAAGTTTGCGTTTTGCGCTACGCCACGCGACCTGCCAAAGCGCTTCGTAGGCCAGGTTCCAGGTATCGCTGTTCTGGGCGCGAAGGTCGCAAAGTGATAAATTCTCCCCGTTTCGGGCCGCTGGTTTCATATTCCTCGTCAGGAGTAGACGACTCCAGCTTCGGTTCATGTCAGATTTACTCCGATTCTGCAAGCGTTCACTTCCATGCCATCGCAGAGCGCCAACCGGCGGATCACGGGGCGGTTCTTCGCTGTTTAATCCTGAATAATATAGACCAGTCATCGGGATTGCACCTTTCCTTCGACTCATCCTCTGAGGAACCCGGTTAAAGCATTCAGGAAGAAGAAGCGAAGGTGAAATGAGACTGATTGGATGGCTCTTCTTATCGCAACCACTTCAAATAAATCGCGCACCGTTAATTATGGTTTTTATATTTTTTATTGTATTTATCGTTTTACGTGGGTAAGTTTGAAGGTGGAGCAGGGCGAAAGCTCTTGCGCCAACAACACACCACTTCGCGAAACCACAATTCAGACTATGAACCCATTCAGGACAATCCACGTAATTCTCGCATTCCTGGGAATTACTCTCGCGCCCCTTGCAGCCCAGGATGAAGCACCGCTTATTCCCGTTGGCAGCCTTAGCGCATTTCCCACCATTGTTCAGACAGGAACTCACCCCGAACTGACCTGGGACATCACCCTGCCTGAAAGTGTAGAGGAAATTATCGAAATCATTCCTCCAGGCACCATCTCACCTAAGCGCGACGTTGTCATGGATGTTCGGATCCTCGGGGCCGGTGTTACCTACTACTCCGGCGGAAGGCTCTACTTTGTCCCCACTGAAACGCGCGTCAGCATCAATGGAGGAAACTATGATGACATCTTTTATGGAACGAACTATGACGTTGACCCGAACGATGTCGTGTTTTCGCGGGAGATGGAAGAAGGCGAAACCGTGAATTTCGGCGCCAGATACTATCACAACAACAGTTGGGGCTCCTGGTATAGCTCGACAAACAGCAGCCACAATGTTGTCGCGCTCATCAACGGAGACACACCGCCGACAACAACGCCAATGAATCAGGCCCCGACGATTGAATCATTCATCCGCCCATATCTCAGCGACGATGGAAAGATCGTCCTTGGACCTCGTGATGTGATTTATCTCTTCGAACTAACGCACACAAATCGAAACGATCAGGGTTTTGACATCCAGGACATGGCCGTTCTCGTCAGCTTCTACGAGGAGGTAGCCGAAGAAGAAGAAGAGGTGAACAACGACAATAATAACAACAACGGAAATGGCCGGGGACGACGCCGCCGCTAAACAGTTCGGTCAAGCCTGAGTCACGCCTTGCTCCAAATTTTGATCTCACCCACATGAAAATCACTTTTCAGATGCCCCCTTTCCTCCTCATCGCTCTCATCTCAATATCCGTCCCGAACTTTGTTTTCTCTCAGAACTCCGTGGCCGGCATGCGCGATTCCGCAAAGCACGATGACCTGAGTAGGAAGCTTCGCATGGCCCAGCGGGCTGATCCAATTCGGGAACTCGGTCCGCCAGTGGGTAAAACTGAAGAAGACCCATCGCTCGCCAACTCAGAGCGAGACCTTATCAAGACTTCAACCGTTTTCTCCTTCCGGGGATTCCTGACACTCGTCCCGAAACGCGCCGTCCTCAGTCTCCCGGAGAATTACAAAAGCCGACTATCAGTAACGAAAGGGGCGAAGGTTCAAACCTTTCGGGATTTTTACCAGTCCAATCGCGGTTGGATTCGAACGATGGAAGTTAGCCGCGAGCAGGCTCTCGGACATGTTCCCTTTGAAGAGGCAACGGCACTTGCCATCGCGGAGAGTTCTCAAGTCGTTATTGCGACCTACAAAGGCGGCCCCATTTCAGTGCTTCCTCTTCAAGAGGAAGAAGCAGTCCCCACCGCAGGGGAAATGAAACCTGTAACCTACCAAAGACAATGAGACACCCTTTCCTGCTACTCCTCCTTTTCACAACTGTCTCGATATTCCCCCCGAGTGACGAACTAAGAGGCGATGATGACTATACCTTTTTCGTCCGTCAGATACAGCTACAGGATACAGGTGAACTGGAGTGGGATATGGATGTGGACCAGGAAGGTTCTGATCAATCTCCCCTGCCGATCAATCCCTATGGGGCGCGTTTTGAACTCTACACAGTCAAGTCAAGTCCGCTCACCAGCTACATGCTCGACACGACTTACGTCAATTCATACATCCCCGTCTCGACGGTGACGATTGTCTCAGATGATCCCTATGAAGTTATTCCACGGACTCGGGCGGATCAGCCTTTTTCTGTGATTATCGAAGTCGGAGGACTAAGCAGCGATCCTGACGCACCTGACGCAGCACAGTCGGTAAAGCTACTTCGCCATGTTCAGTCATACCCGCAGGATGAATTCGGTCAGTCAATAAACCGCGGCCTTGCAACATTACTCTCCCAGGGATCGATCGATGCGAACGGCACTCAGCAACTCGACTACGCCCTGACTTCGATTCCCGGCGGTGATCGCTCAAAAGTTTCAGGCGAAGAGCGTTTTTCGGTCTTCTCCCTCG
>JARGOD010000016.1:35395-68035 GCA_029210205.1 Verrucomicrobiales bacterium | reverse complement strand
GAGTTCTTCTCGTTGCGGAAAGGAGTCGATCCACCGTCAGGCCAGGAAAAGCACTCTGCGCCGTTGTCGCTGGAATACATGATGATCGTGTTATCAGCGACGCCCATTTCATCGAGCTTGTCGAGAATCTGACCGACGTGTCCGTCATGCTCGACCATTCCATCAGGATAGATGCCGAGACCGGTGACACCCTCAGACTCTTCCTTGAGGTGAGTGTTGACGTGCATGCGAGTCGTGTTGAACCAGAGGAAGAAAGGCTTCTCAGCAGCTCCGGCACGGTCCAGAAAGTCCATCGCTCCGGACGTGATTTCCTCATCGACCGTCTCCATCCGCTTCTTCGTAAGCGGACCGGTGTCTTCGATTTGACCATCGGCAGAAGATTTGATGACCCCGCGTGGTCCGAAGTTCTTTTTGAACTCTTCACCCTGGGGGTAATCAGGGTGCTCCGGCTCCTCTTCAGCATTCAAGTGATAGAGATTACCAAAAAACTCATCGAAGCCGTGGTTCGTCGGAAGCATGCTGTCGAGGTCACCGAGGTGGTTCTTGCCATACTGTCCGGTCATGTAACCGTGATTTTTGAGGAGTCCGGCGATGGTGGGATCAAGCTCAGACAAGCCTTCCTTTGCACCGGGAAGACCAACTTTAAGGAGTCCAGTTCGATAAGGGCTTTGACCGGTGATGAACGCAGCGCGTCCGGCGGTGCAGGACTGCTGACCGTACCAATCAGTGAAAAGAGCGCCTTCAGCGGCAATCCGGTCAATGTTAGGGGTCTGGTAACCCATCATGCCGCGGTTGTAGCAACTTGGGTTGTTCCAGCCAACGTCATCGCCCCAAATGACGACAATGTTAGGCTTTTTATCCTGTGCGGAAAGAGAGGCAATCGAAAGAATGCCGATAATTAGAGTGAGAAATGCAGATTTCATACGATTCAGTTTACAAGGAGGCGAGACTATAGCCGATAGTCCGGTTTGGCTATCCAGTTTCCGAAAATTTTCCTTTACGGTTTATACATTATCTAAGACTCTTTTTCAGCAACGTAGCGGACATACAGACTAAACTGAACGAGCGACCGGTGACTTCGCAACAATATCATTTCAACGACTTTGAACCGGATCAATTGAGGGAAGTGGTCAACGGCTCCGACCTCGAGCACACGATCCTCTCCGCGACCGAGTGCTCTGCGACATTGCGGAGAGCGGCCACACCCTCGTTCTCAACGGACTCAGGATTCTATTCCTTTCCCGTCCTCGTAAGAGGACAATTTGATCCACAGAGATTGTGCATCGGCATGTCGCAAGGCAGAGAGAAGGCAACCTGGATCAATGGCATTGAGATGAGCGGGCCTTCGCTTCAGATCTATGCGGAGGGAGCAGAGATGCTCTACCGCGCCGGAAGGGATACCGAGTGGATGGCAATCTCGATTTCACGCCGAAGCTTGCAGGACGCAGCCATCGAAATCCTCGGGGCGGAGCTCCCCCTTCCCGCTAGCGGCATGATCAACCATGTCATCTCCGCAAGCATGGCTCGCCGGCTTCTCGAACTGGTTAGGTCTCAGCCGACTTTCAGCCAGGGCTTACCCGGATACGAAAATCTGATCTTGATTGCGCTTGTCACTGCAATTGCCTCAGCAAATCACGAGAAGCCGCATCACTCGACGGCTCGCGCGATTCGACGGCTGGAGATCGTATCGCGCGCTGACAGAGCGATCCGTGACCTTGTCGGATCCCGATATTCCAGCGAGGCTCTGTGTCGTGCAGTGGGAGCCTCCGAACGCAGCATCCAAACACACTTCCAGGAAGCCTTCGGCATGAGCCCAAAAAGCTGTTTCACGACGCTCGCGCTGAATCAGGCGCGCACCGTGCTTATGAATACCGATTTTCGGCCCGGTATTATCTCGGAGACAGCCCTCAAATTTGGATTTGAACACTTAGGCCGTTTCAGAGAGCTATCGCGATCTCTTTTCTGAACTCCCCTCCGCTTCGGTCGCTCGTAACCGTTAAGGTGAATAGATTAATGTTGACCGGTCGCAAACCGTCCTCAAGAATTCACCAGAAAAGTTATATATATTCTACTATGATGAAAAAGTCACTTATCATTGCTGCCTGCGCCTTTGCCTCCTTTACATTCACTTCATGCACTCCCGGCGAACGCGGAGCCGTTACCGGCGGCCTCATCGGTGCGGGAGCGGGTGCCCTTATCGGAGATAGCACCGGAGCACTCATCGGCGGAGCCATTGGTGCCGTCGCCGGATCTGAAATCTCGAAGAATCGCGCATGGCGAAACGGCCGCTATTATCACTGATAGAGCGGCTCGCAATTGCTAACTAAGAATTTGATGACGGGGAGTATTCACTCCCCGTTTTTTTTAATCACCCCTGTTTTTCGCTAAGCAAAACAGCCGAGAAACGCCTGAAGAATAATCGCGTTCGCAATGTCCACGAAGAAACCAAATACGAGCGGCACGAAGATGAACGCCTTGTGAGCGGCGCCGTATTTCTTCGAAACTGCAGTCATATAGCCATGATCCACGGTTTGAACCCAACACCCTTGAATTCAACCCATCTAACCGGGCTCTGCCACTTCATGTGCAGCCGCCATGAGATACCAGAGAGTAGTGGCTCCACGGCGATTCCCGTATTCCGCCTCCCTGATTTTCGTATGCTTCTTTTGGAACCTGGTCAGCTCCTTCTCAATTTCCTCATCTGTTCTTTCGTCTCCGGTGAGTTTGTATCCCTTTCCTTTCAGGATTTCGACGACTGGGCGCAGGCCCTGAAAAGGATCAAGTTCAGCTGAGGGCGCCTTTGGCATTGGATAGATCTGGAAATGTTCTTTCGGTTCGTTTTCGGGGTCCGCGTATTTATCGAGCAAATCGAGATAGATCCTTTCTTCTCCTACGAAAATATCGAACCGGTCGCGACCTTTGATCAAGCCGCCGACATCCGCTACCCAGAAGAATCCGTCGTGGATGTTTCCATCCATTGTCTTTCTCCCGTCCATTTCCTCACAATAGATCATGGAACCAAAGGGCCAGAAGGACTGATCGGCGGCTACGTGGTGAAAAGGAACCAGTGGATTCATGCGGTTTCCCATCCCCATGGATCCAGGAGGCAACTGGATCCATTCGCCTTCACGAATCCGATAGATTGACTTGTAGGTTCCGTCCAGCTTCTCCGCCTGCGCCACCGCTTGCATCTCAGCCTGTTTGTACTCACCATTCTCGAGCCAGTATTCAACACGCTCTCCATCGAGATTCGTGAGAGCAATTCTATTCCCGGCCCCATCTTTCTTGAGGCGGACATTCTTAATGTAGTAGGCAGTGAGATCACCTACAACTTCTTCGCCGGACTCTCTCGCTAGCGCCTTATCTTCGCTTATGCCGTGCATACCGCCTAACACGATCACGACGAAAAATGTAAAAATGCACTGAGCCTTCATAAGATCCCGAGCATTGCAGCACCACCAAGAAAGTTCAAGCCTATGAAGGCGATTCCTCATCGTTAAATCCGTCTCGACTTAACTTCATTCTTCGCTCCTTTGTGATTTTCACTTTTCAACGCGATGTCAGGACGTATCATCTAACAAGCTTGTTCCCACTCACTCATGAAAATCCGCTTCATCTCCGCATTTCGTGCAGTTGCCACTCTGGCGCTCATCACTTTGCCTCTTGCTACTAAAGCAGGTGACCCTGCTTCCCCTAAGAACCCGGCCATCGACTATGTTCAAGACTCGGATTGGAGCTTTGAGTTCATGCCTTATCTCTGGGCAGCAGGCGTTGAAGGAACGAGTTCCATCGGCAACCTTACCAGTTCCTACACCTACGATTTTGACGAAGTTATCAGCGACCTCGACATGACCTCCATGTTTGTTGGCGGCTTCAAATACAAGCGCCTCGGTTTCATTACCGACTTCCAGTATCTGAAGGTCTCCCCAGGTCGGGCCACTCGTGGGCCAGTCTTCGGTAACGTCAATCTGACGCTCGAGCAGACGAGTCTCGCTCTTCTCGGGTCCTATGACCTGGTCTCCACAGACCGCCTTATCCTTTCGATCCTTGGCGGTGCGCGCTACTTGAATGTCGATACCACCCTCAGTGTCACCCCCGGCCTCGCCGGAGGATTTTCCCGTCGAAGCTCGAGCCAATCCTGGGATCCGGTCGGCGGTCTAAGAGCAAAATATTTCCTCAATGATGAGTGGTTCCTCTCCGCCTACGGCGACTACGGAAGCGGTGATTCAGATCAGACTTGGCAGGCCTACGGTGGCGTCGGCTACATCATCAACGAAAACTGGCATGCCAGCCTCGGCTACCGTGTTCTCTCTTATAGCACAAGCGGCCCGCGCTCAAGTTCAACGTCGGACACCAGCGGTATCTTCCTCGGATTCGGCTACAGTCTCTAGCCGGTCTTGAGAGACCAATAGAGGAAGGCCGTAGGCCCGCTATTCGCAGGGCTTGCCGATTGCACGGACTTTGAATCCGATTGCACGAAGCTTGTCGTGGTCGAGGAGATTTCGTCCATCGAAAACCCATGCCGGTTTAACCATGCTTTCGAATAGTGTCTCGAAGTCGAGATCTTTAAACTCGTCCCACTCGGTGATTACAAGAATCGCGTTGGCACCTTGGACGGCTTCTTGAGCTGACGCACAGACAATGAGTCGCTCATCGTCGTCATTCGCGTCGAGATCGCGGAAAATCTTATCAGTCTCAACTTTCGGATCATAAATCGCCAGCGACGCCTGCTCCTCGAGAAGGCGCTTGCAGACATCGATCGCAGGGGTTTCGCGAGTGTCGTTCGTGTCTTTCTTAAACGCGAAGCCCAACACTGCGAGGCGCTTATTGCTCACTGTGTTGAAGAAAGCCTGGACAACAGCATCAGCAAAACGGCGCTTCTGCCACTGATTCATTGTAATGACCGATTCCCAATATTCCGCCACCTCAGGAAGCCCAAAGTGCCCGCAGAGATAAACCAGATTCAAGACATCTTTTTGGAAACACGAGCCTCCGAATCCGACTGATGCCTTGAGAAATTTCGGACCGATTCTCGAATCAGTGCCGATCGCGTTGGCCACCTCATCAACGTCCGCTTCGGTCGCTTCGCACAACGCCGAGATACTATTGATCGATGAAATTCTTTGTGCGAGAAAGGCATTGGCGACGAGCTTGGCGAGTTCAGATGACCAGAGGTTCGTTCGAATGATTCGCTCTTGAGGCACCCACTCTCCATAGACATTCGCGAGTCGCTCGATCGCGGCTTGACCTTCCGGAGTAGTTTCTCCACCAATCAAAATCCGATCCGGATTCTCCAAATCAGCAACTGCCGTTCCCTCAGCAAGAAACTCGGGATTGGAGAGAACCTGGTGGGCATGGCCCGAACCGCTTGTTTCAAGAATGGATTTAATCGCCTCCGCGGTCCGCACTGGAATCGTGCTCTTCTCGACAATAATTTTGGGACCGCCGGCATGCTCTGCGATCGAGCGGGCGACGGACTCAACAAAGCGCAAATCAGCAGCCCGGTTCGCACCGAGGCCGTATGTCTTCGTCGGCGTATTCACACTCACAAAAATGATATCTGCTTCCCGGATCGCTGACTCGACGTCAGTGCTGAAAAATAGATTGATCCCGCGGGCCTGGGCCACGATTTCATCTAGCCCCGGTTCGTAAACGGGAAGCTGATCTGAATTCCATGCCGCGATTCGCTCCGCGTTAATATCGACGACCTCGACCCTGACATCCGAACACTTGTTGGCGATCATCGCCATGGTAGGTCCGCCAACATAGCCGGCGCCGATACAACAGATTTTGGTGCTAAACATGGGGAATTAGAAAAAGGGTGTTTTGCCTTGTTCAGGCCCTCTCAGCAAGTGACAGAAATGACTCGAAAGAAAAGGTGGTGCAATCAGCAAGTCTTAAAGTATTTGATGGTGCGGTCAAGTCCCTCGCTCAGATCAATCGTCGGCTCCCAACCGAGGTCTTTCTGCGCAAGCGTAATATCCGGCTGACGTTGAAGCGGATCGTCACCCGGAAGCGGGTGAAAAGTCAGTTTTGATGAGCCGCCCACTTTCTCGAGAACTTTCTCAGCCAATTCCAGCATCGTGAACTCTCCGGGATTTCCGATATTCACCGGTCCGGTTTGGGAGGGATGATTCATCAGGCGGACAAAGCCCTCTATCAAATCGTCGACATAGCAGAAGGAGCGAGTCTGAGTCCCGTCGCCATAGATGGTAATATCCTCTCCCTTCAAAGCCTGCATAATAAAATTCGAAACGACCCTCCCATCATCGGGAAGCATTCTCGGACCATAGGTATTGAAGATTCTGACGACCCGAATCTCGACCCCATTCTGTCGATGGTAGTCGAAGAAAAGAGTTTCCGCGCAGCGCTTTCCCTCGTCGTAGCAGGCGCGAATCCCAATCGGATTCACGCTCCCCTTGTAGCTCTCCGGCTGAGGATGAATTTCGGGATCCCCATAAACTTCAGAGGTTGATGCCTGAAAAACTCGCGCCTTCACTCGTTTTCCCAGTCCCAGACAGTTGATAGCCCCCATCACCGATGTCTTCGTCGTTTTGATCGGATTAAACTGATAGTGAGGTGGCGAGGCGGGGCAGGCCAAATTGTAAATCTGATCAACTTCGAACTTAAACGGATCGATGACATCGTGACGAACCAACTCAAAATAAGGATTCGATAGCAAGTGCGTGATGTTCTTTTTCCTACCGGTAAAGAAATTGTCGAGACATATCACTTCGTTGCCCTCGTTCAGAAGCCTTTCACACAAATGGGAGCCAAGAAATCCGGCGCCTCCGGTCACTAAAATACGCTGCATAGAAAATTTGGATTGAAACGAGAGGCCGTATTGTCTCTTGAGGATTTAAAGATGGGGACACTGCTTTGAATCTTTTTCAAACCCTTTCCTTTTCTATTCAGGCAGTGTACTGACGATTCTCACCTCAAAAGGATTCGTCGCAGCGACAGTACAGGCCGAATGAAATCCGACGAGGCGCACCGCAGAAACATAAACTTGAGGATCTGAGGGAGCGAGGCAGCGGTCAGGCCATTCTCCTTCGAATGAAATTTCAATCTTGCCCGGCTCCAGCCCAAAGCCTTCGCCAGTCGCTTTCATTCGCGCTTCCTTAGCCGTCCAGGTCCAGAAAAAAGCCCGTTGTAGTGCCTCGCCCTGCAGTCCTTCGAGTCGACTGATCTCAGAATCGCGAAAACACCGGCGACTCAGCCCCGGAATGTCCACCTTGCGGTCAAACTGCTCGATGTCGATCCCGATCGCGGGCAGCCTCGATATCGCGAGCGCCGCCTTTTCTTCAGAGTGCGAAAGATTAAAATGGAGCTCGTCCCCAGCGAGATGGGGTTTTCCCTTATCACCGAGCACAAATTTGAGTGCTCCGGGGTCCGAACCGAGATGCCCCGAAAGGCATTTTCGAACCATGCCGCGTCCGCGGATGTACCGGTCGCGGTGAACCGGAAACTTGAAGGCAGCGGCACGCTCAAGTTCCTCAGCACTGAGCCAAGTCTCCGCGAGTTGAACCGGCAAAGACGACCCTTCGTCGAGGTCGAATCCCGTCACTTCAATTTCGTTATCCACCAGAGTTCGCATGAAATTTCAATCGCCAAACCTTCCCAATCATCCCGGCCAGATCTCAATTGCGATCTTTGCAACACCGGCGAGCAGCACGGCCACCGATGCCCACCCGAGGAGGAGGACGAGGGGTCTCGTTCTCGTCGGAGCAAGTCGCATCCAGGGAACACAGACGAGCCCGAGAATGACTCCGCCAATCAGTCCACCGGCATGAGCTGCATTGTCGATGAATCTCGCCCCGAGGAGTCCGAAGATCGCGACAACAATGGTGGACTGAATCAAACTGGCCTGAAGGTAACCGGGGAGTTGTTCCTTGAACTTGTGAGTCACGACGAGGAGAAATCCGAGGAGACCGAGGATTCCCCCGGAAGCGCCGACCGAGACCGGAGCAACTCCCGAATACAGGCTCGCGAGCGATCCAGTGATTACGGTGATCAGGAAGACGACGCTGAGAAGCGACGGACTTACGAGGGCGACGATGACCCGGCCGAGGCTGAAAAGAGCCATCCCGTTGAAAAGAATGTGAAGGAGGCTTCCATGCATCAACCCAGTCGTAACGAGTCGCCACCACTCCCCGCCACTGAGGACGGCATCTCTCACGAGCGCGGCACCCTGAAGGGAGGGAGCCTGCGCACCACGAGGACCGTTCATGTCCGCGTAAAATTGCAGTGCAAAAACGAGGGCGAGAACCCCAACTGCCACTTTCAGGAGTGTCGTTGGTCGTTTCAGCATCCAGATCTGAAAGAGCTGATCGTTAACCAATTGCGAATTCAGATCAGAGAGCGAGAGCCGGTCGACCCGCTTGAGCCAGGCTGAGGCCGAATCCACGAGTGGAAAGAGACCAAAATAAACCGCCCCAAGAAGGGCAAACATCAGAAACTGCGGCTGATAAAAACCCAGCGCAGCCAATCCAAACGTAATCGCAAGAGACTTCACAAACCGTTTTCCGTGCTCGCTGCGATAGCGGGCAAAATCGATTGTGTTGAAATGAGGCAACCAGAACCCCCGCGTCACGATACGATCGAACCAGGGAAAAATGAGTCCTTCCACTTTTTTCATCCCGCTGACCAACTGACGCAGCTCTTCGCGCGACCCGACAATGACGACCTGCCCGGGCTCATAGCTTTGCCCGTCGAGCCTCACATATTCACCCACCTTCACTCCATAGTTCCCTGTCGCTTTTTCAGGAACCGCTTCAAGAAGCTTCTCATCACCCCATGGACGATCTCGATGAACCCAGTCGAGGAACCAGACTTCGTCCTCCTTCCAGAAGTCAAGAAGGCGGGGACGAGCAGGGTTAACTTCGGGCATGTCCTCAGGCATGCGCCTAACTTAGAGACTCTTGGCCTTTGAGAAAGCAGGAATCTATCTCTATGGTTGTTTTTTTGAACACTTTACAGTTGGCCTAGGAACCATACAGTGTTAATACTGTTCAAAATGACATTTCCTGCAAACTTTTTCAAGGCCGCTTTGCTAATCAAGCTATGCCTGTTCCTGATTGCGACGTCGCTTGTGGCAACGGAACCCGGTGCATCCACAGATGACCCCATTCACAGGACTCTCCTCGAGAAGCTGAACACAGCTGACCTCGAGGTCCTCGCGGGAATTCGAGGGATCGGCCCTGTCAGGGCGGCAACAATCCGAAAGCACAGACCATTTAAGGCGGTGGAGGAGCTCATTCTCCTTCCCGGATTTGGCGCGAAAACAGTCGAGACCATTTCTGCCCACCGCCCGAAACTTGATGAACCGTGAACACCTTATTTGCGCCCTACTTCAGCGCTCGACGCCTCTCCAGCTCCTGTCTACCCTTTCGGTCTCCATATGAAGTTTTACTTAATTTTTCTCTCCTTCTTTCTCACTGTCGTTCTCAGCGCCGCGGAGAATCCTAACATTATTATCATCCTCGCAGACGATCAGGGTTTCGGCGATGTCTCCGCGTTGAATGCTGAATCAAAGATTCCTACACCCCACATTGATCGCATTGCCGACGAAGGCATGATCTTCTCGGACGCCCATACTTCCTCCTCCGTCTGCACCCCCACACGTTATTCACTTCTGACAGGCCGCTATCATTGGCGAACTCACCTCCAAAAAGGAGTCCTCGGTGGTTTCTCCCCTCCCCTCATAGCCGAGGATCGGCTCACTATTGCGGGGCTGTTGAGAGAAAAAGGCTACTACACCGCCTGTGTTGGCAAATGGCACCTCGGCTTTGATTGGCAAATGAAAGGTGGTGGGATTGCCAACGATAAGGGAGATTTCTCCGGAGGCTTCAAAGGAGGTTGGGAAGTCGACTATAAAGCGCCGATTCAGAATGGCCCCGTCGATGTCGGATTTGATACCTTCTTCGGCATCAGCGCCTCTCTCGACATGCCACCCTACGTCTACATTCAGGACAGGGTCGCGACCGAAGAAGCGACCGTTGAGAAAGCCTTTCATCGTCCGGGGCCAGCCGGAGCCAATTTCGAGGCCGTGGACGTCTTGCCAGACATCACCGCTAAGACCGTCGAGATCATTGACGAGCGTGCCGAGGGATCAAAGGATGGAAAACCATTCTTCATCTACTTCCCTCTCAACGCCCCGCACACTCCGATCGTCCCTCCCGAAGAGTGGATCGGAAAAAGCGGTGTCAATATCTATGCCGACTTCACGATGCAGGTTGATCACTGCGTCGGCCAGGTTCTCGCTGCGCTTGATAAAAATGGGATAGCGGAGAATACCCTCATCGTTTTCACAACCGACAACGGCTGCTCCCCTCAGGCAAACTTTGAAGAACTGGAAGCCGCCGGTCACAAGGCCAGTTATATTTACCGGGGTCATAAAGCCGACATTTATGAAGGTGGGCACCGCGTTCCCTTCGTCGCCCGCTGGCCCGAAAAGATTACCGCTGGCACAAAGTCTGATGCACTCATCAGCCAAGTCGATTTTCTCGCAACTGCCGCTGAGATCGCTGGAGCGGCTGTCCCCGAATCACAAGGTGAAGATAGCGTTTCGTTCCTCTCACTTCTCGAGGATGCGGCGGCGGAACCCACGAGAAATTCGATTATCACTCAATCGATCAACGGCAGTTTTGCAGTCCGCGACGGCAAGTGGAAACTGGCTCTCTGCCCCGGCTCCGGAGGCTGGAGCGAACCCCGTCCCGGTCGCACTGATATGTCAGCGTTTTCACCGGTGCAGCTATTTGATCTCGCCACCGATCCCGGAGAGCAAAACAACCTCGCCGAAGAGGAACCGGAGCGGGTGAAAAAGATGACTGCTGCCCTGCAATCAATGATCGATCAGGGGCGGACTACGCCGGGCCCTGCCTTGAGCAACGACGTAGCGGTTGAAATGATCAAACCAGTGCCGGCGCCACGCAAAAAGAAAGCCTGAAGAGTTGGCCTGCTAACATATCGACGTCTGGTTAAGTTGTGCTCTGCTCAATGGCTCCTTTGAGTAGAATTACGGCTCCGAAAATGATAAGGGCCATAGAGCTCCCCCGGGCGATGAACTGACCGGGCCTTTCCCCTGCCCCCTGTTTTACCCAATGCAGAATCTGGTTCACCAAGAGCCAGAAGAGAATCGTTCCGGCAAAGACGAGACTCGCAAAAATCAAATCAGCAAACAGGTCGAGCTTCCCCCGAATGACATGGAAGCTGGTGAGGATAAACGCAAAGGTGACAAACGGCACGGGGTTAAGAAGTGTCATTGCAAAGCTCTGGGTGAAATCTCCAGCGAGCCGCTTGGGGCAACTTTCCTGTTGGACCACACTCGCCTGTTTTCTAAGACCTCTCCATCCCAAGATCACCAGAAAAACTCCGGCTCCGAGCTGACAAATCACTCGATAGTCATTCAGCCACTGCGCAATTCCATTAAGTCCGAAGAGGACGCAGAAAGAGACAATCGAATAGGCCGAAGCCATTCCCAGCGCGGCCATGATGCCAGGCAGTCGATGACGTTCGACGTTCTTACGAAGGCACATAACTCCTACCGGTCCAATCGGCGCGGCGTTGATGACGCCAATTATGAGAGCCTTCCAGACTAGATCTGCGGTCATCGGAGAACACCTTGCGTCAATATTGTTGCTACTGTGTCCTGAAAAGAGTCGCAATTTCGTCACTCATATCCCGATCAGATTTAGCGAGGTACTTCAAATTCAAAAGATGGAAAATCTCCAGGCATATCCTGTCATCGGAATATCGCAGTTTTGATCTCAACCCTCTTCAAGTCTGCAATGGTGGAGGAGCTCGAAGACACCCATTTTACCTGCAAAATCCCGCCAAATTATTCGATAAAGGACAGAACAAGAAGCCAATCTCCAAATTACCTCATAATAGTTCTTTCACAAAACCGGCCAATCTGTTATAATTTCCATAACTTTGCTGATTTAGTTATGGCTGCTATTTTTGTTTTGATTATGTCATCTGTCGCCGGTGGTATCGGTTGGTGGATTGGCGAGTTCTTCGGCTTCGTACCGGCCCTTGTGATCAGCATGATCGCGAGCGTCTTGGGGGTATACTATGGCCAGCGAATCAACCGTGAGTATTTCGGCTACTGATTTATTGCCTCCCGCACTGCGCATCAGATTCGTCGCGAGTTCTACCCTCAGAAGTGACTCTCGAGGATATCCCGCATTTTTCCCTCTCGAGCTTCAATGCTTTCGCACAGAGCAAACTGAACACGCGCGCGATTAAGATTCTGACCTTCATAGGTCGTCTTGAAATATACATCTCCGGCCAGGTAATCCGCGAAAAAACGTAATCCCAGCTCAAGGGTGATCAAGCGGACTGAATCGAACAGATACATCCGATCTGACTCCGTCAGAAAACCTTTTGCTTCAGCAAGGTATCCTTTGACCAACGCTTCGAAGAGATCCAGATCGAGAAAGACCTCACCAAGGTCATTTGTTTCCTCGCCTGCAGGATTGCAACCACTGCGCACGGCATCACCGAAGTCGTAGTGAATGAGGCCCGGCTTGACCGTATCGAGATCAACAATACTGGTTCCTTTACCGGTAAGCTTGTCGATCATCACGTTCGTGATCTTGGGGTCCCCGTGTATGGGTCGCAATTTGAGTTCTCCCCTCGCGTTTGCCAGTTCAAGCACACCTACAAAATCGCGGCGCTCCTCGACAAACCGACTCAAGCGGGTCGCCTCGGTTGAGGCCGAAAGACGATGCATCGCCCCGTCAGATTTCAAAACCTCGTCATACTGACCGAGATAGACAGGCGCAATGTGGAAACCAAGGAGAGTGTCCTCTAATTCATCGATTGGAAAATCTGAAATAATTCGCTGAAAATGACCAAGGACCCGGCCCGCTTCGAGCGCATGCTCGGGAACGCTGACTTTTTCGTAGCTCGTTGTACTCGCGATTAGTGAAAGAGCCCTCCAGTATTCCCCTTCTTCATCAACAACATAGTCACCTCCGCCTTTCGTAGGAATGACCCGCGGGAGTTGCCAGATGCGGTCCGCCTTTCCTGCCTCTTCTTCGATCCTCCGATGGGCGTGATCAGTCACCACCTTCATATTCGACATCACCGCAGCTGGATTCTTGAAGACAGCTCGATTAATGCGCTGAAGAATGTACTGCTCCTCAGAAAAAGTGGTCCTTAGAATAACCCGGTAGGTGTCGTTTACATTTCCCGCCCCAATTGGCTGGAGAGCGACGAGACGACCGGGAACATCAAATTGGATGGCGATTGATTCAGCAATCATAAGCTTGAAGACTAAAGCAGCTGTCAAATCCCATACCCGACCATAGAATCTCCTGCGTCATGACCGGCAATATCTTCCAAGCTCGTCTTTCTAAGCGCTTCATTGATCCCTGCCTCAGCAAAACCAAGGTAGTGGGTAATGCCGCTGGCCCCGTTGAACACGGGGAAATCGTCTGTATCGACAAGTTGAACGAGTTCCCCATCCACCGCTTCGATTATTTCAGCTAGACTGATAAGACGGCTCTCTCGATTCAAACGGTAGCCTCCACCGACACCGCGCTTGCTGCGCAGCATCCCTGATTTTTTCAAGACGAGTAAAATTTGCTCCAGAAACTTTATCGGGATTTTCCCGGTCTCTGCCATTTCCTGCGCTTGCAACGTGCGATCAGGCGCCAACCCTGCAAGAATCGTCATGGCGCGAATCGCGTAATCAGCTTTTCGGGAGATTTGCATTGCTTAGGAAACGTAGTTGAAAAGCTCATCCAACGCAAAGCGACGCTCCTCACCCTTTTCAAGAAGTATGCGCTCAAGAGCGTTCTTAATTTTTTTCTGAATGTTGCGAGTGACCCGGCGCCCCTTCCTCGCTTTTTGGACCTGCTTATGAGTCAACTGCTCCGTGCTCGCGGCGACCAACTCGTTGTTCGCCAGACAGAGCCTTTCCATGAGAGCATCGATCGGTTGGGGGCCGTGGTCGCGTTGATCACCAGTAGGGGCAGACTCCGTCATTTGCGTAATTCGTCGCTTCGCTGCGCAATTTGTAGATTGCCTCGTATTCTCATCTCGCTAACCGTTGGCTTACCTTATGACAACCCGTATTTTACTCACCACAACGAGTTATCAGGACACTCCCGGTCCTCATCACGAACTCCTTGAATCTCAGGAATTCGAAATCGTGAGGGCACGCGGACCTCTTCCCGAAGCTGAGATGCTTGATCTCGCCGGTGAGTTTGATGCGTTTCTCTGCGGAGACGACGCAATTACTCAAGCTGTCATCGAAAGGTCGCAGCCCCGTCTTAAGGTGATCAGTAAATACGGCATTGGACTGGACAAAATCAATGTCGAGTTTGCGACATCACAGAAAATTCCGGTCCTCAACACTCCGGGAGTGAATCACACCACGGTAGCGGAACACACCTTCGGCCTTCTTTTGAGTATCACTAAGAAGATTCATGAGAACGGGATTGATGTCATCAATGGAAAATGGCAGGCAGGCTGGAAAAAACCGGTCGGTCACGAGATTCTCGGCAGCACGATGGGAATCATCGGCCTTGGACGCATCGGCAAAGAAGTCGCGACGCGAGCGAAAGCTTTTGGAATGTCGGTCATCGCCTACGATCCATACTTTGACGAAACCTTCGCCGCTGAACATAGCGTGACCCGATGCGAG
Source organism: Verrucomicrobiales bacterium (assembly GCA_029210205.1). GTDB lineage: Bacteria > Verrucomicrobiota > Verrucomicrobiia > Verrucomicrobiales > DEV007 > Arctic95D-9. The sequence goes on along the minus strand of JARGOD010000016.1, from coordinate 53,379 downwards.
ACAATGGACGAAGTGCTAACCGGAGCCAACGTCGTTAGCCTTCACTGCTTTCTTGACGAGAAAACTCGAGGTATGATCAACACCTCTAAAATTCAGGAGATGCAGGATGGCGCGATCGTTCTCAACTGCGCTCGCGGCGAGCTTGTCGAGACAGACTGCATCGCAACAGCATTGGAAAGCGGTAAACTTGGCGGTTACGGTGCCGATGTGCTCGACGAGGAGCCTCCTGCACCGGAGCACAGACTATTCACCGCTCCCAACTGTCTGATCACGAGTCATATCGCCTCGCGGACCTACGAAAGCGTGGCACGGCAGGCACTTCGAGCGACTCACAATCTCATCAACTACCTCAAAGGCGACAGCGACTTCATTCAAGCCAACCGTTTCTAGCTCTTATTTTCCTACCCTATCTCAAAATGGCACTTCCGATCAAATCATCCTCTGACGTAGCATTCGATTGCATTTCTATGGGCGAAGTTATGCTTCGCCTCGACCCGGGCGAAGGTCGCATCCACACGACGCGCCAATTCTCAGCGTGGGAAGGTGGCGGCGAGTATAACGTCACTCGCGGTCTCCGGCGTTGCTTCGGTCTCCGAACTGCATGCGTGACCGCATTTGCCGATAACCCTGTCGGTCGACTGGTCGAAGACTTCATGCTGCAGGGCGGCGTCGATACCAGATTTGTACACTGGCGCGACTACGACGGGATTGGGCGAGAGGTCCGAAACGGGCTGAATTTTACTGAGCGCGGATTTGGAATCCGGGGTGCCGTCGGATGCCCGGACCGCGCCAACACGGCAGCGAGTCAACTGAAGCCCGGGGACATCGACTGGGAAGACATTTTTGGAAACCACGGAGCGCGCTGGTTTCACACGGGCGGCATTTTTGCGGCCCTGAGCGAAACCGCAGCTGAACTCACCATTGAAGCCTGCCGTGCAGCTCAAAAGCACGGCACCATTGTGAGCTACGACCTAAACTATCGTCCCTCCTTGTGGAAAGCAATCGGTGGACAGGCTAGAGCTCAGGAGGTTAATCGCGAGATCGCCAAATATGTCGATGTCATGATTGGAAACGAAGAGGACTTCACCGCTTCGCTCGGCTTCGAGGTTGAAGGCGTCGATGAGAATATACGAGGGATCGACGTCGCCAACTTCAAGCGCATGATTGAAACGGCGGTGAAAGAGTTTCCGAATTTTAAAGCCACTGCGACAACACTTCGCGAAGTACATACCGCCACGGTCAATGACTGGGGTGCCATCTGTTGGCACAATGGAGAATTTTTCGAAGCAGATCAATATCCAGAACTCGAGATCATGGACCGAGTTGGAGGAGGCGACAGTTTCGCATCAGGGTTCGCTTTTGGATTCCTCGAACACAACGATCCCGCGAAGGCAGTCAACTACGGAGCAGCACACGGAGCTCTCGCGATGACGACCCCCGGCGACACGACCATGGGATCGCGCGCGGAGGTCGAAAAGGTCATGAGCGGGGGCGGAGCGCGCGTCGTCCGATAACTTCACCCACCTCAAGCACTCTCTCCATCGCGATCAATGGGAGGGTATTTCTCAGCATCAATCCCAGAAAGGACGTCGTAGACCCCATCTTTCTCAGGTTCGAGGAGAGAATCATTCCCGAGAAATCCTTCGAGAATTTCTTTAACACGGGGATGCCTTTCGGCATTTGCGAGAAGCGAGTTTGAAGCAAAAACTGGAAGCATCTTATAGAGCGGTTGGTAGCCTTCCGGCACATCGACTCCGTCAGGACGCTCTGGTGCATCCTGAAATCGGAACGAAAGAACCACTCGCCGAATGGCATGCTCTGACCCGGAAGCATAGAAAAAGCCCCAAAGCATATCGATCGTCGATCTCTTATCGAGAGGCATTTCGAGGATTTTTTTGGTCTCTAGTTTCTGCTCATCGTATCGCTTCCCAAAGATATTCTTCATGATCTCATCCGCCTCGGAAATTCGCGCGTAAAGCATCGCTGTATGGAGAACCTGCTTTTGATCCTGCGAGAGCCCACCAAGAGCCTTATACCATCCGGCAATCTCGTTCCGGTTGTCTCGGATGACCCGGCTGAGAAACGCAATCAAAGCTGGTTTTGCATATTCACTGTCCAGAGTCCCGTCTTCCGCCCAGTCTTTCATCTGACTTACAAACCGCTCGGGTGAAGGGTTTTGGTAATAATATTCCAACCAGTCCTTTTCCTTTTCTGCTCCTTCAATCTGCGAAACGTCAAAGGAAATGAAGAGCACAAGGAAAACGGAAAAAAGAGCTGAAATTGGGGGAAGAGGTCTCATCACGCTATAGAATCACGAAATACGACACTTCTGCGAGCGGGAATGTTGATTTTCCGCTTGAAATACTTCGTATCTGGATACATTCCCCTCCCTATGGCGAAGAAGAGTTGGATCCAACGAAATAAGCGCAAAGCGCGTACTGTGAACAAGTATGCGAAGCTTCGTGCAAAGCTGAAAGCAGATCGTGATTACGAAGGCATCACTCTTCTTCCACGCGATGCAAGCCCGACTCGCGTCGTAAACCGCTGTGAAGTGACCGGTCGCCGCCGCGGTTACCTTCGTCGATTCAAGATGTCCCGGATTACTTTTCGCGAGCTTGCCTCACACGGAATGATCCCGGGTGTGACTAAGTCGAGTTGGTAGGTAGCGAAAATTAGTCCATTGGTCGGATTTTACCCCCCCCTCCGATGAAAGCGAAGCTGAGAGGCTTCGCTTTTTTTGTGGGATCGAGAAACGCTTGCAAAGCTGTGCCTGAGATCGAATAATTCGGAATGCCTCTCTATGAATACATCTCTTCTGACGAAGAGAAGGGCTGCCGAATTTGCTGCAAAGGCTTCGAAATTCGGCGTCCTGTGACACGACCCCCGATGGAGACGTGCCCCTTGTGCAAAGGCCCGGTAAAAAAACTCGTTTCACGAGGTATTACTTCGCCGAAAATTACGAAACCCCTCTCGGTCACCGACGCGAAGAAAGCTGGCTTTACCGTCCTCGAGAAACGGGACGAAGGCACCTACGAGAAACTCTAAATCCGAACTTGAAAGTGATTCATCGCTTAGCAAGGCCTCTCAATTCGCATTGCCGGCTGGAGCGATGATCAGCTTTCCGCTTTCGACTCTCAGGTCGCCGATCTTATCGAGGTAAGGCTTAAGCTCCGGATCCGACGACGCTTCTTTAAGAATGTTTTCTTTGCTCAGTTCACTCATGAATTGAGCCGGAATGGGTTTTCCTCCGATTGACAAACCATCGATAAAGAGAGCCGGTTGCCCTCCTTGCATTTGAGCCCTCAAGGTAACCTCGCCGTTGAAAAACTTCCCGGCAATCGCATCAGAGATAAAGGACTCAGGAATATCCAGATCGTTCAAGCTGACACTGACTTCACTCGTCAGCTGGTCTCCCTCAATTGAGACAACCATCGAGTCGGAAACCGCACTGAACTTGGGATGATTAGCAATGAGGGCATTGATGTCTTCGTCAGTAAGTTCAATAGGGCCCGTGACATCACCATTCTCCATCGCAACTGAAAACTCGTCGAAGCGTTTCACCGCACTCTCGATTGTCTCTGGCGCAATAAGAGGAGCCTCCAGTTCAACAGGCATCTCTGACGTACTGTTTTCAACGAAAGTAACAACTGCCTTTTTGGCATAGTTAAATCCAACAATGCCGAGAATGGCTCCAATCACGAGAACGACAAGGCATCCGATTCCACACCCTATTCCCCATTTTTTTCCAGATCCGGAAGAAGAGCCCCCAGAGGGCGCCGGTGAAGTGTATTGAGGAGATTCGGGCTGGAGAGGTGGAGGCGTGTCACTCATGTCTTCTCAGGATAGCATGACTCGAAAGCTTTTGAGTAGCCAAAAATTGATTCAAGAACCAGTGAGTGCCCTCGGTATTAGCAGTTCTACGAGACGTCCTGTATTCCAATCCACCTCACCCCAGAACTCGAGATCAAATTCAATTCGAGCTACCGCAAGCGTCGGGAACTCAGATAAACGAAGATCTGAAGTGAGTCGCATCGCCGCTTCGTGCATGCCTGGGTTGTGCCCGAAAACAAAAACAGTGCTCAGTTCCTCGTCCAACTTCTGCACGCATGTCAGGATTGTTCGAGCTGAGGCAAGGTAAAGATCGCTTTCAGTCTGGATATTTGAAGATGAATACCCAAGTTCCTGAGCAATAATCGAAGCAGTGCTTAGCGCGCGCAATGCTGTGCTGCTCAAAATCTGATCCGGCATTAGCTCACGCTGCTTCAATGCTGCAGCCATCCTCGGGGCATCACGCTCTCCCCTGCCGTTGAGGGGGCGGTCGTGGTCTGAGATGCCCGGGACATCCCAGCTCGATTTGGCGTGACGAATCAGAAAAAGTTGCTTCATGAAAATCAAACTCAGACAGTTTTAATCTTACCTTCCCTTCCCTGTCTACGCCAATCCACCATCTTGACACAATGAGGCTGACTAAGCACTTTTCTTTGCTATCAATTCCTTTTCAAAAGATGAAAATTGCCTCCCTTCTTATTGCCGCCTTCGTTTTGCAGACCGCTACCCTTGAGGCCGGAAACTGGCCCAACTGGCGGGGACCGTTCTTCAACGGTTCCAGCGAAGAAAACGGCTACCCGGCCGTGTTTTCGAAAACTGATGGAGTTGCATGGGTGGCCAAGCTTCCCGGAGAAGGAGCATCCACTCCGGCAGTTTGGGACGATGCTGTTTTCCTGACTTCAGTCGATGAGTCCGAGGAAGGCATCGTCGGCATTCGGATCAGCGCTGCCACTGGTGAAATCGTTTGGTCCAAAAAGTTCGGTGATGGTCTCCGCCACGATGAGCGAAGCACATTTTCAGGAAGCTCGCCCGTGACCGATGGGAATAGCGTCTACTTTTTCAGCGGGGCAGGAGATCTGGCCGCCTACGACTTCGATGGCAATCAGCTCTGGTATCGCAATATTGAAAAGGACTACGGCGAGTTCGCCTTTCAATGGACCTTTTCAAGTTCACCTCAACTCCACGACGGCATTCTCTACCTTCAGGTTTTGCAACGCGACACGCCGGTGAATGGCAGGGGAAATACGGACGGGCCCATCAAGTCTTTTCTCCTCGCCATGGATCCATCAACAGGAAAAACGATCTGGCAGCACATTAGACCTTCCGACGCCGTCCAGGAGTCTCTCGAGGCTTTCTCAACGCCTATCCCTATCCTTCACCGCGGTCGGCCCGAACTGGTGATTTCCGGCGGAGACTGCCTCACCGGACATGATCCCGCTACCGGCGAGGAGCTCTGGCGCTGGGGCACTTATAATCCTGAAAAAATCGGACACTGGCGTCTCGTCCCTTCCCCAATTTATGGCCAGGGGACACTCCTCGTCTGTGCGCCAAAGGGTGATCCCATCTATGCGATTAAGGCAGGCGGTGAGGGCCAGCTCGGGAATCTCGACGAGATGTGGGTTTCGGAAGGCAAAGAAGTCACTGCCGATGTGCCGACTCCCCTGTTCTATGACGGCTATTTTTATGTGCTAAACGGACGGAACAAGTTCCTGAGTTGCATTCACCCGGGCAGTGGAAAAGTTGTCTGGAGCAAAGCAATCGACGGCAAGGTCAAACTTGAGGCGTCTCCTACCGGAGTGGACGGAAAGATCTATCTTCTCAGTCACCTCGGCGAAGTCTTCGTTTACAGCGCAGGTCCGGATGGTGGAGAACTCCTCAACAGCACCACCTTTGGTGAATCTCAAAGCGTGAACATCCGCGCTTCGATCGTGCCTGCAAACGGAACGCTCTTCATCCGCACTGACGACGAACTCTACGCGATAAAAAAGTAGTCAGCGTCCGGCGAGAATCTCCATCGCTTTGCGTCGCATGCGGCGCATCGACCACTCTTCGGAATAGTCATCCAGCTTTTCCATGGGAACCCACGCGAGATCGTGCGACTCCTCGCTAACGACGTAGTCATTGCCTCCGCATTGACGAAGTAGGAAACGAACGTCGTAGTGAAAATGCGATGGCTCATCCTTTCTCGCGGGAATGCCATGGATATCGAGATCAAGAATCGCCGTGGTCACCGCTTCAAGCTCTGAAAGACCTGTTTCCTCAAGACCTTCCTGCAGCGCCACCGCCATGACATCGTGATTCCCGTCGGCATGACCGCCTGGCTGCAACCAAATATTGAGCTTCCGGTGATGGGTCAGGAGCGTGTTTTTCCCGCTCGAATCCACAATCCAGGCCGACCCGGTGATATGACCTTCTTGTAGACTGCGCTCAAAACACTCAGGATTTCTCTCAACAAAGTCGATGAACTGATTCGTGCGATCTTCCTCCCCGGGATGACCTTCACGATATTGGCTCAGGAGTTTCAGGAGCGGTTCGCGGTGCATCGCGAACCCTAGCCGGATTCAGGAGATTGAAAAGAGAGAGAAGAGTTTCAATCAAAATAACGTTTCAGGACCGCCTGTTCATCTGGGAGGAGCGAGTCTTTCCAAACAGCGTCACCACCTGACCCTGCTGAGCCAATTGATCCACCCTGTTGAACCTCAGTTGCAACGGGGTCGCTATCATGCTCAGCCTCTCCGATTCCGATCACGTCACCGATAGTAGCCCGCGAAAGATCGTCATTCGAAACTGAATCAATCCGATTAGTCCCCAGATTATCCGGATTGCCGTAGAAGATCGGAGCATCGCTCCGCCCTCGCTGAACCCCGCCGTTTCCGGGGTTCATTGCCAAAGCACTGATGGCCTCCATCTCACCTTCGTCGAGCGGTTCGAGCCCCTCCAACGAGCCCAGAGTTTGAGATCCTTCTCCCAATTGTTGCTGCAGTTGCTGAAGCTGTTCGCTCGACAGGTTTTTCATTGTCGCCTCGCCCAATTTTGAAGGGTCAATCTCACTGAGTTGCTTTGCCAATGCCTCATTCAATGACAGACCATTTCCTTCAAGACTTTCGAGAGCTTCTGAAAGTTCGCGCATCAACATTTCCCGCCCCTCCTCCGACAGCTCGGTCGAGAATCTTGTTAATGCATCGAGACTTCGCTCTATCGCCGCCATGTCGCGCGCTAAATCGTTGATATCCCGGCCAAATGAATCCTTCAAAGTGTCCGATGCCTCAAGGCTGGAATGGCTGAACCACTCCTCTTCCGGCCGACTTCTCAGTTCTTCAACTTGTTCGGCAATCTCCTCGAGACGCTCTGGCTCGATCAGCTCTTCGGCATTGAGAACTTCCAGCCAGTCATCGATCTGATCCCAATTGCGTGGTTCGCTCGTTATCTCGGAAGGTTCAGGAACACCTGCAGGCAGCGGTACAAACCAGGCAGCAGCCGTCACCAGGAAAACCACGAAAACGGGAACCAGGACCAGACTTCCCCGCCACGACGGCAATGAGGCTTTTAAATCTCCTTTGACCGCAGGAGGCCAGGAGGCTCCGCCATCCAACGCTGATGCGAGTCGACTATTCAATCTCCACCGGTCATCGAGTCGAACCATGGCTTCGCTTCGACTAACAAAAAATCCCCGACTCCAAACCCACGCGGCCAGTGCGGCGACAGACATCACCGCAATTATGAAAAAGACGAAGTTTTCACGCGTAAACAGAGCCTCGTCGCGACTCCGAAACCACAAAATCAGTGACGAGAAAATCAACAAGACAGGCAGAAGAATCCAGTTCAGACGCTCAATCCACCATCCCAGATTGATTCGTCGTCTTACCCTCGAAGCTTCACCGATCCAAAAGGATTTACTGTCGGAGGCACCCATCTCGCCAGACTAGCGTTCATGAAGCATTAGAGCAAGCCTGTCGATAAGGCATCACAGTGACCATCAAAGTCTCTTTTTGTTCCGCTCAATCCAATCCCGCATCGATCTATCGACCGCATCGAGTTTCATCTCCAACATTTCGGCAGAAATAACCATGCCACCTGCTCCAACCACCATATCTTGCTCCGCGCGATCATTCGTCGCGACGGTTATATCAAACTGCGTGGCATACTTGGTGGCAAGACGCTCGATTACATCATCCGCTGTTATTGAGGCGCTCGTGTAGAAAATCTGGATACCTCCCGGCGGCCGCTCCTCTTGTGTCGTAGCCCCACGCCCGTCAAAAACGACAACCACTCGATCCCCCGAGAAGTCTCGGTAACGCTCGAGACGGCCGATTAATTCAGCGCGGACAGTGGCCTTACCAGCGGGATGCGTATCGAGCAAGTCCCGCCATGCGTGAATAATGTTATTCCCGTCCACTAACAAAAATGACGGGCGTGATTCACTCATCTCGCACCGTCATTCCCGGAAACTCAAGAGATCACTGTCTCGCCGGGTTTTTCAAAGGGATTACTCCTTTGACTCAGAATCGTCAGCTTTGGGAGCAGCTTTCTTGGTAGCCGCCTTCTTCGTCGCAGCCTTTTTCTTGGGTGCTTTCTTTGCTGCCGTTTTCTTCGTCGCCGCTTTCTTCTTTGCGGGAGCCTTCTTGGCAGGCGCAGCGTTCTCAGGAACAGCATCCGCTACCGCAGTCTCCTCTTCCTTCGGAGCCGCTTCTTTCTTGGCCTTGGCGGGCGCTTTTTTCGCCGATTTCTTGCTCAGAGCGATTTGAGCTTTTACAGCCTCCTTTTTGCGCTTGATGTAACTCGCGCGGCGGATGCGTTTTTCGACTTTATTGTGCTGCTTACCCATAGGATGATACTCGCCTTATTTGCGAGGGGCGGAAATTAAAGGGCAATCGCGTGAGCCGCAAGCGGAAATCCATATAAAGCGCCACCGGCTCCAAGGCGACAGTTTCTAATCGCATTCGCATCGATCTCTTCAAACTACTTTCAATGTCAGCCACCCCGCACCAAAATCCGTGGATCACTCATTCCAAACGCCCTGTTTACGACAATCCGTGGATTTCAGTGAGCGAGAGCGCCGTCACAAATCCAGGCGGCGGCGATGGAATTTATGGTGTGGTTCATTTCAAGAACCGCGCCATCGGTGTGGTTCCGATCGATGATGAAGGCAACACGTGGCTGGTAGGCCAGTATCGCTACACGCTGAACAGCTACGAATGGGAGATTCCCGAAGGAGGATGTGACGAAAATGAAAGACCCATCGACGCAGCGAAGCGGGAACTTCAGGAAGAGACCGGAATCATCGCTAACGAGTTTGAACCGATTCTCGACAATATCGCTCTTTCAAATTCGGTCACGGATGAGCGCGCCACCATTTTTGTCGCAAGACAACTGACATTCACTGAATCCAACCCGGAAGAAACTGAGGATCTTCAGCTAAAGAAACTCCCTCTTATGGAAGCGATTGAATGGGTACACAAAGGAGCCATCACCGATTCAGTATCCGTGATGGCTCTCCTGAAAATTGCCGCGAATTCATAAGAGCCGCGGATCAAGCATCACTTGCTCACATTCCTGTCATGAGGCAACCAATCGCAACAACGATCCAGGCTGCCACTGCGAGCCAAAAGACGTAAGGAGCAAGTGCCGCAATCGCAAACTGGCCAAGAATGGCAAGTATGAAGAGAACTAGTGAGACAAGAAATAGAGGTTTACTGGGTGCTGATAATTTCATAGTGGTATTTAGTGGGGGTTTACTTAGCGTTCAAAGAATGGAAACGCGCTAAAGATTCGACAAGAAAATTCCCATATAATTTCAATAGAGCTTATTCCATCCCTATTTCCGATTCTCTGAGGTAGTAGGAAAGATTGTCTAGTCTATTCGTTGAGCTCTTTCAGCACCTCAGGATCGCGAACATCTGCCCACTCTCCCTCGAGCTCGACTGCGGCGATACGAAGCCCATCTTTGACCTGAGCAGCGATCGCGTCGGTGAGTTCATACTCTCCACGTGGAGACAACTTGAGCTGTGCCGTGTAATCAAAGATAACAGGGGAAAACACATAGATGCCCGCATTGTAATAGGGGCTGGTCGGCTGATCTTCTCGAGGCTTTTCGATAAGGTTCGTAACGCGACCGTCTTCGATAAAAACGGCCCCACCTTTACGAACGTCCTCATCAATCTTTACAGTTAGTTTTCCGTCCACATCACGGAATTCAACCAAAGGGGCGTAGGCCTCCGCAGGCACAAGGATATCGCCATAGCTGAGAATAAACGGATCATCCCCGGCAAAGTCTTTCGCCAACTCGACGACCCTACCTGTCCCATCCTGAACGATCTGCTCAATGTAACTTACCTTGCAGCCGAATTTCTCCCCGGTCCCGAAGTGGTCTATGATGACTTCCTTTCGATACCCCACAACAATCAAAACATCGCTAACACCATTGGAAACGAGTCCAGTGACAATGGACTCAAGGATCGGCGTTCCCTTGATTTTCATCATTGGCTTCGGAATGTCATCCGTTAGCTCCTTCATCCGGGTTCCGCGACCCGCTGCTAATATCACCGCTTTCTTTAAATCACTCATTGTTAAATGTAGTTTAGAGGCGCTTCACAAAATTTGCGATCCGATCAAGTGCGATCTCCAACTTGTCATACGCCGTAGCATAGCAGGCGCGAACGCATCCTTCACCAGCCGACCCAAACGCATCTCCAGGGACCACCGCCACATTTTCTTCTTCGAGTAAGCGCAGGGCGAATTCTTTGCTCGTCAGACCAAATTTACGAATATCAGGAAACGCATAAAACGCTCCTCCCGGGGAAAAACATGGAACTCCCATGTGTTCAAAACGGCTTAAGAGCAAATTCCGGCGACGAGCATAGGCACGGCGCATTTTCTCGACCTCTCCAGCTCCGTTTTTAAGTGCTTCCACGGCTGCATTCTGACTCATAATGGGTGCACAGAGCATTGAATACTGATGAATTTTCATCATTGCTTCGGTCAACTCATTCGGAGCGCAGGAGTATCCAAGACGAAAACCAGTCATGGCAAAAGCCTTCGAGAACCCATGAAGCAGGATTGTCCGCTGCTTCATCCCCGGAAGACTTGCGATCGAGATGTGCTCGCCACGATCCATCCCCGAGTCGCCTCCGTAGAGGAGCTCGCTATAAATCTCATCCGTGACAACGAGCAAATCATGATCGATCGCCAGCTGAGCAATCTTTTCCAATTCCTCGACCGGTTCGACTGCTCCAGTTGGGTTCGTTGGAAAGTTGAGAAGAATCATCCGCGTTTTATCGGTGATTTTTGCAGCAACATCTTCAGCTTTGAGGACGAACTCATCTTCAACCTTTGTCTGAACTCCAACTGCCACGGCATAGGCGAGGGCAATACTTGGATTGTAGCTGACGTAGCACGGCTCGTGGTAAATCACCTCATCCCCCGGATTCAACAGGGCTCGACATACGAGATCGAGGGCTTCAGAAACCCCCACAGTCACCAAAACTTCGCTCTTGGCATCATAGCAAACGCCGAACTGCCCCTCGACATAGTCGGAAATGCATTCCCGTAAACTGAGAAGCCCCAGATTTGAGGTGTAGCTCGTCTGTCCTTTTTCGAGAGAAAAGATGGCTGCTTCGCGAATATGCCAGGGAGCTGCAAAATCAGGCTCACCTACGCCAAGCGAAATGACATCGTCACGCCCCTGGACGAGTTCAAAGAAATCGCGGATTCCCGAGCGGGGAATCTGCTTTACATGATCGGCAATTCGATCTTCAAGAGGTTTCATAGTCAGCAGAAAGTGGATTCAGAAAAATCCGGCTTGGATCAACAAATTGCTCCAAAGTGGTTCATGGAGTGACAGGAAGACGCTCATCTTCATGAGTGTCGGTCGCAAGGAATCCGCTTTGTTTGTAGACCTTAAGTTGAAAATGAGTCGCAGTGGAGACCACTCCGTCGAGCGTGCTGAGTTTTTCACTTACAAACTGAGCAACTTCCCTGAGATCCGGCCCCTCAACTATTACTGCTAAATCGTAGCCGCCGCTCATGAGGTAACAGCTCGTTACTTGATCGAATTTGGCGATTCTTCTAGCGAGGCGATCAAAACCCCCATCGCGCTCCGGAGTCAGCTTCACCTCGATCAGGGCGGAGACAAGCACATCCCCAACCTTGTCCCGATCAATCACTGCGTGAAATCCGAGGAGCGCGCCATCGGTATCCAACTTCGCCAGCATTGCCTCAACTTCGGTAGCTGTCTTTCCAAGACGCTCCCCCATTTCAGCCGTCGTGAGGCGTGCATTTTTCTCAAGTAACTCCAGAAGAGCATCCATAGCGATTCCGATTTAATTCAGTAGGTTTGTAAAATCTCCCCGAAAACCGGGGCAGCGTTAGTCCCCAAAGCAGATGCCTACCGACTTCGCCGTTTCGACAATTTCGCCCTGAGGGTCCACCAGATTCAACTGTCTAACTGCCTCCTCGATCGGGACAGAACCGACATGATACTGCTGGTAGCTGACCATACGCCCAAATCGCTTTTGTTCTATCAGATTCACCGCCTTAACACCGAAGCGTGTTGCCAAAATTCTGTCGAGAGAGGTAGGGCTCCCGCCACGCTGAAGATGTCCCAGCGTCGTGCAGCGCGTTTCTTTTCCTGCAAGCTCAGTTAAGCGTTCGGCGACCTGCGATCCGATGCCACCAAGTCGATGTTCACCACCCGTGTCCTTATCCTCGTAGAGTAAATCCTCTCCAGCCGGACAGGCTCCTTCAGCGACAACAACAAGGGCACTGCGGAATCCGTTCGCTTCGCGCTCGGCCAGCGCTTTGGCCACTTTCTCGTAGTGAAATGGAATTTCCGGAATCAAAATTGCACTCGCCCCTCCGCCTAATCCGCCATACAGGGCAATCCACCCGGCATGACGCCCCATCACTTCGAGGACCATTACCCGCTTGTGACTGTCAGCGGTTGTTTGAAGTCGATCGAGCGCTTCGACAACGGTCTGGGTCGCGGAATCGAATCCGAATGTCATTGCGGTTGCCGCAAGATCGTTGTCGATCGTCTTCGGAACTCCCACGACAGGAAAGCCTTCTTCTTCAAATTGCAGCGCAGTCGTGAGAGTACCGTCTCCACCAACACAGATCAGAGCCTCGATATCGAGGTTTTTTAGAGTCGTAAACGCTTCCTCCATTAACTCCTTTGGAATCTTGCGAACTCCGCCCTCCCCGACTTTGCCGGAAAAGTGTCCCCGGTTCGTAGTCCCGAGAATCGTTCCCCCAAGCCGAAGAATTCCCTCCGTTTTTTCACTCCGGAGTAATTTGTAGCTGCCCGGACTCAGGAGGCCCTCGAAACCTTCTTTAAACCCCAGCACTTCCCAGCCTAGTTGAGTCGCGGCACCAACGACACCGTGAGTCACTGCGTTCAGTCCCGGGCAATCCCCGCCTCCATTGAGCAATCCGATCTTCATGCGGGCGAAGCAACAACCCATTCAAGTGATTGCGCAAGCTCCAGATCGTTTCAATATTCCCGCTGCGCTGCCCTTTGAGAGCATAAAAAAACCGCAACAGAAGTTCTGTTGCGGCCTTTTTCGGAATGTTATCCTGTCAGGAGAATTTTAGAGTGTTGTCTTGAGCGACTCATACTCAGCCTGGAGAGACTCAATTTGCTCCTGGATTTCAACCATTCGCTTCAATGAGCCAGCAACTGATCCGGTAGCTTTCGCTGACGCTGCTTTCGTCGATCTTTTCACCTTAACGGCCGCAGGCTTGCGAGTTGCAGCACCTTTCTTCTTCTTTTTGGAGGTCTTACCAGGCGATGCGACACCCGCTTTCTCCATCCAGGCTTTCACCGTGATTGGATTAAGCTTCCACTTGGCTGCGGCAGCAGATTGCCCGCCGCGACCATTTTTGTCGTTATATTTTGTGATGAAAGCAACTACTTCATCTTTCGTTTTTTGATCGTATCTAATAGCCATAATCGTTTGAATCTGAGGAGGGCGCGGAACTTAATTGTGAAACGAAGAATTTACAATAGAGAATTTGCTTCCCGTCATACCTCTCAGTCTCAACGTATTACTCTCCACACAATCTATGAACGTTTCACAAGCAATCTCAGTCGTACTTTTTTTAGTTGTTTCACTGCTTTCTTTTTCCGTCTGGGCCTTCGCCGGTTCTCTTTTCGCGAATGAGGCGACAATGTATGCAGGTTGCGCCATCGTATTTTTCGGCTTCGGAGGGATGGCATTACTACCTGCCGCCGGCCTATCAGGAAAGTCAGCTATTCAATTCTGCATCTCCTTCGCGGTCTCGTATCTCGCCTACGCTTTCATCTGGTCACTGGCGTGGTTTTCCCTCCCAATCACATTTGGTGAGGTAGTTGGATCTTCGATCGGCTTAGTTGCCTTCTCTCTGATCTTAATCCGATGGAACAAATTAAAAATTTCGCTTCTTTCGGCGACCTCGATTCTCTTCTTGTTTCACACCCTTGGCTACTACCTCGGAGGCTTTACCTATCAGATGATTCAGGGACGAGGCCCACTCGGGTTGGAACTGAGCCTATCAGTTGAAACCGTTAGACTCCTCGCAAGGCTCTCATGGGGAGCAGGTTACGGAATCGGACTTGGATTTGGAATCTCTAAAATCCTCTATTTATCACGCCAGAGCTGCGCAAGCCCTTCCACACAAATCTGAGACCAGGTTTCCAACTGGTCATGACGTGACTTCAATTCTTCAAGAGTAAGAAATTCGAGATTTTCAATATTATCTTCGCCGGCAGTAACGTCATCCGAACTTAGCGTAAAAAGGTGAACTACGCCGAGGTGAACCTTCCCAACTTCGTTTGAATCATCATTAATCAAGCCTAGCACTTCCTGAGTGTGCTCCCCCTCAATGTTGAGTTCCTCATCAATTTCTCTTTCGACCCCAACCGAGTAGGTATCCCGATCGAGCGACGACGCTGCATAATCCGTATCATTGATGTGTCCACCGATGCCAATCGATCCTTTCGCAGCAAGACGCTTTTCTCCGGATTTCCCACCTCTTACATAGTGAAGGAATCGATCTTTATAGCGAAAAATAGCATATGGGATAATCTGCTTAAAAGAAGGATCATCTTCGGCAAGGTCACGTCCGAGGAAGTGATTGTTTGAAGGGTCCAGAATGGTTGGGAGATAGTTGTCAGGCTCCAGAGAGATCCCCTGAAACGAACCCAATTCATCAAAGAGTTCACGTGGGATCACAAGGACGTTTTCGTCGGCGTATTTGCTCATATTAAGTTGAAAATCTAGCGGGGAGAAAGATCGAAACGATAATGGGTCAGTCCGGAAACTTTGCTCGAAGATCTCACGACGCGGGCGCGAAGCAGTTTCTCGAACATCTGGACCTCCATGCGTGCCAAGGTCGGATACTTTTCGAAGAGAGGCTGAAGTGGATTATGAAATTCTTCGATCCGAAGTCCTTCCTCGTCGGAATATTCGCAAATTGAAAAGTAACCTTGAGCTGCGCGAGCAGCAGCGAGGCGCTCTGCACGTCCCTGAACAGATTCTCCGCTCACTTTAGCAACAAGCGTTCCCGTCTGCTCACGGAAAAAAGCGAAGAGGAGCTTCTCAGCAGCGTTCGGCTCCAGCTGTGTCGCGGCATCAAGAATAGCGAGACTCACATCATTTCCGATTCCCGGAAATAAAGGTCCTAGCTTTTCGGTAACCCGATAGGATTTTTCGGGTCGGCCCACCACTTTGGGGCGCCTCCAGGTGTCGAGGTATCCCAGTTTTTCAAGGGCGAGGCAGTGCTTCTTGACCCCCATGTAGCTCATCTCCAATTTCTCAGACAACTCTCCAACAGACAGCCCGGGAGAGCATTTAATTAGCCGAATGATTTCAAACCAGTGTGGCTTGAGAACATTTTTTAGAATTTTGAGATAGGGCGTCACAGCAGTTCGAGCGTAGAGGAAGATGGATCAGAACTGGAATCAATCAGACGCATCTCGTCAAAATATCAAGCGCTCAGAACAGATTGCCTGTGAATCTTTCCCATACAATTTTTACACTATTTTATAACTGCCTGAAAACCCGCGAACGTTAACTTATCGAGTGGTGAATCTAGCAGGTCAGTTTGACTTCAACGCCCTCGTCTTTATCATTAGCCTTCTTAGGTAAGGTTTTCCTTTTCAAAACGTCTATTCTCGAAGCCCCACCTCTCTCTGCCTCATGTATCACGATCCTGCCCTCGATCTGGAGAAAAAATTCCACTCCAGCGCTCCCGGCTACTGGGCTGATCGTGATATCAAGGCCGAAGAATGGAACAGTCATACATGGCAGCTCAAGAACCGCATTACCTCGCTCGCTCAGCTTGAGGAACATCTGAACCTCAGTGAAGAAGAAAGGAGCGGGGTCATTCTTTCCGGCACCAAGCTGGCAATGGCGATCACGCCTCACTTCTTCAACCTCATCGATCGCGATGATCCGGAATGTCCAATACGGCGCCAAGTCATCCCGCGAATAGAAGAAACATGGACTTCTCCGTATGAAATGGCTGACCCCTGCGGCGAAGACTCACACATGCCCGTTCCCGGCCTCGTTCATCGCTACCCTGACCGCGTTCTCTTTCTCGTCACCGACCGCTGCGCCGCCTACTGTCGCTACTGCACGCGCAGCCGCGTCGTTAGCGGGGCCGGCGAACAGGATCTCGAAACGGACTACGAAGCCGCCTTCCAATATCTCGAAGAACACACCGAAATTCGTGATGTGCTTCTCTCCGGTGGCGATCCCCTCCTCTTTTCAGACAGTAAACTGGAAAAGATCCTGAGCCGTCTTCGTCAGATCGAGCACATCGAGTTCATCCGTATTGGTTCGCGGATTCCGATCTTCCTGCCACAGAGGATCACGCCGCAGCTTTGCGAGATGCTTCAGAAGTATCACCCGCTCTTCATGAGCGTGCATGTTAATCACCCCCGTGAACTCACCACTGAAGTGAAAGAGGGCCTCGAGCGACTTGCCAATCACGGGATCCCCCTCGGCAACCAGTCTGTCCTCCTTCGCGGAGTCAACGACAGCGTCGAGATCATGAAATCGCTCGTCCAGAAGCTGCTCATGTGTCGCGTCAAACCCTACTACCTCTACCAGCTCGACCTCATCGAAGGCTCCTCGCATCTCCAGGCCTCCGTTGCCAAAGGGATCGAGATCATCGAGGGCCTCCGCGGACACACGACCGGTTATGCCATCCCTCAGTATGTCATCGATGCTCCCGGCGGCGGCGGCAAAGTCCCGGTGAATCCTGAGTATGTTCTCCAGCGGAACGACGAGCGCGTCGTCATCCGAAACTTCGAGGGTCGCACCTTCGAATACCCCGAGCCGGCCGTGACTCCGGACCCGATCCTCGATTACTGATCACCGATCACCCCGGTGACGACCGCGATGACATGGCAGATACTCCCTGCCATCACAAAGAGGTGCCAGATCAGGTGCGAATATTTCCGCTTCATGAGGAAGAACGCGACACCTCCCGTGTAACAGAGGCCACCCGCGACAAGCCACGACATCCCGATCGGACCGACGCTTTCGATGAGAGGTTTTATCGCAATGCAGACGATCCAGCCCATCACGACATAGAGGGCTGCACCCAGCCGTTGAAAGCGCGGAAGGAAAAACGCTTTCAAGATCATTCCCGCCAGAGCAATCCCCCACACGACAAAGAAAAGCGACCATCCCCACGGTCCGCGCAAGTTCACTAAGAGCCAGGGCGTGTAGCTTCCTGCAATGAGGACGAAGATCAGAGCATGATCGAGAATTTGAAAAATCCGCTTCAGCCGATGCGTCGTGACGAGGTGATAAACGGTCGATGCAGTATAGAGCAGAATCAGGCTGCTGCCGAAAACCGCGACACTAGTGACGTGCCAACCCGAAAGCGGCACCGCTAGCTTCACCATGATGACAAGACCTACGACGCTGAGAATCGCGCCGATCCCATGACTGATCGCATTGGAAAGTTCTTCCTCGGGCGACTCGCAAAGTTCACTCCGTTCGCTCATGCCGAATCTTCGTAGACAAGTTCAAAATGCGCCACTGAAAAAACGCGAGTAAAGAGGGTTTGGTCAGTGACCTAACCCTGTTTCGAGAAGGCTCTTATCCTCGTCAAAGCACCGACAAGGACAGGAATGTCCTTGCTACGCCAAGACCGCGAATCTTCTGAGC